>DATFSP010000120.1:0-2302 GCA_035262545.1 Rhizomicrobium sp. | reverse complement strand
GCGCGGGCGGGATTTGCGCGACGGCCCGCGATCTCGCCCGCGTCGGACAGCTTGTCGTGGATCGCGGCGTCTGCGGCCCCACGCAGGTCATCCCGTCCGCCTGGATCGACGACATCACCCTAAACGGCAGCGAAGAAGCCTGGGCTGCGGGTGTTTTCGCGCCCTTCTTTCCAGGGCGAAGCATGCACTACCGAAACAAGTGGTACGTCGATGTGGATGAAGCACCCTTGCTGTTCGGGCTGGGCATTCACGGGCAATACGTGTTTGTCGACGGCCGGAACCGGATCGTCGTCGCCATCATGTCGTCGCAGGCGCTGCCCCTGGACGCCGCGATGATTTCTTTGACGATGAGCGCCGTGGCGGAAGTCAGGCGTGCGCTGACGGTCCCTGGATGACGCGGCGCGCCGAGACAAAGGAAAATCCCGAGACAAGGGAACATCCTCGGTCCCGCCTCTTTGGCCGTAAGCCGCCCCGCGGACCTGGCCACTCTTTGGGTTGGGTCGAACACCGCTGCTATGCCCCACGAAAGCTGCGTTCCGGGACGGTCTCGCTCGTGCGTCCCTGGCAAGAGTAGGCTGTCTGCTTAGCGACACGTGAACGTCTGAAATCGTGAAGGGTTTCGGACGCTAAAGCCGCTTGACCGTTTCGACTGGAGTTGCCTCGAAGCGGGCTGTTCCCCCGCCTTTGCCCGAACGCTTTGCCGTTACAGACGACCACACTTGGCGATAGAGTGGGAGAGATTTTGCTCTTCTGCCGATCGTCGGCCCGTCATACTGTCCGGCCCGCGGGCCGCTTTCCGCTTGCGGGACTAGGCGGCGCCGAGCGCGTAATGCTCATATGGAGAAAACGAAATGTTCAGCCACATCATGATCGGCAGCAACGATATTGCCCGGTCAAAGAAATTTTATGATGCCCTCTTTGCCGCAATGGGCGCTCAACCTGGTGTTGAGGACGCTAGAGGCCGCCTCGCTTACTCGCACAATGGCGGCCGTTTCATGGTCACCAAACCCATCGATGGCAAGCCGGCAACGGTCCTTAACGGCGGCACAATCGGCTTTCTGATGAGTGATGCCAAGCAGGCGGAAGCGTGGCACAACGCTGGCGTTGCGAATGGCGGCACGTCAATCGAGGATCCGCCTGGCGTGCGCCCAAATGGCGCTTATCTCGCTTATCTTCGTGACCCCGACGGCCACAAGCTCGTCGGGGTTGCCCGGTAACTGCCTGACCTTATCGCGCAGCAAATACTCAGGAGGGCCGTCCTTTCGGGAAGGTTCTTCCGCTCTGGTGGACACCGGCGACCGCCGGTGTCCCTAGAGTGCATCAGCGGTTTAAGAACCGATACGCCACCCCAACACCTCGGCGCTGGGCCGTATGATTGAGCAAGACGGCGCCGTTATGCTTGTCGCTTGAACCGAAGAAGCTCGGCGGCATCAACTGGCACCAATCACGCAACGTGTTAGTGAGTTCCGCAACTGTGAGCAGACTTTCCTCGTGGACATACCCAATTCGACCGCTGGACCAAGTGAACCAGCCAAAAACGGGTATCGGAACTCCCCTTGCAATAAATTGGGCTTTCAGATCGTCCAAAAAGATCGGCTTCACCGGATTTATTGGGAAGAGTACGGCGCTGCAGAGCCCTAACGGACTGAGTTATAGACGTCACGCCAACGCTTGATGGCTTCGATGTGGCAGTCCGCCGTGTTCAGGTTCGCGCCCATCGGTCATAACCCAGGTTTTCGGCCGCCTGGGCAAACGCCTTGATCGCCCCTGTATCGCCGCCAAATTCAATCTGCGGATAAACCACCAGTTTTCATCTCCATCTCCCCTTTCCTGATTTGACGTCTTGCACCAGATACAGACCATTCGCGTCCGGTCCGGAAGCAGCAGCCCAAACACCGGCACATAATTTCGCCGCGACACGGTCGCAGATTACCCGGCGCAATGACGATCGCGAACTGCAAACGGAGCAAACGATCGTCGGCCTGCCGCCTCGAAAGCTTCAGCCTGACCGGATGGTCACGCCCTCGCGGTCCGGATGACGCCCGTAAAGAGCGCGGCGCTTGCGGGGCAGGCGCAGCGCAGGTTCACATCACCGGAAAATCATGGTCTGGAAAAAGCCGGCTCTGTGTGCCACGTTGAGGACGGAACAATTGGAGGTGTGCCATGAGCCCGCTCGATGTCGCCGACAACAAGGTCGCGGACCCACACGACGGTACGGTCGCCTATGTGCCGCCGCTCGAGCGCACGGCAGGACAGCCGGAGCCGATCGCAGCGCATGGCGGTCTGTCCTACATGGCGTTCG
>DATFSP010000119.1:0-6077 GCA_035262545.1 Rhizomicrobium sp. | reverse complement strand
ATTCTTCGGTCAGCCACGATACCACCCGTTCGGTACCGCCATAAAGGCGCGGTGGAACGCTCTCCACCAATGGAGCTATCTGTGCGATTTTCACGGGTCTTGACCCTCGTCACCGTCATATCGACAACGGCTTGATAAACCTTCCGGTTCCCCGATTGCCGTGATTGCGCCAAAATTTGCCCTTGACGGCATCTATACAGTTCCCGCGATTGACTCCTCGTCTCCCGCGCTTAGTCTGAAAGCCTAATGGCGAAAGACTTTATCGGCTATCAGGCTCTGACCGATCAGGCGTTGCGCGGTGTGGTGCGCGACGCGCTCAAGCGCATCGAGAAATCCGGCTTGATCGGCGCGCACCATTTCTATCTTACGTTCAAGACCCATGCCGAAGGTGTGGAAATTCCTGATTTCCTAAAGGAGCAATACCCCGACGAAATGACCATCATCATACAGCACCAATATTGGGCGCTGAAGGTGAAGGACGATTATTTCGAGGTGACGCTTACCTTCAAGAAATTGCCTGCACCTCTGCATATTCCCTTCAGCGCCCTTACCGCCTTCTTCGATCCGGGCGTGCAATTCGGCCTGCAATTCAGAAGCGAAAGCGAGGCCAAACCCGCCCCCGGCCCCGTGATGGTGCCGGTGGCCCCGGCTGAGACCAACCCTCCTCCCGAGCCGGCGCTCCCGGCCGACAAGGGGCCCGCCGGCGAGGTCGTGAGCCTGGATTCTTTTCGCAAGAAATAGTACCCGGGCCTGGGGTTCGATCCCCGGTTCTTAAGCCAAGGGCGCCATGACCAGCAAAATCCCCAGCCGGACAGAGACAGATACCTTTGGCCCCATCGAAGTGCGGGCCGACCGCTATTGGGGCGCGCAGGCTGAGCGCTCGCTGGGCAATTTCAAGATCGGTTTGGAAAAACAACCCATCCCCATCGTCCGTGCGCTGGGGATTATCAAACTGGCGGCGGCCCAGACCAACATGGCGTTGGGCCTTCTTGACAAGGAGCTGGGCGAAGCGATTTCCACCGCCGCCGAGGAAGTGATCGAAGGCAAGCTCAACGACCATTTCCCGCTGGCAGTCTGGCAGACTGGCTCAGGTACCCAGTCCAACATGAATGCCAACGAAGTAATCTCGAATCGCGCCATAGAGATCCTGGGCGGAATCATGGGCACGAAAAAGCCGGTCCATCCCAACGATCACGTCAATATGAGCCAATCGTCCAACGATACTTATCCGACGGCGATGCACATCGCTTGCACGGAAGAAATCGTCCATCGGCTGCTCCCCGCCCTCTCGAAGCTCCGCAATGCGCTGAATGACAAGTCCCATGCCTGGAAAGACATCATCAAAATCGGCCGCACCCACACCCAGGATGCGACGCCGCTCACGCTGGGCCAGGAATTTTCCGGTTATACGACTCAAATTGCGAACGGCCTCGAGCGGATCGAACAGACGCTGCCGAAACTGATGCAATTGGCGCAAGGCGGCACAGCGGTGGGCACCGGGCTGAACGCGCCGGCAGGTTTCGACCGCTTGGTGGCCGAGCGCATCGCCGCCATCACCGGCCTTCCCTTCACCACCGCGCCCAACAAATTCGAGGCACTGGCCGCTCACGACGCCATGGTGTTCAGTCACGGCGCCATCAACACTGTGGCTGCCAGCCTGTTCAAGATCGCAAACGACATCCGCCTGTTAGGCTCGGGCCCGCGTTCGGGACTGGGCGAGTTGGCGCTGCCGGAGAACGAGCCCGGCTCTTCGATCATGCCCGGCAAGGTCAACCCGACCCAGAGCGAGGCGATGACCCAAGTCTGCGTGCAGATTTTCGGCAATCACGCCGCCATCACCTTTGCCGACAGCCAGGGCCACTTTGAACTCAACGTCTATAATCCGGTGATGGCATATAATTTCCTGCAAAGCGTCCGACTGATGGCAGACGCGGCCGTCAGCTTCACGGACAATTGCGTGGTGGGAATCGAGCCTCGGCTAGACAATATAAAAGCGGCGCTGGAACGCTCGCTGATGCTGGTGACGGCGCTGGCGCCCAAGATCGGCTACGACAATGCCGCAAAGATCGCCAAGACCGCGCACAAGAATGGCACGACATTGCGGGAGGAAGCGGTTAAGGGCGGCTATGTGACCGCCGAGGAATTCGACAAGCTGGTCCGGCCCGAGGATATGATCGCACCGAAGTAAATTCAGCCCTTGTCCTGAACTCGTCGAAGGATGAGGACAATTCTCGTACTGCTTCCACCCTTCGATACGCGGGGTGAGGACGGAAACGGCATGGGCAACCTCAAAAAGCGTTCCTTCTCGCTTTCCGGGCACCGCACCTCGGTGGCGTTGGAGGAGGAATTCTGGACCGTGCTGGAGACGGAGGCGAAAAAAACCGGCCGTAGCCTTGCCGGGCTGATCCGGAGCATCGACGAGACGCGGGGTTCCCGCGCGCTGGCAAGCGCGCTAAGGCTTCACGCCCTTGCCGTGGCTCGCACCAATATCTAACCTTGCCGGATGATCACGCTATTCCACGCGCCGCGCTCGCGGTCGTCCCGCTTCATTTTCTTGTTGGAAGAATTGGCGGCGCCCTATGAGATCAAGACTGTCAATATTCGCCGCGGCGATGGGAGCGGCATGCGCGACGAAGCCAATCCCCATCCGCACGGTAAAGCACCTGCCATCCTGGACGACGGCGTTCTGGTGTTCGAGTCCTCGGCAATCGCGCTCTATCTGACCGACAAATTTCCAAAGGCGGGGATCGGACCCGTGGTCGGCGATCCACTGCGGGGACCCTATGTCTCCTGGCTCGCTTACTACGCGGGCGTGATGGAGCCCGCTTGGGTAAGCCAGTTCCTCAAGCAAGAGGTGCCGCGCGGCACTGCGGGCTGGGTAAACACGTCCGAGGTCATGGAGTTCGTCAACGCTGCCCTTGCCAAGGGACCTTATCTTTTGGGCGAGAGATTTTCCGCCGTGGATATATTGGCGGGCACGACCTTCGCGCTCTTCATGGGAAGCCCGCTTTTGGCAAAGACCGACATTCTTGAAGCCTATGTCAAACGTGTGCTGGACCGGCCCGCCTATGCGCGGGCACAAAAGCGCGAGCAGGGCTGAATCTGTGGCTAAGATCATCAATCTCAACCGCGCCCGCAAGGCCAAGGCGAAAGCCGAGAATGAGCGGACGGCAGAGCAGAACCGCGTCCTGCACGGCACACCCAAGCATCTCAAGACCCTCGCCAAGGCACGCATCGAAAAAGATGCACGCGATCTGGACGCCCGCAAAAAGGACTGAAGAACCAGCCGGGACAGGGCGGGAGAACAAAAGCAGGACTTTTTCCGCGGGCCCCTGCTAGAATAGCCGGACTCATGAGCCCTTACCCCTATTCCGACCCGCTGGACGCGGCCTTCGGCGATCCGGAGCCGTCCCAACCCGTTCCGCGCGATCCGCCCTATCTCGCCGGCCTTAACAAGGAGCAGCGCGAAGCCGTCGAAGCCGTGGATGGCCCAGTGCTGGTGTTGGCAGGCGCGGGCACCGGAAAGACACGCGTTCTTACCACGCGGCTGGCGCATATCCTTGCCACGCGCCGCGCCTGGCCGGGGCAAATCCTGGCCGTCACCTTCACCAACAAAGCGGCGCGCGAAATGAAAGAGCGTATCGGCACGCTTATCGGCGGCGTGGTGGAAGGAATGCAATGGTTGGGCACATTCCATTCCATTGGCGCCAAAATGTTGCGCCGGCACGCGGAGCTGGCGGGCCTTAAAGCCAATTTTACCATCCTCGATACCGACGACCAGTTGCGCCTGATCAAGCAACTGATCGACGCCGAAGGCATTGATGAGAAGCGCTGGCCGGCGCGCACGCTGGCGGCAATGATCGATGACTGGAAAAATCGGGGTCTCAGGCCCGACGATCTCTCGAACAGCGACGGCCAGGGCTTCGCGTTCGGCAAAGGCAAAACGCTTTACCGCCACTATCAGGACCGGCTGAAGGCGTTGAACGCGGCGGATTTCGGCGACCTCCTGCTCGAGACGCTCAGCATTCTCCGCAGCAATCCCGACATACTGGCCGACTACCGCGACCGTTTCCGCTACATCCTGGTGGACGAATACCAGGACACAAATGTGGTGCAGTATCTCTGGCTCAAGCTGCTTGCCACTGCCCACGGCAATGTCTGCGTGGTGGGCGACGACGATCAGAGCATTTATGCGTGGCGTGGCGCCGAGGTGGAGAACATCCTTCGCTTCGAACATGATTTTCCCGGCGCTAAAGTGATAAGGCTGGAGCGCAATTACCGCTCGACACCCGTGATCCTGGCCGCGGCGTCCGGATTGATTGCCGCCAACAAGAGCCGGCTGGGCAAGACGCTGTGGACCGAAGGTGATCAGGGCGAGTTGATCAAGGTGCAGGGCGTGTGGGACGCAGAGGAAGAGGCGCGCAATGTCGCCGCCGAAGCAGAAGACCTGCATCGTCAAGGCGCCAACTACGGCAACATGGCAATCCTGGTGCGCGCCTCATTCCAGATGCGCGAATTCGAAGACCGTTTCATCTCGCTCGGCCTGCCCTACCGGGTGATTGGCGGCCCGCGCTTTTATGAGCGGGCGGAAATCCGCGACGCAATGGCTTACCTGCGCTTGATCGCCCAGGGCGACGACGATTTGGCTTTCGAGCGCATCGTCAACAGGCCCAAGCGCGGCATTGGTGACGCCAGCGTCGCAAGCCTTCACGCCTTTGCCCGCGCCCGCCAAATGCCCTTGCTGGCGGCGGCGCGTGAGATCGCCGATACTGATGAATTGCCGCCCAAGGCAAAAAAGGCGTTGGCCGAACTGGCCGCCAATTTCGCGCGCTGGAGCGATACCGCCAAAGTCCTGCAGCACACAGAATTGGCCGAGATGGTGCTGGATGAGTCCGGCTATACCGACATGCTCAAAGCCGACAAGTCGGCCGATGCGCCCGGCCGCTTGGACAATCTCAAGGAATTCGTGCGCTCGATGGAGCAGTATGAAACCCTTGCCGCCTTCCTCGAGCATGTGAGCCTGGTGATGGAGCTAGCCCAGGAAGAATCCGGCGACCGTATCAATCTGATGACCCTGCACGCAGCCAAGGGTCTTGAATTCGACACCGTATTCTTGCCCGGCTGGGAGGAAGGGTTGTTCCCCAGCCAGCGCACCATGGACGAGAATGGACTGGCGGGGCTGGAGGAAGAACGAAGGCTGGCCTATGTGGGCCTCACCCGCGCCAAGAAACGGGCGCGGATTTCATTTGCCGCAAACCGCCGCGTTCGTGGTTCATGGCAGAGCGCGTTGCCCTCGCGTTTCTTGAGCGAAATCCCCGAAGCCCATGTCGATAGCGTGGTGGATGAGGGTTTCTACGGCGGAGCGACGGGCTTTCGCGACAACCAGGGCGCACCGGCCTTTTCCTCCGGCTATGAAAGCCCCGGCTGGAAGCGAGCCCAAGCCAATCGCGCGCAAGCCAATCGTGCTGGGGCCCAGGCGCGCACCCGCCCGCCCTTGATCGAGGCACAGGCCTATGCTGTGCAGACTTCTGATCCTTCCGCCTCGCACTACGCCCGCGGCGATCGCGTCTTCCACCAGAAATTCGGTTACGGCCGTGTGAGCTATGTGGAAGGCAACAAGCTCACGGTGGATTTCGACAAGGCGGGCGAGAAGAAAGTCATCGACCAGTTTGTGGCCCGGGCATGAGCAATCCCCCCTTGTGGAAAGCGTGGGTCATGCTGGCCAAGAGCGAAGCTTCGGACATGGCCTCGCTGCTCGAGCTGGCGTCGGAGCCGCAGGCGGTGTTGATCGCCGAAGAGCCGTTCGGTCCCTCGGCCACGGTCGAAGCTCTGTACACGGATGAACCGGACGCCACGATGCTGTCCGGCATTGCAGGACGGGCCGTCGTCGTCGAACTACTGCCCGATCAGGATTGGATCAGGCTCTCCCAGCAAGGTCTGCCGCCGGTGCGCGCGGGCCGCTTCTTTATCTATGGCGCGCATGACCAGGGCAAGGTGCCCGACAGCGTAATTCCTATCCGCATAGAGGCGGGTTTGGCCTTCGGCACCGGTCATCATGAGACGACCGCCCTCTGTCT
>DATFSP010000118.1:0-25892 GCA_035262545.1 Rhizomicrobium sp. | reverse complement strand
CACCTCGCTCAATGGCGTGCCGTCGGCCCAGGCGAAGGTTGCCAGCGAGGTGAAGTGGGCGCTGTCGGGCGACCGCGGTATCACCTATGCATCGACCCCGCCGAAAGGCACGGTCATTACAAATGGGAAGTGGTGGCCTGCCACTTATGACGGACCCACGCTTATCTCGCTGGACCAGGAAGTGGCCAAGGGCACGGGCCTGAAGATCGGCGATCCCATGACGTTGAACGTGCTGGGGCGCGAAATCGACGGCCGCATCGCCAATCTTCGCAAAGTTGATTTTTCGACCGGCGGACAGAATTTCGTGCTGGTGCTCTCGCCCGGACTGATCGACAAGGCGCCCCATTCGTTCCTTGCCACCGTAAAGATCAGCGGTCCCGATGAGAACCGGATGTATATGGCGGTGACCGACAAATTCCCCAACATCTCCACGGTGCGCGTGAAGGACGCCATCGCCCAAGTGGACACGCTGCTCCAGCAATTGGCGCAAGGCATCCGCATCGCCAGCCTTGTCACCATCCTGGCCGGGCTTCTTGTCCTGGCAGGAACCATCGCGGCGGGCGCGCGCACCCGACTTTACGATGCCACCGTGCTGAAAGTGGTAGGCGCCACGCGGTTCCAGATCGCCCTGGTTTATGTGTTGGAGTATGGCCTTCTAGGCCTTGCCACCGGTATCATCGCGCTGTTCGCGGGAACGCTGGCGGCGCGGGTGATCGCGGGGCAGATTTTAGAAGCTCCCTTCGTCTTCGATGCCCGTGCCATATTGTGGACCGTACTGGGCGGGGGAGCGGCCACGCTTTTGTTCGGGTTATTGGGCGCCATCGCCGCACTCAATGCCCGACCCGCCAACCGGCTCCGGAACGCCTGATGGCAAAGCTTCATTAACCGTTCGAAATCCGGCCCTTACGGCCGCGTCTTTTTTGGAACCGGCCTTGATACCCCCAGCCCAAATCACGATATAATGGGAGCCTAAAGGGAGTTCTTCATGGCGGACTATGACAATCGGCTGACGCGCACTGCGACTGTCGGCGTAGCGGCGGTCGATGCCGGCCTGCGCGCTTACATGCTTCGGGTTTACAATTACATGCTGGTGGGCCTGAGCCTGACTGGCGTGGTGGCGTGGCTGACGGCCGAAACGCCCCTGTCCCAGGTTTTCTATAATCAAGTCCAGACCGTGAATGGCGTGATGCTACAGCCTAACATCCTTGGCTGGATAGCAATCTTTGCGCCACTGGCGATGGTGTTCTTCTTCTCCTTCCGCATTCAGAAGATGAGCTTCGCCGCCGCCCAGGCCACCTTCTGGGCCTATGCCGCGCTGATGGGCGTGTCGCTGGCGACCATCCTGTTCGTCTATACCGGCGCTTCCATCGCAATGACCTTCTTCGTCACCGCCGCCACGTTCGGCGCCATGAGCCTGTGGGGCTATACCACCGGCCGCGATCTCACCGGTTTCGGCTCATTCCTGTTCATGGGATTGATCGGAGTGGTGCTGGCGTCGCTGGCGAACATGTTCTTCCGCTCCACCCAACTGCAATTCGTGGTCTCGGTGATCGGTGTGCTGGTCTTCACCGGGCTCACCGCCTACGACACCCAGAGCATCAAGAACATGTATTATGTGGGCGATGACGGCGAAGTGACGGGCAAGAAGGCGGTGATGGGGGCGCTGCGCCTCTATCTCGACTTCATCAACCTCTTCCTGTTCCTGTTGCGCTTCATGGGAAACAGCAGAAGGTAATAAAAAAGCCCGGTCGCAAGACCGGGCTTTTTAGTTCAATGGTTCCGCAGGAACGTAATGTGTTCCCCTGCCATACCGGATCCGGTCCCGGCCGCGCCACAGTTCCCACCATTGATCCTTGCTCATCTGCGCGGCGGCATGACACGCGGCCTCGTCATTCGAGCAATGAATGTCGTGAGCGGTGCAAATTCGGAAATTCCGGTCCAGCAGGTAAACCCGGTAGCGCTGCATCAAGAATGAAACGCACCAACTCAGCCCGGGTTGATGTCGCTCCGACTTGGCAACATTGAGCGTTCCAGTTCACTGGCCAGCATGTGCCATCCCGCAGCCATGCTCAAAAGACCGCCGCGCGCGTTCTGATCGGCTGCGGTGTCCACCTCGCTCAAAGCGTCTTCGGCGAGCTGCCGGTAGTGGGCAAGCCGCTCTGCCAACGGCAGCGAATCAAGGAGGTGATCCATTGGATCATTCATGGCGTTCCGTCGCGGTTTTTCCAGCCGCGGCGGAACGCAAAATTGTGGGTAGAAAGTTGGAATGCTTAGCCAGCCATGGCCTTGAGCAGCTTGCGGTCGAACACCTTGAGCACATGGGCCAGCTCGTGGCCGCGCTTCATTACCAGGCCACCGGCGGCGATGACGCAATACTGGCCCTGGCGATGCCGGGACTGGGGACGTTTCTCCACCCTGAACAGGGGCATTTCGCTGGCCCGGCGGAAAATCGAAAAGACCGCAACCTCCTCCAAAAAATCCACAGCATAATCGCGCCACTCTCCGGCGGCGACCATGCGGCCGTACACTGTAAGAATACGGTTGAGCTCGGAGCGATCGAATCGCGTCACGGGCGGACTGGCCGTATTTTCGTAAGGATTCCGCGCTCCTTCCGGGGAAGGAGCGCGAAACGCTATGGGGTCTTCAACCATCCGCTCCATGATGGGCCTGGAACTTCTTGCCCGCAAGCCTTTCGAAATTGTAACGCCCGCCCAGAAATGGTCACGATTGAACCACCGACTGGCCGCTTTCGGAATCGAACATCCCCTCGTCGGTTGGTCGCGTTATCGAGTCGGCCCGGAACTTCAAGCCCCCCAGCCCTTTCCGGGTCAGGCCGGATCGAGCCAACCGACGCTTTCCTTCTCGGCTCTTATTTTTGTGAACGGATGAACGCCTTGAACATGGCGTCGAGCTGTCCGAACAGGCCGCCGACTATGCCTGTAAATGTGAGCACCAAAACGCCCAGCGGAATATCCATATTGGGTTGGTCGCCGAAAAGATTGTACGCGACCACCGCCACAAAGCCGCACAGAGCGCCCGCAGCACCTCCACCCAGCGCGCCGGCGCGGAAGCCCCGCGCCAGATCGCGCGCATAGAGCAGACCCGCCACGCCGGCAATCAGCATGCATCCAAACATCAGGAATGTGTGCTTGAGCCATGGCCGGTAGTGCGCCGCCACCACCATGACAAGTTCGAACATCACGCCCACGGCGATGGCGCGGCGCAAGATCTTCAGGTTGACCACACCGTTCTCCCATGAAGGACCGTGACGAGAGGTCCGCTTGCGGCTCCGTATTGATTTCTCTAAACGGAGAAAAAGGTTCCCTCCAATATGATAGAAATTCAGCACCTCACCAAGCGCTTCGGCCCCCTCACCGCGGTCAAGGATTTGAGCCTTGCGGTGGGGCCGGGTGAAGTGCTGGGTTTCCTGGGCCCCAATGGGGCGGGCAAGTCCACGACCATGAAGATGGTGACGGGCTATCTCGCCCCCGATGAAGGCCGGGTCACCATCTGCGGCCATGACATCGTAGAGGACACCATCGCCGCCCAGAAGAAGTTGGGCTACCTGCCCGAAGGCGCGCCCGCCTATGGCGAGATGACACCGCGTCAGTTTCTCCGCTTCATCGCCCAGGTGCGCGAATTGTCCGGCCAGGCGGCGCTTTCCGCTACCGAACGAGCCGTCGCCGGGGCCGAACTGCAAAGCGTGCTCGACCAGCCGATCGAGACTTTGTCCAAGGGCTTCCGCCTGCGGGTGGGACTGGCCCAAGCCATCCTGCACGATCCCGAAGTGCTGGTCCTGGACGAGCCTACCGACGGGCTCGACCCCAACCAGAAACATGCGGTGCGCGGCCTGATCCGCGGCATGGCCAAAAACAAGACGATCATCGTCTCCACTCATCTTTTGGAAGAAGTAGACGCTATCTGCACCCGCGCCGTGATCATCGACCGGGGCCGGATCGTGGTCGACGCCAAGCCCGCGGAACTTGCGGCGCGCGCGCCTTCGGGCCGCCTCGACGATGTTTTCCGCCAGCTCACCACTGGCGATACCAGAGGAGCGGCGGCATGAACGCGCTGGGCGCCGTTTTCGCGCGGGAATTCAAGTCCTATTTCGCGACCCCTCTCGCCTTCGTTTTCATCGTGATCTTCCTGTTCGCGATGGGCGCATTCACTTTTTACTTGGGCCATTTCTACGATAATGGCGCGGCCGATCTCACCGTATTCTTCGGCTATCACCCCTGGCTATATCTGTTCCTGGTGCCGGCCCTGGCGATGCGGCTTTGGGCCGAAGAGCGCCGCAGCGGCACGATGGAATTGCTGCTCACGCTTCCCGTGCCGCTTTGGGCCACGGTGGTAGGAAAATTCCTTGCCGCGTGGGCTTTCGCGGGGCTGGCGCTGATCCTCACCTTCCCGATCTGGATCACCGTTAATTATCTGGGCCATCCCGATAATGGCGTGATCCTCGCGTCATATATCGGAAGCTTTCTGATGGCCGGCGCTTACCTTTCCATCGGCGCCTGCGTCTCTTCCACGACAAGCAACCAGGTGATCGCCTTCATTGTCAGCGTGGTGGTGTGTTTTCTTTTCACCATTTCCGGTGCGCCCCTGGTGCTGGACGCGTTCCGCGCCTGGGCGCCTCTGCCGCTGGTGGAAGCGATCTCCTCCTTCAGCTTCATCACCCATTTCGCCGCCATCACCTCGGGCGTGATCGATCTGCGCGACGTGATTTTCTTTTTCTCCCTGATCGGCCTGTTCCTTTACGCAAACATGCTGATCGTGGATCTCAGGAAGAGCGGTTAAGCCCATGATCTCGCGGCGTATTTATGTTTTCTCGGCGCTGGCGCTTGCCGCGATCGCCTTCGTGGGCGTCAACGTCGCCGCCGACACCGCCATCACCAATGCGCGGCTGGATCTCACCCAGACCGGTCAATTCACCCTCAGCCCCGGCACCCGCGATATCCTGGCGAAGCTCCAGGAGCCCGTAACACTCAAATTTTATTATTCGCGTGGTGTGGGCGCGCGCTACGCCTCGATTGCGGCCTATGCCAAACGGGTGCGCGATCTGCTGCAGGAATATGCCTCGCTCTCCCATGGCAAGCTGATCCTGGAAGAGATAGACCCCGAGCCTTTCACGCCCGAGGAAGACCAGGCGAGCGGCGCGGGCCTTACTGCTGCCCCCACCGACCGGGGCGATGTGGTCTATTTCGGGCTGTCGGGCACCAACAGCATCGACGGCCACCAGACCATCGCCTTCTTCTCGTCGGATCGCGAGTCCTACCTGGAGTACGACCTCACGTCGCTGATCTATCACCTGGCGACACCGAAAAAGCCCAAAGTGGCGCTGATCAGTTCGCTGCCGATGGTAGGTTCGCCGCAGAATCCTCAGCCGCTGGCGGCTTATGCCGCGCTGTCCCAGGAATATGACGTCACCACGCTCTCCAGCGACTTCACCGGCATTCCCCCCGGCACGGATCTTCTGGTCATCGCCCATCCGCCCGAATTGTCGCCGCAGATGCTGCTGGCAATCGACAATTTTGTGCTGTCGGGTAAGCGCGCGCTTATATTCGTGGATCCGCTGTCGGAACTGGCGCAGCGCGGCGATCCGCAGAGCGCCGCTTCGCCCTCGTCCGATCTCGGCCCGCTGCTCAAAAGCTGGGGCGTGGATTATCCTTCCAACATGGTGCTCCTGGACCGTTCGCTGGCGCAGGAAGTGGCGGCCAGCAATGATCCGCGCGAGCCGGCCATTCCCTATCCGCTTTGGCTGCATCTGACCACAGCGGATTTCGACCTGCACGATCCCATCACCGCGTCGTTGCAATCCATCAACCTGGCCTCGGCCGGCGAGGTTGCGCCCATGCGCGGCGCCACGACCATCTTCCACACCCTGATCGGCTCATCGGACCAGGCCAATATGGCGCCCCGCGAGCAAGTGATGGCGCTGCGCGATCCCACCCACCTGATCGAAGCGGTGCGCCCCACCGGCGTGCGCTATGCGCTGGCCGCGCGCATCACCGGCATCGCCAAGTCCGCGTTTCCCAAGGCGCCCGGCGCTGTCCAAAGCGGCCATCTGCAACTGGTGATCATGGCTGACAGCGACATCTGGGACGACCGTTTCTGGGTGCATGTCTCCAATCAACTGGGCCGTGCGGTGGCCGAACCTTTTGCCGACAATGGCGCCTTCATCCTCAACGCGGTGGAAAATCTCACCGGCTCCGACGACTTGATTTCGCTTCGCACGCGCGCCTCCAACGACCGGCCTTTCACCGTGGTCCAGGCATTGCAGCAAAAGGCGCAACTCAGATACCGCGAGACTCAGGATACGCTGCAAACCAGTCTCAGCCGGGCCGAGTCCACGCTGGCGCAATTGCAGCAGGGCGGAAGCGGCAACAGCGTCGCTCTCAACGCGAAGGAAAAGGAACAGATTGAATCCCTGCGCCGCGGCATGGCGCTGACAAGGCGCGAATTGCGCGACGTGCAGCATGATCTGCGCGCCGAAGTGGATGCGTTAGGCGCCCGCCTCGCCTTCCTCAACATATTCGGCGTGCCGATCCTGGTGGCGGGTTTCGCGCTGGTCTTGGGGCTAATCCGGCGGCGGCGCCAAGCAAGGAACATGGCATGAGCGATTTCCGCCGCCGCAATCTGATGATCCTGGGCGCAAGCGCGCTCGTCAGTGTAATTCTGGCCGGGCTGGCGTTGTATGGGCAAGCTGAAGCGACCAAGACGCAGTTCAAGCCCGGAGAATTCCTGCCCGGTTTCTCGGCTCAGGTGAAGGATTCGGCCCGCATCCATGTGGTCTCGCATAGCGGCGCCTTTGACGTTGCCTATAGTCAGGCGAAGGGCTGGGTGCTGCCGGCCAAGGGCAATTATCCGGCCGACTTCAACCAGGTGCGGCACACTTTGCTGGGTCTCGCAGCGCTAGAAACGGTCGAGCCCAAGACCGCGCGCGCCGATTGGCTTACCTATCTGGGACTGGATACGCCGCCCAAAGGCAATGGCATCCAGATCAACGTTACTGACGCCAGCGGGCATGAACTCGCCTCGGTGATCACCGGCAATAGCAGCGTGCTGGAGACAGGCGAAGGCGGCAGTGGACTGTTCGTGCGCCTTCCCGGCGACAATCAGAGCTATCTAGCCCGCACCGTATTTACGCCTCATGGAGAACTGTCCGACTGGGTGGACACCAATGTGATGAGCGTGGATGCAGCCCGGGTGAACAATGTCACCATCACGCCTTTCTCGGGCGCGCCCTATACGGTGTCGCGCGGGCACAGTTCGGACGTGGACTTCAAGCTTGACGGTCCGCCCCCGCCCAAGGGCCTCTCTGCCTCGACATCGCAGATCGATCTCATTCCCCAGATCGTCTCCAACTTTGCCTTCACCGACGTGAGGCCGGCCTCGGAGCTGGATTTTTCCAAGGCTGCCCATTTGGCCGCCCATACCTTCGACAATCAGAACATCCACATGGACGCGGTCCAGGCCAATGGCGCGGTCTGGGTGAGGATTTCCGCCCAACCCGATCCCGGCACGCCCACCATGCAGAAGCAGGAAGCGGGCATGATCAATGCGCGCGCCGGAAATTGGGCGTATGAATTGGCAACCGAAAAAGGCCAGTTCTTCTCGATGAAGCGCGACAATCTCTTCACCAAGGCCGAGCCCCAGGCGCAGCCGGGCGGCGAAAGCCCCCTCGGCCACATTCCCCTGGGCGCCTTGAACGGCGCGCCGCACTGATGGCCGGCGACGCAGAGCCGCTGCGCGGTCTCTGGTACATGCCTGCCTTGGCGTCGTCGCTCAAGCGCGGACAAATGCGCCGCGAGATGCTGCTGGGCGAGCCGGTGCTTCTGGGCCGTATGCGCGACGGCGAGGTGTTCGCAATGCGCGACATCTGTCCCCATCGTGGCGTGCCGCTGTCGGCGGGAAAGATCCTTTCCGAGAACACGGTCGAGTGCCCTTATCATGGCTGGCGCTTCCGTCATGACGGAGTGTGCAGCGCAATTCCGTCCCTGGTCGAAGGCCAGGACCTCGATCCGCAGAAAATCCGCGTGCGCCATTATCCCGTGCGCGAGCAGGACGGGCTGATCTGGGTCTATGTCGCGGCGAAGAATGAAGCGCCGAACATCGAGCCGCCGCGGGTCCCGGCCGTCGGGCCCGGGGGCATAGGCGCCAACAATAATGGGGCGCATCCGCGCCCGGGCCGCGCGGCCAACCAAAAAATTCGCTGGCATGAGGCGCAGATTTTTTCCTGCGACATCGATCATGCGGTGATCGGGCTGATGGATCCGGCGCACGCCGGATATGTGCATGATCATTGGTGGTGGTACCGCACGCCGCGCGTGAAGGAAAAGCACTACGCGCCACTGCCCATGGGCTTTGTGATGACGGCGCACAAGCCGTCCAAGGCGGCCTACAATTTCTTCGGCGACGTCACCACCGAAATCACCTTTGAACTTCCCTCCACCCGCTTCGAGACGATCAAGGGAAAATTGCTGGGCCGCGAATTCACAGTGGTGGGACTTACTGTCTGCACCCCGCGCGACGACACCACGACATCCGTGATCCAAGTGTTTTATTGGCCGGGCTGGCTGTTCTTCATCCGGCCATTCTTCATGCTTTTGGGTCCTACCTTCATTGCAGACGACCGCAAGATCGTCGAGTTGCAGCGCGAAGGGCTGAAATTCAATCCCACCCTGATGCTGATTCAGGATTCCGATCAGCCCGCGATCTGGTATCACAGGGTGAAGAAGGCGTGGGCGGAGTCACTGGAAAGCGGCCGCGAATTCGTCAATCCGATCCGAGAACGCACGCTGCGCTGGCGTTCGTGATTTGGCCGCCTGCGGCGACGCAGGCAGGCCTGAACTTGTCCTCGCGCCAAGTGAAGCACGAGCTTGTCGAATCTCCTCATGCTGAGCCTGTCGAAGCATGAGCTTGTCGAAGCATGAGAACTGGGAGGTCCGTCAGCGCGCTCCTCATCCGGCCGCTCGCTCAGGCTCGCGGCATTCGTCGCTCGAAAAGGTCCACTAGACCTTTTCGTTCGCCTTTTTGGCGAACCGCTCCTCATCCCTCGACGAGCTCGGGATGAGGAAGCTCAAGAAGAGGATTGATAGGACCTATGGTTGGTTATGGGCTGAGAGGCTCGGGCCGCGTTCGGGATCATGCCATCCGCGCCGATTTGTAGACGCGCCCGAATCGCGCTGCTGATTTGACCCGGCGATCCTTTGCAGCTCCGCCCGCTCCGCCAGCAGAATTTTTGACTTTTTCGCGACAGATTAATGCTTTCTTAATGTACGCATCTGGTGTACGCATTCTCTGTACGCATTCGCTGTCAACATTTTCATGGATGCGTCAGGACATCTTAACAGCGGCACATCAGCCGCCGGGCACTGGGTTGGGGGAATTATGCTTAATAGAAAAATCTCGTTGGCGGCTGCGCTTCTGACATCCGTCGCCATCCCGGTTACATCCATCGCCATCCCGGCGCAGGCCCAACAAGCCTACACCCTCAATCTGAGCGGCCAGGGTGTCACAGCAACCGCGATCGTCACGACCAACGGCACTGGGCAGGGTGTGCCGAACAGCTATGTGGCGGACTTCATCACCGGCTCGCTCATCGACACCAACGCCACCCCCTCCGGGGCGGCGACGATTACCGGTCTCGACCCCGCCAATCTCGGAGGGGCGGACAACAACATCAGCGCGTCAAGCCCGCATGTCGACGGCCAGGGCCTGTCTTTCGTCGCGAGCAACGGCGCCAGCTACAATTATTACGTCGACACCAACATAGACACTCTCCTGACGGGCTACAATAACAACCATGGGACAGTCACCGCGACAGTCGCCCTACTACCGTCTGTCGACACCCAGCAAACGTTCTATGACCAGAACAGCACGCCGCTATCCTCTCGCCCGCGGCGACTCTTGATGTCGGCTATGACGGCAATGTCTCGAACCGCACCCAGGACCACGCAGTGCGGGCTGAACTTTCCTGGAAATTCTAGGCAGTCCCGACATCAGAACAACCCAGCATTGCATCGACAATAGGGCCTTTCCTTCCGTGAATGTTTTATGTATGCATCGCATGTAAACATTCTCGTTAAGCATGAGTTGGGCGACCCCTCCCGAGGGGCCGAGCGCAACCTCATTGGGTGTTGGAATAAATAATGGCGAGCTTTCTATTTTCTGCCGCGGCCGCGGTGCCGATTCCTTCGTCGGCCGGAGCGATAGGAACCTGTCTGTACAGCCCTTCATTCCGTCAATGCGTCAACAGGCAAGGGACCATCGGAGCTCTGTGGAAGCATTGGACGGACCGGGTTCACATTGACATTCAAGCATTGTCCGTCGTGCTGCAGCCAAGCCTGTCCGGAACGACTGCAACAGCACCGAATTGATGCTGGTCGATTCGGAGCCGCCGCATGAATTTCACCACTCTCAAACCCGCCACACGTACTGAAGCCGAAGTTCGGGCCGAAATCGCGGAGCTGGATGACCAGGCTGCACAGATGTTCCCCGCCGAGTGGGAACGGGCAAACAGTCGTCCGAATGGGAGCGGAGAAGCGCGTCGAAAACTGCGCGAGCGCGTGAAGTTGACCATAACGCTCCAAACTTTCCGTGCCCAAGGCGCGACGTGTGACAGCTGCAAGCATTTCAAACCTGATCCGGCGAGTTCGACGGGGATGATGATTTGCGGGTTTCGCAGTAGTTCCAAAGGCTACGTCTTCACGAGCGAGGACAACCTCTGCTCTGACTATGCCCGCAAGGAAAGCACTTGAAGCCCAAAAGTGGCTCCATAGCGGCTTGACCGGCAGCGCGCGGCAACCCTGGCCGGACTGGGGGCGCTGTCGCTACCGGTGCTGTGGGGCTTGAATTTGTAGGGCTCGGCCCCGCTTTACGCGTTAAGTCGTTGTTTTTGATCGGTTAAAATACACAATTTTGCGGCTTTTCCGCATGCCCTTCGACCGCAAATTGAGCGCCAGCCGGGAAAAGCATCGACGCCTCGTCTGCCGGGCCAGAGGCGTCCTCAAAAAATTCTGGGCGCATCCGCGCAAAGTCCGCAAGGCCACTAAAAAAACGGTTGCGGGCCGCCAAAACCCCGTCTAGACGGTCCCCTTAACCTACAACTTGGCCGGTCCCCGACGCCTCATAAAGCGTGGGCCCGCGCGCGCGAGCCACCCGGGCCGAAAGGCCTGGATCACTAAGAGATAAAGTATGCCCAAACGCACCGATATCCACACCATCCTGATTATCGGCGCGGGACCGATCGTGATCGGTCAAGCGTGCGAATTCGACTATTCCGGAGCCCAGGCCTGCAAGGCGTTGCGCGAGGAGGGATATCGGGTGGTGCTGGTCAATTCCAATCCCGCCACCATCATGACTGACCCGGGCTTGGCGGACGCAACTTATATAGAGCCCATCACGCCCGAGTTCGTGGAGAAGATCATTGCACGCGAGCGGCCCAATGTGCCCCCCGGCAAGGTCTTCGCGCTTCTTCCCACCATGGGTGGGCAGACCGCGCTCAACACGGCGCTTTCATTGCGCAAGATTGGCGCCCTTGACCGCCACAATGTGGAACTGATCGGCGCCACCGCTGACGCCATCGACAAGGCCGAAGACCGCGAGCGTTTCCGCAAGGCTATGATGGCGATCGGGCTGGACGTGCCGAAGGGCCTGACCCTCAAGGGTCAGCTTCGCCAGAAGAAGGACACTGCCGGCAATCCCATCTATGATGGCAACAACAATCCCATGATGGAGTTATCGCCGGAAAGCTTCACCAAGGCGCTGGCAGCGCTGGATCAGGTCGGGCTTCCCGCGGTGATCCGGCCTTCCTTCACCATGGGCGGCACCGGCGGTGGTATTGCCTATAACCGCGAGGAATTCTTCTCCATTGTCGAGGGCGGCTTGGACGCCTCGCCTACCCGCGAAGTACTGATCGAGGAATCGGTACTGGGCTGGAAGGAATTCGAGATGGAGGTGGTGCGCGATAAGGCTGACAACGCAATCATCATCTGTTCGATCGAGAATGTGGATGCGATGGGCGTCCATACCGGCGACTCCATCACGCTGGCCCCCGCGCTCACCCTCACCGACAAGGAATATCAGCGCATGCGCTCGGCCTCGATTGCGGTGTTGCGCGAGATCGGGGTCGAGACCGGCGGTTCCAACGTCCAGTTTGCGGTCAATCCCAGGGACGGGCGGATGGTGGTGATCGAGATGAATCCCCGCGTCTCGCGTTCGTCAGCGCTGGCATCCAAGGCCACCGGTTTTCCCATCGCCAAGATCGCCGCGAAACTCGCGGTCGGCTATACGCTGGACGAACTCAAGAACGACATCACCAAGGTGACGCCCGCTTCGTTCGAGCCCACCATTGATTATGTCGTCACCAAGATTCCCCGCTTCGCCTTCGAAAAATTCCCCGGCGCCGAGCCGCTGCTCACCACCGCCATGAAGTCGGTGGGCGAAGCCATGGCCATCGGCCGCACCTTCGCCGAGTCGATCCAGAAAGCGCTGCGCTCGCTGGAGACGGGCCTGACCGGCTTCGACGAGACGCAGCTGTCCGAGGACAAGACCGCGATACGCGCCGCGCTCGCCCGGCCGACGCCGGATCGGTTACTCAACGCCGCCCAGGCGATGCGCTATGGCTTTCCTGTGTCCGAGATCCAAAAGATCACCGGCTACGATCCCTGGTTCCTGGGCGAGATCGAAATCATCATCGACACCGAAGCGGCGATCAAAAAGAACGGCCTGCCCAGGGATGAGAAAAGTTTCCGCCGCCTCAAATCCATGGGCTTTTCCGACGCACGGCTGGCAAAACTCTCCGGCCAGTTGGAAAAGGACGTGCGCGCGGCGCGCCAGGCCCTGAATATAAGACCCAGCTACAAACGCATCGATACCTGCGCGGCCGAATTCCAGGCGCTGACGCCTTACATGTATTCGACCTACGAGATGCCGGCCAGCGGCAAGACGGTGTGCGAGGCCAATCCTAGCGGCAAGAAGAAGATCATTATCCTGGGCGGCGGGCCTAACCGCATCGGCCAGGGCATCGAGTTCGATTATTGCTGCTGCCATGCCGCATTTGCGCTGTCGGCTCAGGGCTATGAGACCATCATGGTCAATTGCAATCCGGAGACGGTCTCGACCGATTACGACACATCCGACCGGCTTTATTTCGAGCCGCTCACTGGCGAGGACGTGCTGGACATCGTGGCCAAGGAGCAGGAAAAGGGCGTTCTCGCCGGCGTGATCGTGCAGTTCGGCGGTCAGACCCCTCTTAAGCTTGCCAACATGCTGCGCGATTGTGGCGTGCCGATCCTGGGCACTAGCGCCGATGCCATCGACCTCGCCGAGGACCGCAAGCGTTTCCAGAAGCTGCTGCACGATCTCAATCTCAAACAGCCGCGCAACGCCACCGCCATGACGGCGGAGGAAACCGTGCGCGCGGCGCGCGAAATCGGGTACCCGGTGATCCTAAGGCCCTCTTATGTCCTAGGCGGGCGCGGCATGGTGGTCGTGTCCGACGAAGCGCAATTGAAGGAACAAGTGGCGTCTGGAGAATTGTTCCGTATTTCCGGCCACAATCCCGTCCTGATCGACGGCTTCCTCAACAGCGCCGTCGAAGTGGATGTCGACGCGATCTGCGACAGCGACAGTCAGGTCTTTATTGCTGGCATCATGGAGCATATCGAGGAGGCGGGCGTCCATTCGGGCGACTCCGCCTGCTCGTTGCCGCCCCACACTTTGAAGCCCGCCATCATCGCCGAGATCGAACGCCAGACAAAAGCCATGGCCAGGGCCCTGAACGTCCGTGGACTGATGAATGTCCAATACGCCATCCAGGGCGACGATATCTATGTGTTGGAAGTCAATCCTCGCGCCAGCCGCACAGTGCCCTTTGTCGCCAAGGCGGTCAGCCTGCCGGTCGCAGCGATTGCTGCGCGCGTGATGGCGGGCGAGAAGCTTTCGGCCTTCGATCTCGCGACCTCGACTTCGGATCACATCTCGGTCAAGGAAGCAGTGATGCCCTTCGCCCGATTCCCCGGCGTGGATACGGTCCTGGGCCCGGAGATGCGCTCGACGGGCGAAGTGATGGGGCTGGACACCAGCTTCGCTCGCGCTTTTGCCAAGAGCCAAATCGGCGCAGGCACGCGGCTGCCGGTGGGCGGCACGGTGTTCATCTCCGTGAAAGACTCCGACAAGGATCTGATCGTGCTGCCGGCGCGCGACCTGGTCGGGATGGGCTTCTCGCTAGTCGCCACCAGCGGCACGGCGCGCGCGCTGACCAAGGCGGGACTTCCGGTCGCCACAATTAACAAGGTGCTGGAAGGACGGCCCCATGTGGTGGACGCACTCAAAAACGGCGAAATCCATCTCGTGTTCAACACAACGGAGGGCGCCCGCGCCCTGGCCGATAGCTCCTCTATCCGCCGCGCCGCCCTTACCCTCAAGGTTCCGTATTACACCACGGTAGCCGGGGCCAAGGCTGCCACGGAGGCGATTGCTTCTCTGAAGGGTCACTCCCTTGAAGTTGCCCCCCTGCAGTCTTACTCTTTAAAGACTGGGTAAGCGCATTTAGATAAAAACCCAGTTATATCAAGGCTTTACAAGGCTGACAGACCCCCGCTCCGGAACCAAGAGAGCTGGACGGCGGGTACTTTTGGCCCAACGGGATTCGACAGAAATGGAAAAAATTCCGATGACGGCCCATGGCTTCAAGGCCCTGGAAGACGAACTGAACCGGATCAAAAACCATGACCGCCAGGATGTAATCAAGGCGATCTCGGAAGCGCGCGCCCATGGCGACCTTTCGGAGAACGCGGAGTATCACGCCGCCAAGGAGCGTCAGAGCTTCATTGAAGGCCGGCTGTTGGAGCTGGAAGACCAAATCGGCCGCGCCGAAGTGATCGACATTTCCAAACTATCCGGCTCCAGCGTCAAGTTCGGCGCCACAGTCACCCTGGTGGATGAGGATACCGACGAGAAGCGCCGCTATCAGATCGTGGGCGATGTGGAGTCTGACGCCAAGAAGGGCCGCATCTCGCTTTCCTCTCCCATCGCGCGGGCCCTGATCGGCAAGAGCAAGGGCGACACTGTGGAGGTTGCGGCCCCTGGCGGCGCGCGATCTTACGAGATTCTCAAAGTCGAATTCGTCTAGGCGCTTCCGCCAATGGCAATTGGCGGGTGGTACGGGACCAAGGAAGAATGGGATCGCTTCGGGCAGCCACTTATGCTGCTCGACGACCTGTCCTAGCAGTTTGCCGCAAATAATATCGATTTCCCGTGACTGGACCGCGCATCCGGAAGGAACGGAACTCGCTACAGAAATCCGCTGGTCGAATTAGATAAAACCGAATCGTTTCACCCGCATCTGATACTGCGCATATTCGGGATAGGCGTCGCTCAGCACCCGTTCCTCGAAGATCGTGCGGGCAACCTGCAATATGATCACGCCCACCGCCAACAACGCCGCCCATGGCTGTGCGAACTGGATCGTGGTGCCTACGACCGTGATGAACTCCATCGCATAGAGTGGATGGCGGGCATAGGCATAGGGTCCACTCGTCACTAGCAAGCGCGCTTCCGGCAAGATCGAAAACGCCTTGCCCAACTGTGCCAGCACGATGGCCGAGCCCAGGCTCCCCGCAAACACCAGGAAGGCAGCGAGCGCCTGCCAGGGCAAAGAGAGATTGAGGGGCCTGAGAGAAAGAATCGCCACGCCAAGAAAGGTGCCGGCCACGCCGCACAGGCGTGGACCAAATCCGGGAGAGCGTTTGATGGGGCGGTTCCGCACCACGACCAAATAGATCAGCAGCAGATTGAACAGCGCGCTGGCGAAGAGCGCGAAAAAGCGCAGATAGAAAATCAAATGATCCGGCTGCAAGAGAATGTCGCGCGCGTCCGCCGCCAGATTGGGCCTGAGCTTCATGACGCCGTAGCCGAACCAGAGAATCAGCGGAAAGCCCGCGATCAGGTCATAAGTCTTGCTCTGCCGGAAATCGTCCCATCTCATCATGCCCGTTTACGGCCCCCAAAGTGCCTCGTGGCAAGCTCGCACTCTGAACTCTCATGCTGAGCTTGTCGAAGCATGAGGAGCGTGTTGAAAAATCGTCCAGTCCTCATCCTTCGACAAGCTCAGGATGAGGAGATCGGGTGCCGTCTCCGCCTTTGCTGTTTGAAGGTCGCCTTGCCACCAGCGCCACCATCTCGGCGATCTCGATGAATTGCCCCTTGGGCGAAATTTCACGCAGCCGCTCGCGCAGCTCCGCCTCGAACGCGTCGGTACGAGCACCTAGCTTCTCAGGCGAGGTGGTGGATTGGGAGAATGCCCGTCCCACGATTTCGTCCTCGCTGATCGGTTTCTTGATAGTGACGGTCAAGCCGTCCAGTTCGGTAAAAGCGGATTGATAAAGAAACGGCTCGTAGCGGCGATGGCCCAGCGCCTTGCGCTCGGCGATGTGCGGCTGGGCGGCCCGTCCGTAGCGGTCGCCAACCTTGCACAGGCATTTGAACCAGCCATTTTCGGGAAGCACCGGATGAGCGTCGTGAAAGAGCGCAACTGCTCCGCCCGGCGCCACGATCCTGTCCAGCATGGCCAACGTGGCCAGCCGGTCCATCCAATGAAAGGACCGCCCGATGCTGACCAGCCGGTAAGGTCCCATATCGGGATCAAGGTCATACGAGCCGCCGCGCCAAAGCTTGTACGTGACACCGGCTGCATTGGCCGCCGCGTGGGCCGCTTCCAGCATTTCGGGCTCTGGGTCCGCGGCGGTCACCGCCATTCCGGCCCGGGCGAAGGGCACCGACAATGAGCCGGGCCCACAACCCAAATCCAGCACCGCGTCATCCGCTTTCAGTCCCAGAAGCGCAACTACGCGGGCGATCAGGCGTTCGGGATAGCCAAGACGGTAACGCTCATAATAGGGGACCGCACTCTGGAAACGGCGCGGCTCGTAAGGAACGGGATTGTTCAAGGATGGTCCATTAGGCTTTGCTTTGACAGTCAAGGGCTTATACTAGGTTGGTATAAAATGAACAGGCACGAGGAGTTTGTGACCTGAGCAAGTACGAGAGCGACAAGGGCCGTAAAGCGGCCATGAGCTGCGAGCGACGAACTTGAGGCACACAAAGCACCTCGCCACGGACGGGTTTTAAATGGCCAATATTGCGCTGGTGGATGACGACAAGAACATACTCGAGTCCGTTTCCATGCTGCTGGAGCAGGAGGGCTATCACGTGCGAAGCTTCTCCGAACCCGCCGCGGCACTGACCGCGCTTACCACCACGCCACCCGACCTCGCCATCCTGGACATCAAGATGCCGCGCATGGACGGGCTTGAGTTGTTGAGGCGGTTGCGCCAATCGGCCGACCTGCCCGTGATCTTCCTCACCTCCAAGGACGAGGAGATCGACGAATTGATGGGGCTGAATGCGGGCGCCGACGATTATATCCGCAAGCCATTCTCCCAGCGCCTGCTGCTCGAACGCGTGCGCGCGGTCTTGCGCCGCGCGGAGGCCAAGACCGCGCCGCCCACTCCCGGTGAACAGAAGAAAGAAGCGCTGGTGCGCGGCAAGCTGGCGCTCGATCCCCAGCGCCATGAGTGCACTTGGGATGGCAAACCGGTGCGCCTCACCGTTACGGAATTCCTGATCCTGCAGGCGCTGGCTCAGCGGCCCGGTTTCGTCAAAAGCCGCGACAGCCTGATGGACGCGGCCTATGACGACCAGGTCTATGTGGACGATCGCACCATCGACAGCCACATCAAGCGGTTGCGCAAGAAATTCAAGGCGGTGGCCGACGATTTCGACGCCATCGAGACGCTGTACGGCGTGGGTTACCGCTACAAGGAGTAATGGGGCGTGCCCCACTTCTCCGCCCTCACCTGGCGTATTCTGGCGTTCAACACGCTGGCGCTTTTGATCCTCACCGGCGGCGTGATCGGGATTCAATCCTCGGGCCGCGGACTGGTGGAAGAACGGCTCACAGGCATCCAGGAACAGGCAGCAATCGTCGCCAACACGCTGGCGGAATTCGCCACTGATCCCAACACGCACACGCTGGATGTTGACGCTGCCGAGCCCTTGCTGCGCCAGTTGATCGCGCCAACACGGTTGCGCGCGCGGCTTTATCTTCCCAACGGCCATCAGGTCGTGGATACGCGGCTGCTTCTGGCGCGCAACATCGTGCAAGTGTCGGACCTTCCGCCTCTCGGCCGCTGGGACCGCGTCAAGGCTTGGGCGGGGCGCATCTATGATGGAGTGATGGGAGTACGCCCCTTCACCCAACTTCCCTCTTATTCCGAAGGCGGCGAAGACGGTCGCATCTACCAGGAAGTGGACGATGCAATTACCGGCCAGACATCCAGCGCCGAGCGGGTGGATGACCAGAACAAGCTGGTGCTGTCGGTAGCTGTGCCGATCCAGCGCTTTCGCGCGATCTATGGTGAACTCTTCATCACCACCGAAGGCGGCGATATTGACGATATATTGCGCCAGGAACGCTTTACTTTGCTTGAGGTGATCTTCGTGGCCTTCGCGGTAATGCTGCTCTCGTCTTTTTATCTGTCGGGCACTATCGCCGAACCCGTGAGGCATCTGGCGGCGGCGGCGGATCTGGTGCGCCAGGGTCGCGCCGGGCGCGATGCCATTCCCGGCTTTCCCGAGCGCAATGACGAGATCGGCGACCTGGCCGATAGCCTGAAGGAGATGACGTCGGCGCTGTACGACCGGATCGGCGCCATCGAGCGTTTCGCCGCCGATGTGGCGCACGAGCTCAAAAATCCGCTCACCTCCCTGGCCTCGGCGATGGAGATGCTGGTGCGGGCGCCAGACGAAGCTGCGCGGCAAAAGCTGATGGTGCTAGTGCGGGCGGACGTTAAGCGCATCAACCGGTTGATCACCGATATTTCCGACGCGTCGCGGCTCGATGCGGAATTGTCGCGCGAAACCCGAACCGAGATCGATCTTTCGCATCTTTTGAAGATCATCGTCGAGATCTATGACGTCACCGAGCATGGCAAAAACGTCGCCGTCAGCTTGGCCGATACACTCCCCGCCGGCACCAAAGTCATGGGCCATGACGAAAGGTTGGGCCAGGTATTCCGCAACCTGATCGACAACGCCATTTCCTTCACGCCGGAAGGCGGCAGCATCGTTATCAGCGCACGCCGGCATCACGCCTTCGCCCGCGTGACGGTCGAGGACAATGGCCCCGGCATTCCGCCCGACAATTTGGAATCCATCTTCGAGCGTTTCTATACCGAGCGGCCGGGCGACACATTCGGCAAGAATTCGGGCCTGGGCCTCTCCATCGCCCGCCAGATCACGCAGAATGCCGGCGGGCGCGTCTGGGCCGAAAATCGTCCCCCCATCGCGCCAGGCAAAGCCAGCGGCGGCGCCCGCTTTGTCGTCGAACTGCCTATCGTGAATCCCGAAGCATGAAGACGATCAACATCCATGCAAGTTGTGTGGCTATCGGCGCGCGGGGCGTGTTGATACTGGGCGAAAGCGGCGCCGGTAAATCCGATCTCCTGCTCCGGCTGATGGACGAAGGCGCCAGGCTGGTGGCGGACGACCGCACCGAACTTGCCGTGGCCAAGGGACGGGTCGTGGCGCGGGCGCCCAAAAGCATCGCCGGGCTGATGGAGGTCCGCGGACTGGGAATAATCTCTCAGCCTTTCGCGGAAAGCGTGGCACTGGGGCTGGCTGTCCGGCTGGGCGAAGCCACACGGCTGCCCGAGCCAACCTTTTATGTGCCGCCCGAAGGGCTTGGCCCGATCAAACCGGTCCCGTTGATCGTGCTGGATGGGCGCATGGCTTCGGCGTCTGCCCGCATCCGCCTGGCCCTGAAGGCGTTTTCCAGGGGCCTGTTTCGCGAGGACGTTAACAGAAATAACGCCAAATAAACCTTGCCTTCGAGGCGTTCCGGCCTATTTTCCCCTCCCCAAAACGGGACTTTTTCATGCTTGGACTTGTTCTCGTCACTCACGGCCGTCTCGCTCAGGAGTTCATCTCGGCGATGGAACATATGGTGGGGCCCCAGACCCATTTGCGAGCGGTCTGCATCGGACCGGAGGACGACATCGAACGCCGCCAGCGCGAAATCGCCGCCGCCGCCAAGGCGGTGGACACCGGCAGCGGCGTGGTGATCGCCACCGACATGTTCGGCGGCACGCCCTGCAATCTGGCGCTCACGCTGCTTGACCGCACCAAGATCGAGGTGATGGCGGGAGTCAATCTGCCGAGCCTCATCAAGCTGATCGACATCCGCACGAAATTGCCGCTGGAGCAAGCGGTGAAAGAAGCGATCGAGGCGGGCCGCAAATATATGCGCGCGGGCTCGGCAGACCTGGGCGCGCACGCGTGAATGAACCGCTCAAGGCCATAGCGAGGATCACCAACAAGCGGGGCTTGCACGCCCGCGCCTCCGCCAAGATCGTAGAGGCGGCGGCGCGGTTCCACTCAGAGATCACCATCGTCAAGGACAGCATGAGAGTGAATGCCCGCTCCATCATGGGATTGATGATGCTGGCGGCCAGCCTGGGCAGCGAGATAGGCGTTGAGGCCGAAGGCCCGGACCAGGATGCGGCCATGACCGCCATGCTGGCCCTGATAGAGGCGAAATTCGGTGAGGAGTAGCGCATTACCGACTTCACCGGCCGTGGAGAGATTCGACTTGAGGAAGGACACGGTGAAACATCTTTTGGCGTTTCTCGTCGTGCTCCTCGCGCTGGGCCCTGCCGGCGCCGCGCCCATAGTCCATGCTCATCCCGCGCTCTGGCACGTCCAGGGACCCAAGGGTGAAGCTTATCTGTTCGGCTCTATCCATCTCATGCCAAGGAACATCGCCTGGCACACCAAGAAGCTGGACGCCGCCATTAAGCGATCTGACGTGTTCGTGTTCGAGGTCTCTACCGACGACCAGGCCCAGGCCGCGATCCGCCAGATGATCGCCACCGAAGGCATGCTGCCGCCGGGGCAATCGCTACGCTCGATGCTGTCCGCCTCGTCACGACCGGAGTTCGATGCTGCGCTCGCCAAGGCGCATCTTTCCATCGAGACCGTCGATCACGAGCGGCCCTGGCTGGTGTCGCTGCAATTGCTCGTGGCCGAAGCCAGCGCCAAGCAATATTCTGCCGAGGCCGGCGTGGACCAGGCGGTGATGGCGATCGCCGCAAGACGGCACAAGCCGTCGCGTTATTTCGAGACCATAGGACAGCAATTCAGCCTTCTGGCCGGGAGCAGCGAGAAGTTGCAACTCAGCGAATTCGAATCCGACCTCAAGGATTTCGAGCAGAGCGACGACGATCTCACGCCCCTGGTGGTCGCGTGGAGCAAAGGCCAGGAGGAGAAGTTGGCTGGACTTATGAACTCCGATCTCGCCGACGACCCGGAAATGAAGAAGGCACTCCTGACCGACCGCAACAAGAATTGGGTCAACCAGATCGAGGCCATGCTCAAGGAAAGGAAAGTCTTCTACATCACCGTGGGCGCGGGCCACCTGGCCGGTGCCGACGGTATCCCCGCTATGCTCCGCGCCGCGGGATATAAAGTGGAAGGTCCATGACGGCGTAACCGGCTGGTTTACCGAGGGAAATTCCTCGGAGCTGCCCGCCGCGAAGATATGCAATTTTCTTTATATCCTCCTTGCGGAAGCCCGTTCCGGTTGGTATGAGCGGGCCCGCAATCGCCCCGCAATTCGAAGGATTCCGCCATGGCCGCTTCTCAGGACTACGTCGTCAAGGACATCAGCCTGGCCGACTGGGGCCGCAAGGAAATGGCCATCGCCGAGATCGAGATGCCCGGCCTGATGGCGACCCGCGCCGAATTCGGAACCAAAAAGCCGCTCAAGGGCGCGCGCATTTCCGGTTCACTGCACATGACCATCCAGACCGCGGTCTTGATCGAGACGCTGTCGGAACTAGGCGCCGACATCCGCTGGGCCTCCTGCAACATCTATTCGACCCAGGACCATGCAGCCGCCGCGATCGCCGCGCGTGGTATCCCCGTATTCGCGGTCAAGGGCGAGAGCCTCACCGATTACTGGAACTACACCCGCAAGATTCTGGAATGGGACGATGGCGGGTTGCCCAACATGATCCTGGACGATGGTGGCGACGCCACCATGCTGGTCCATGCGGGCTTGCGCGCCGAGAAGGGTGACGCGGCCTTCCTGGACAAGCCCACCAACGAGGAAGAAGAAGCCTTCTACGCGCTGATCAAGCGCACCTTGAAGGAGAAGCCGGGCTGGTTCGCCAAGCTGGCGGCCTCTATCAAGGGCGTGTCGGAGGAGACCACGACCGGCGTGCACCGACTCTATCAGATGGAGAAGGAGGGCAAGCTGCTCTTCCCGGCAATCAATGTGAACGACAGCGTCACCAAGTCGAAATTCGACAATCTTTATGGCTGCCGCGAAAGCCTGGTGGACGGCATCCGCCGGGGCACCGATGTGATGATGGCCGGCAAGGTCGCCATGGTTGCGGGCTTCGGCGATGTTGGCAAAGGGTCGGCCGCATCCCTGCGCCAGGCCGGCTGCCGCGTAATGGTGAGCGAAGTCGATCCCATCTGTGCGCTGCAGGCGGCGATGGAGGGCTATGAAGTAGTGACCATGGACGAAGCCGCGCCCCGCGCCGACATTTTCGTCACCGCCACCGGCAATGTGGACGTAATCACGGTGGATCACATGCGGGCGATGAAGGACCGCGCCATCGTCTGCAATATCGGCCATTTCGACAGCGAAATTCAGGTTGGCGCGCTCAAGAATTTCCAATGGCACAATGTGAAGCCGCAGGTGGACGAAGTGGAGTTCTCAGACGGCAAGCGCATCATCCTTCTTTCGGAAGGACGATTGGTCAATTTGGGCAACGCCATGGGCCACCCCTCCTTCGTGATGAGCGCCTCGTTCACCAATCAAACCCTCGCGCAGATGGAATTGTTCGGGAATCCCGGCAAGTACCAGAAGAAGGTCTATACATTGCCCAAGCATTTGGATGAGAAGGTGGCGCGGCTACATCTCTCCAAGATCGGCGCCAGGCTCACCGAATTGTCGCAGAAGCAGTCCGATTACATTAATGTTCCCAAGGCCGGTCCGTATAAGCCCGATACCTATAGATATTGATGGATTTCATCCCGGGTTCGCGTAAGCGATACCCGGGATCCATCGTGATGGCGCATGCATAGATCACGGGTCTGCAGCGCGTGGCTCGGCCGGGATGACAAGTTTGCGCGGGCAGGCTACCAAAGAGAATGCGCGCCCTTTTCTTTTGCCTGCTGCTGTCGCCGCTGGTGCTTTCCGGCTGCGATGCGGTCACGCGCAAAAATGGCGATTGGTTCGAGTCCTCCGGCGTGCCGCCGGGACAGTATGATCGCGACGAACAGGATTGCCGGATCGAGGCCGCCGACTATGCGAGTTACGACCTGCACGGCATGAGCGGCACCAGCTACGACCGGAACCGCGCGTTTAACAATGTCTACGCCCGCTGCATGACCGGGCGTGGATACCGCCCCCGCCCTTACAGCGAGAATTGGCTGCCGGGCTGATACCCCTCGGCTACCTTTGACAAACCCAACACTATGGGTTGAAGCATTTGAATATCCTCGTGTTTTGGCCGGACGTCCGCCTTGGCGCTTAAAGTGTCCGGGAGTAGACTTAAGCGATGAACGGGCGGCTTTTGGCGATATCGGTGCTCATTGGGGCGGTAATCGGTCCGTCACCCGCGCTGCCAGCCCCAGCTATTGATCCTAAGACTTGGCTGACGCCGGACGCCCCCGCGGGCGATGCAAGCCTTCCCTTCGAATACGTCTCTGGACTGGTGGTTCCAGTTTCAGCGCGGGAAGAGGCCATCGGCCTTTTGGCCGATGCCCAGATTGTTGAACTGCCGTACGAACAGGCCCAGCACTTTCTGGGGGTGGACCGTCAGAGCCTTCTAGGGGCGTGGCGCGGAACCCCATACCTTGTGCGGGCAGTAAACCCGAACTCGGCGGGCCAATGCGAAGCTAGCGTACGCGGGGATATTCTCTCTGTATTTTGCGGGAGCCTGGGGGATTGGCGCTACGAACTGCACCCAGTAGTCGTGTTCCTCCCAAAAAAACCAAAAGTCGTCCGCATCAGCGCAATGACCGCGCGCTAGGGCTGTCAGGGCTTTTTCTTCGGCTTTGCTTTCGCCAGCTTCCCTAGCTTTTCTTCAAACCGCGTTTTGCTCTCGTCACACTCAAGGCGCTTAGCGACGGATTCGAAGTCGTCAGCCTTTTTTGGCTTTAATGGCTTGGGGGTCTGCGGAGACATTCACCAGATCTTTCCATTGCCACTGAAACGGTATTTCCCAGCACGTTCCGCGTTGGGCCGTTTCCATATGGTCCCTAACAGGCTTCCACCAATGCAAGAGCATAGCCGATTTGGTGAAGAACGAGACGGTGGACCATTTTCGCTCAGAAAAATAGGTGACTAGGCCCGATTCAACTAAGGCAGCCAATTCGTGCACGCGTGATCGCATCCGCGTATCGCCTGAAATTACGACCTGGCCGCCGTCCGCTGCAAACCGCCTAGTCCAATGTTCGTCGCCCTTTTCTCCATCGGGGCGATATGATTTGGCTAGAACGATTTCCGCGTTAAGGACTCCTATTTGCTTTGCGAGGGTTTGAAAAACCATCGCCATTTCACTTGGAACATTCTCGTCAAAAGCTATTTTCAAGCAGCCATTGCAAGATTGATTTCAAATTCTACCGCTTCGCGCACTTGATCGGGCGTTATCTGAAACCATTTCGCGACGCTATCAGCGTCGTCGCCTTCGGCCTGAAATGCCTCAAACAAAGCGCGGGTTGGAATACCTTCTTTTTTCAAAATCGGCTGCCCGAATGACATCCGGGGATGAACCACGACAGATGGGATTGCAGGGCGGGGTGTCCATATAGCTGCATCGCCAGATGGATCGTAGGTAACTTCGCGGTGCAAAGACTGTTCGATGATTTGTAGCATCGCCCAGTTTTTGTCTCTCAGGTCATATAGCTTCTGATCGCCTGTGCTTTCCGCGATTTCTGCAAAAATCTTTTTCCCGTCCGTTTGGAAAACGGTCTTTGTGGCAAACGGATGGGGATGCCGCAAAACGCGCTCCGCCTCACGCGCCATTTCCCGTATGGTCGCGGTGCGAACTTTGAGCGCCGTGAAGTGCTCTATGAATCGAATTTCCATGAGGTTCGCGAAGCTGAACGCCAATGAGCCGTCCAGCCAGCCAACATCATTCCTCAAGATGGGGTCAGATTTGGTACGGGGGTAACCAGCTATCCATCCACGCACACGAGCCGGGCTGACCTTGAGCAGTCTGGCGGCGTCGCCGACAGTGTATAGCCCCCGATCAATAAGCGGTGCGTTCATAATCTGTGTTACCCCGCGCACGAGTCCTGGTACATGAGGCGTTTTCCCTTTGCACCACGCAACGCAGAGACAGTCCTGGCGGAATCGTCAACACCAAGCGCAACGCGGTTATTATACCTGAAATCGAACTCAGCCAAATAGCGATGCAGGTGCTTCTCATCGCAATGCTGATAGACGGCTTTCATTCCCTTCTTGAAAAGGCTGAAATAACCCTCTGCCGTATTTGTGTGGGCGTTACCGCGAACGTATTCCTCTTTGGAATGATCTACGGTTTCATGCCCGGCAAAATCTTTGAACGCACCCTGATAGTATTTGGCTTGGTCCGTCATCATGATGGCCTCGCGGGACACGTTCTTGTTGACAACGCGCATGATCCCTTTGCGCGTCAGGCGCGGTAGGAAGCTGCTATGCGCCCGGCCAGTCTGGCGGTCGATCAGGGTCAGTACCTTGGTTTTGTATTGCTCGTGGCGGTTGCCTTCGCCCTTGCGACGGCGCTTGGTCATAAAAGTCTCGTCGCTTTCGACCATGCCGCCGCCAGTGCCAA
>DATFSP010000117.1:0-11345 GCA_035262545.1 Rhizomicrobium sp. | reverse complement strand
CGCCCTTGAGCTCGACGACTCTGGTGGTTGCGATCACTCGGGCGCCGTAGTTGTGCCCGCGGCGTTGGCGGTCCTACCGCAATTGAACGAAGCAGTTTCGGGTTCACGCCTCTTGACCGCCATTCTGATGGGATACGAAGTCGGCCGCCGCGTTCTGGAGGCGGTTGGTGGCTATGAAGCACACAACAGTCTCGGTTGGCATTCGACTGGCACCTGTGGCGTGTTCGGGGCGGCCGCCGCCACGGGATTGTTGCTCGGATTGGACGCATCTCATCTGGAACAGGCCCTTGGCATTTCCTGTTCGTTCGCCGCCGGCACCTGGGCTTTCAATCATGACGGGAGCCAGACCAAGAAGCTCCATCCTGGCCGCGCCGCCGAAGGTGGCTTGACCGCTGCTCTGTTGGCGAAGAGCGAATTTTCCGGGCCGGCCCGAGTCTTTGATCCCCAGGGGTGGGGCAGCTTCTTCAAGACATTTTCGCCCAACCTGTCGGATCCGGGCCTGTTGACTGATCGATTCGGAGAGACATGGCGGCTGGATCGCTGCTCGATCAAGCCTTATGCCACATGTCGGGGAACTCATTCCGCCATCGATGCCGTGCGTCAGTTGAGGACCGCACATCATATCGCGATCGACCAGATTGCCGCCATCGAAGTCGATATGAGCGGTTTTCAGGCCCGAATGTGCGGCGGCAGAACCGTTACCTCGCGGGCACAGGCGCAGATGAGCCTGCCTTACGCAGTAGCGGCTGAGCTTCAATTTGGCAAAGTGACGCCGACGGAGCTGGAACAGGCCGCCTGGTCATCGCCAGCGATTCAGAATTGGCTCGACCGTATTTCAGTGCAAATCGACCAGAGCATGGCTGACGATAATGAGCCTGCAGTGACTCTCATAACTAATGACCATTCGCGTTACAGGACGATAGTGGCATTTCCCTATGGTAGTCCGGCAAATCCCATGCCCGATGAGCAGATTATCGCTAAATTTCGTGACCTCGCAGGTACAGTCCTGTCTAAGTCTCAGATCGAGAGGATCGAGAACGCCATTCTTAACCTCGACACAATCTCGGATTGCCGCCAGCTTCCAAATTTTCTGCGGCAATCGCGCGATGACGTCCGCCAATAACACGCTGTGACGGCTGTAAGCCGCGAGCTGGCTGTGTCACGGTCCGCGGGCAGTTTATCTCTTCGGTCATACCGTCCGAGAATGATTCTTCTTTGGATCGCCAGAGACATCAACGATGTTGGCAAGTGTTGGATGCTCCAATCAGCTAGAGCTCAAAACGTATTTTGCTCCACGATTCCGGCTGGTGGGTATCGTCGACGCCATGACTGTTTAGGGCCATAGCAGGGTGAGGGTCGACTTCCCTGCCTCCCACCATAAGTTTCTGAAAGCGTCCGAGAAACATCTTCCAGATGTCGCCCCGCGCGGGCGGCAGGGACCGGCCTCCCGCGAGGAGCGACAGACTTGCCCAAGGTATCGAGATTTCGAGGCTCCAGCCTTTGTCGATATCGCTGTTGTCGTTGAGCGTGCCTGCCACTCGCACCGCGGTTTTCAAGCCCGGCAGGTCAAATTTGGTGAAGGCCCAGCGGGTGCCACGCGGATGGGTGCCACGCCAGAAGCTGGCACCACTCCGGTCATAGTTGCCGCCAAAAGTGTAGGTCCTGGAGTCGCATAAATCGAATTGCGGCAAGTCGAATTTACCGCCCTTGCGATAGGCATCCCGCCAGACAAAGAACACTTCATAAATCGTGTTGGCGGCGTTGACCTCCAACTCATAATAGCAGTCGCCCCCGTCAATGAAGACTTCCAGATCATTCTCCAGAAAAATCAGGCTGTCGCGCTCGACAAGGCGGGCTTCCACCAACGGCTCCTCCGCCCAGAAGGCGAAATAGAGATGTGTATCGGTCCACAGGATCGCCGTCCTTGTATCGAACATCCCTGGCGCGCCCGACGTCATGTCGACAAACCGCCGGCTCCAAGTGGCGTCTCGCCAAACCGGCTTGTCGATATTGCCGTCTACCTCGATCGCTTCGGCAATTCGCCGCGCTATGTAATCCGCCACAACATCCACCCTACACACGCGTTCAATGCATTATTGCCCTTCGAAAACCAGTCCTTTGGCCTGGAAGTCGCCTGTCATCGGCACCTCCACGCCATGGCCCATCCAGTAGGCGCCGCTTTGCGTCTGACTTTCGGCACCGGAAGCGGATTCGACGGGCCTCACGCGATATGCCTTCTGCGGGTCGAGGCCCCTCACCTGGATGGCGGGCTGCTGATCGAGCTTGGTGCTGGAATGCAGAAAGGCAAACAGCACGGCTTGCCGCTTGTCGGGTGAGACATAGAAGGTCGCGAAACGCCCTGATGGATCTTCCGGACGGATCAGGCGATAGAGGTCGCCTTGCTGAACGGTTTTGCGCACGTGCTTATAGGCCGCCACCAAACGGGTCGCATCGGTAAATTCGGCATCACTCCATTTGTTGAGATTGGCGCCAATCCCCAAGCCCCCCTGCATAGCCGATAAAAAACGGTAATTCAGCGAGGTGGAGCGATTGTTGACCCAATTTGGCGAGTCCGTGACCCAATCCATCATCACGCCGGGCGCATAGGCATGCGTGAAGCCGTCTTGAATACTGAGGCGGTCAAAGGGGTCGGTATTGTCCGAGGCCCATACCTGATCGGTCAGGCTCAAGATCCCCAAATCTACCCGGCCCGCGCCTCCCGAGCAGTCCTCAATCTCCAACTTTGGATGGCGCCTGCGCAGCTCAGTCATGAGCCCATAAAGATTCTTGACATAGGTCACATAGATCTCAGGTTGGCTTTGTGAATCCACTTCCGGCCAGCCCGGCTCGGACCAGTTGCGGTTGTAATCCCATTTCAGGAACTGGATGTCGTTCTTCGACAAGAGATCGTCCATCGCCCGCAAGATGTAATCGCGCACATCCGGGCGCGCGAGATTGAGCACCAGCTGGTTGCGCCCCTCCGAACGCGGCCGGCCGGGAAAATTCATCACCCAGTCGGGATGCGCGCGATAAAGCTCGCTGTCGGGGTTGACCATTTCCGGCTCGACCCAGAGACCGAACTCCATGCCCAGGCTGTGCACCTTGTCGATCAGCGGTTTCAATCCATTGGGAAATTTGGCCGGATTTACGGTCCAATCTCCCAATCCCGCATGATCGCTGTTGCGGGCGCCAAACCAGCCATCGTCCATGACGAAGCGCTCGACGCCGATGCGCGCCGCCTTTTCGGCCAGCGCCATTTGCCCTTTTTCGTCCACCGCAAATTCCGTCGCTTCCCAGCTGTTATAGAGGACGGGGCGAAGTTTGGGCTCGGGCTTCTGCGGAAGAATATTGGTTATCTCAAAGCGGTGCAGGAGGCGCGAGGCGCCGCCCATGCCCTGGTTCGAATAGCCGCCGTAAAAGACGGGCGTCTCCAAAGACTCGCCGGGCTTCAATTGATAAGCGAAGTCGAATGGGTTGAAACCTCCCGCTACGCGCACGTCGCCCAGGGGATCGCGGTCCACGCTGATCCGCCACGAACCACTCCAGGCCAGAGCTCCGAACCAGACAGGCCCGTTTTCCTCGGTCGAAATGCCGGCGCGGTCGATGGCGAACCAGGGATTGGCCTGCATGCCGGTGGACCCGCGGCGGCTTTCGATCACGGTCGCGCCTTGGGTCAAGGCGCGGTCCTGCAGCGTCCATTCCGCGGCCCAGCGCCCGGTCAGATAATGAAGGTGGTAATCGTTCTGCGGCGGCAACGACCAGGCCGCCGAAAAGGCCTGGTCAATGCGCACGGTCGCTTTTGTCTCGTTGCGAATGATCGCGGACCGCCCGACGATCCCGGTCGAAGGATCGATAGTATAAAGCAGAGAGACATTGAGCGGCTGTCTTATATCGCTCATCTCGACGGTGATGCTGTTGCCGTCTGCGCGACCAGAGCGGAACGTCAGGACGACATCGCGAACGCCATCCGGATAGGCGAGCTTCAACGCGGGCTCGGTGTAAAGCGGCCCGCCCCAGCCCGGATATTCCTGGGGCGTTATCGAGCTGGACGGATCGAAGCCGGAGAGATCGGGTGGTGTCACGGCTTTCAGCGTGTCCGATGCGGCAAGCTGGGGACCCCAATACAGGGATTGCAGCGCCCCTGCCGAATTGACGCCGAAGACATAGCTGGTTTGCCCGCCATCCAGCCGGAATGTCCGCGTCGCCGGGTCGAAATGGGCTTCCGCATGCGCCAGGGCCGGAAATGCGACCGCGGCGAAAGCCAACCGACCAATAGAATAGAATTTCGTCATGGTTCGCCCTGGGAGAGAGGCTCGAGCGCTTGCCGGATTTGAGACGTGGAGGCCTTCACTGCCATTTGCTCAAGCGACCGGCCTTTGGTTTCGGGAACCTTGGCAATCACGAATCGACCGCCGACGAGGCAAATCCCGCCATAGAGAAGGAATGTTCCTGAGGTGCCCAGTGCGCTGTTCAAGAACGGAAATGTGTAGGTCAGGATAAAGGACGCCACCCAAAGCGCCGCCACCGACACGGAAACGGCGGAGGCGCGCACCCGGTTTGGGAATATCTCCGAGATCAGCACCCACGTCACCGGCGCAAGCGACATGGCGTAGCAGCCGATAGCGCTGAGCGTCAGGGCCAAGATGCCTATGCCCTGCGCTCCCACGTGATAGGCGTAACTGGCAGCGAGATGCGATAGGCCAATCCCGAAGCAACCGAAAATCATCAGGGCACGCCGCCCCACTCGGTCGACCAATCCCATCGCCACCAGCGTAAAGATCAGATTGATCGCGCCGGTGATCACGATATTGAACAGGATATCGCTGACACCATAGCCGGCGCCGCGATAAACCTCTTCGGCATAATTGAAGAGGATATTGATGCCGCTGAATTGCTGGAGAACCGCCAGTACGATGCCGATCAGCAGAAGACCGCGTATCGCGGGCGAGAACAGGGCCCGCCATCCATCGTCCGGCGAGTTTTTCAGCGACTCGCGAATAGTGGCGATCCCCTTTTCGCCATAGCGCGCGCCCCCGATGCGCGCCAAGACAGCCTTGGCGTCGCCAGCGCGATCACGCGTCATCAGCCATCGGGGGCTCTCCGGAATGAGCGGCGTGCAAACCAGCAGGACCAGGGCAGGGATCGCGACGGCGCTGAACATCCAACGCCAGCCGAGCTGGCCGTTCCAGGATGCGGCGATCATGGCCTCGGTGGCTCCGGAAGGAACAGGCTGCGCGATGCGCCAATTGGCGAGTTGGGCAATCAGAATGCCGATCACCAGTGCCAACTGGTTGAGACTGACCAAACGCCCGCGCCATTGGGCCGGGCTGATTTCCGCGATGTACGTTGGAGAGATGTTCGACGCCAGACCGATCGCGACCCCGCCCAGGATGCGCCAGGCGATAAAGGCCGGAAACGAAAACGACCAGCCGGTAAAGATGGAGGACACCGCGAACCCCAACGCCGCCACCGCAAGGGCCGCCTTGCGGCCATAACGGTCGCTGAGACTGCCGGCAATCAAGGAACCGAGGAAGCACCCAACCAGCGCTGAGCTGTTGGCCCATGCGATCGCCTGCGGACTGTGCAGATGGAAATATGCTTCGTAGAAGGGTTTGGCGCCGCCTATGACCACCCAGTCATAGCCGAAAAGAAATCCACCAAAAGCAGCCACGAAGGCGATAAGCCAGACATAGGCGAGACGGATATCGGCTTCAGACGGTTCAGCGGACGGTGCGATTGAAACGCTCTGCATGAATTGACCCCGATATGGCTCGTTATTTCTCCGCTATGCTGCACTGTGCTTGAGGCAGGCCGGAAACGCCGGCCTCGAAGGCGAAGAGACCGCCAGCAAGAGGCTGTTCAAGCAATTCCTGCGGGCTGAGACCGTCCCGCGCTGTGGTCACGAAAGCCGTCCTCAGGCCATCTCCGCCGAATGCCAATTTGGTGACGTTGGCGCATGGCAGATTCACCTCCCGGATCATTTCTCCGGTCGGCGAGAAACGGCGGACTGACCAGCCGCCATAGAAAGCGACCCAGAGACAGCCTTCGGCATCAACGGTCGTGCCGTCGGGATAGCCGTCCTTGGATTGGAATTGAATAAAGGGCTCTTTCCGATGCAGTCGGCCGTCTTCGGTTACCCTGAAGCGGTAAATCACTCTGTCAAGCGTGTCGGTGGCGTAGAATGTGCGGCCGTCGGGGCTGAAAGCCGGGCCGTTTGAGATGCAGTAGCCCGAATCTACCTCGACTGGGTCTGCTTCGTCGCCCCAACGGTAAATAGCTCCGCTCTTCCTCTGCGCATCCTCATCCATGGTGCCGAACCACAGCCGGCACTGGGGATCGACGCAGGCATCGTTCAAGCGGTTTTTCGGATGATGCTCTTCCAGGCGCTCCAGGATTTCGAACTCGTCTTTATCCGGTCTGAATCGCGCCACCGCGCCCGGCAAGCCTACCAGAAAACTTCCCTGCGTTTGTGGTAGCACAAAGCTGACCTTGGCGGGCGCGGTCCAGCTTCGTCTGATATTCTTGGCAGGCTCGAAGCGGTGAAGCTGTTTTCCGAAAATATCCACGAACCAAACGGCCCTTTCCGCAGCAGACCAGAAAGGCCCTTCGCCCAGACTGGCCTCGAGCGGCCAGATGCATTCCACGGCCTCAGGGGAGCGCATGAAAAGCCTCCACGAACGCGGTGGCCTTTTCCAAAACAGATTTCGCGCCACTGCCCCGGCGGTAAATGGCCGAGCCGATGCCAAAACCAGCGGCGCCTGCTTTGTGATAGTGCGCCATTTTTTCCGTAGTGACGCCGCCAACGGGAATGACCGGGATGTTGGGAGCCAAAACCTCTTTCAATGCGCGCACCGCTGCGGGTGAAACCATGTCAGTGGGGAAGGCCTTCAAGGCGTCAGCACCCGCATCCAAGGCGGTAAAGGCTTCGCTCGGTGTGGCGAACCCGGGAATCGAGATAAGCCCTGCCCGCTTGCTCGCGGCGATGACGGCGGCGTTGGTGTTGGGAGAGACCACCAGCTGCGCCCCGCACGCGGCAACGACTGCAACCTCCTGGACCGACAAAACGGTGCCCGCGCCGACCATCAGCCCGCCGCCGTGCCGTTCACGCAAGATCGTTATGCTGGCCGGCGCATCGGGCGAATTGAGCGGCACTTCCGCACAAAGGATACCGGCGGCAACAAGCGCATCGCCGATATCGGCAACTTCTTCCGGACGCACACCCCGCAATATCGCGATGAGAGGCCGCTCCGACAGCACGCGTTCCCAGTTGGCCCTGTTCACGGGATATCCTTTCGTGCCTGCCAGATACGCCAGAGGCCGCGTGCCGTCACCGCATCGACATCATCGATGCGAACGTCGTGGAATCCAAGTACGGCCAATGCGCGATCATAGAGTTTGGCGAGTTGCGGCGCGGCAATCACTGTGACCGGCCCCGCTGCATGCGATTTTGTCCCCCCCGTCACTTCATAGCCGATCAAAAGCCCGGAGAGATAAGAAGAAAGGGCACCGGAATGCTCCGGACGAAATAGTCCAGACGTGCGGACATTGAACAGGGTATGGAGCATGTCGCCATCCGCGGCGGCATCCGAGACGCCATCCGTGAAAGCGGCCATGTCATTGACGGCAGCCTTCTTGTCCGGGATCAGCCAGCCCAGGATCGAATGCTCTTTCAGGACAGCAAAAAGCTCTCCCGTCATGTATGTGCGAAAGCCCTCGATCCGCCCACCATCCAGAAGCGCCCATTTGCTGTGCGTGCCTGGCGCGATCGCCAAATGCCGGCCCGTCAGACCTTCCAGCCCCAGAAACTGGGTTTCCTCGCCACGCATCACATCATGATGATCGCGCCCGTCTGTCACACGACCACCGCCCACGATGTAGACCGCCCTGCCCTGGCTGGAGACCTGAACGATGGTGCGGGGCAGCTCATTGATACCAAAAGGGCATTCGCAATAAGCTGCTTCCGCCCAGCCGTTGCGACTTCCGATCATGCCGCACATTAGGACCGGAATGTCCCCGGCGCGCGTCAGCCAGTCAGCGATCAGCGACTGCAAGGCGGCGTCAAAGCTTTGACCTCTGAGAGCGGAAAGTCCCAGCTCTCCGCTTCGGCTTTCCAGCAAACGCCCGTGCTGACTGATCCGGTAAGCACGCTGGCGCGACGTGCCCCAATCAATCCCTATCAATCCCGTCGGATCGTTCGCCATCGCCGGCACTTTCGTTTACAGGAGCGCCATGCGCCCGCCATCGGCGGTGACGACCGATCCATTCACGAAAGCTGCATCCGTCGAAGCGAGAAAGGCGACGACAGACGCTATATCGTCCGGCCGTCCAAGCATCCCTTCCGGTACCAGTTCCGCTCCGCTCGTCACATTGGGATTTGACCGGAACATCCGGGTGTCGATCGCGCCTGGCGTAACCGCATTGGCGCGTATGCCGAGGCTCCGCCCCTCGATCGCCGTGCTGCGTGTCAGCGAAAGCATCGCGGCCTTGGCGGCGGCATAGGGCGCTACCAGCGGCGACGTCTGATAGGCATGGATGCTTGAGATATTGACGATAGCGCCGCCCGGTTTCATGTGCCGCAGGGCTTCCCGCGTAAAATAGACTGCGCCCATGAAATTCACATCCATCAGCCGGCGCCATTCCTCGGTGCTGAACTCGTCGAGAGGCCGGAAAATCATCTGGCCGGCGACATAAACCAGAACTTCGAAGGAGCCAAACTGCGCCATGGCCGTCTCGATCACCGCGGAAACATCATTTTCCCGAGAGACGTCGCAGTTCATGGTTAGAACACCGCTTGCACCCTCCGCTTCGCAAGCCTCCGCCAACGCTGCGCTTCTGTCCTTCACTGCCGGCACATCGGTGATGACGACGCGCGCGCCCTCTCGTGCGAAACGTTTCGCGGTGGCGGCACCGATGTCGCCCGCCGCGCCGGTGATGACAACAACCTTGTCGCGGAATCCGCTTACCTCCGATTTCACCATTCGCGAACACTCCCGTCGGAACCACGCCAGACCGGATTGCGCCACCGATGCGGCGCCGACGCGACGTGGCGAACACGTTCTTCATCAATCGCGACACCGAGGCCTGGCCGGTCCAGCACCGCGATCATGCCCTCCTTGAGATCGAAGGGGCTTGGATCCTGGAGATAGGTCAGAAGATCGTGCTCCTTGGTATTGTAATGAATGCCCAGGGACATTTCCTGAATGACGAAATTCGGAGTCGCCAGCGCCAGTTGCACGCTCGCGGCGAGCGCGATGGGACCAAGCGGGCAATGCGGTGCGATGGCTGCATCGTAGGCCTCCGCCAGGGCAGCAATCCGCCGGCATTCGGAAATTCCCCCGGCATGAGCTAGATCCGGCTGGGCGACGTCGATGATCGCGTTTTCAAAAAACGGCTTGAAATCCCAGCGGCTGTACAGTCGTTCGCCCAAAGCGATCGGGATGGAGGTCTGCGCCGCGATCTGCCCAATGGCTGCCGGCTGTTCCGACAGCAAGGGTTCTTCGATAAAAAGCGGGCGCAGCGGCTCGAGCAAAGCCACGAACTGCTTGGCCATGGGCTTGTGAAGCCGTCCGTGAAAATCGACGGCCACGTCCAGCCCCAGCTCCTTGACGCGTGCCACCCGTTCCACCGCCGCGTCCAGCAATTTCGGACTGTCGAGCCGGCCCAGATCGCCGGTCCCATTCATCTTGACCGCGCGGAATCCCTGCGCCCGGCGCTGCCCAGCTTGTTCGACTACTTCGCTGGGGGAGTCGCCGCCGATCCAGGCATAGGCCTGGACCCTGTCGCGCACTTTCCCGCCCAAAAGCTGCCAGACCGGCACGCCCAGCGTTTTGCCCTTGATGTCCCAGAGCGCTTGATCCAGGCCCGAAATCGCCGACATCAGAACGGGGCCGCCGCGATAAAAGCCAAGCCGGTAAGCGACCTGCCAAACATCTTCGATATTCGTGGCGTCCGCGCCCAGAAAACGGTCGCGCAAGGATTCATAGGCGCCCTCGACCGCCTCGGCATGCCCTTCGAGGCTGGCTTCTCCCCAGCCCACGATTCCGTTCTTGGTCGCGACCCGCACGAAAAGCCAGCGGGGCGCCACGCGGAACGTTTCTATTTGGCTGATGGCGTTCATGCGTGCCGCGCCTCGCCCTGCCGACCTGCGGGATGATGGCGCGCGCTTTTGACTGCTTTCGAAATTGACAATCCTGTGCTGGCAAGCAACCGGTTCATCGCCTCGCGCGCCTGGGCAGGATCGCGCCGGCGAATGGCCTCAAGTACCGCCCCATGGTCGCGCAGGGAATCAAATGGATTTGCCGAAGTCTTTGCGGAATGGAACAGCAGGGTGTCGAGGGCTGCACGAATGAGCGAACCCAGCGGTTGCATGAAGGGATTTCCCGTTGCTTCGAGAATGGCTTCATGGAAGGTCAGATCTGCGCCGGTCCAATCGGTGATGTCGCGTGCCGCCTTCATCGCCGCATACGCCGCATCTAGTGCGCGCAACTGACGTTCGTTGCGCTGGCTGGCCGCCATGGCTGCGGCTTCAGGCTCGATGATGACCCGCAGTTTCTGGAAATTCTGAGCGAATTCGGAATAGTCATAGACGCGGCAATAAAGATCCAGGATGACCGGATCGAGAAGATTCCAATGCCGCGATGGCCTGACATGCGTGCCGCTTTTCGGGCGCGAGACGATTAGCCCCTTCGCAGCCAGTATTTTGATCGCTTCCCGCAACACCGTCCGGCTGATCCGAAGCTCCGCCATGAGTTCGGGCTCCGTGGGCAGAGCGCGGGAGGGGGCGTATGTGCCGTTTAAGATGCGCAGACCGATTTCTTCCACCACAGACCAAAGGAGGCTGCGGCTGCGAATCTCCGCCCCCGCATGTGAAGCTGGCGGATGGGCAGTTTTGGGCTTTCGTTTCGTTGACACGGTTTTACATCCTATCATACGATGATAGCATACAGAGCTCAGCGGGGAAGCGCGATGAAGTTCACGGTCGTAGATGGCCTGATCATCGGGCTCTATCTGCTTGTCGTGATCGCGATCGGCGTGGCGCTTCGGCGCCGCACCAAAACCAGCGAAGATTTCTTTCTCTCCGGCCGCACCATTCCCGCCTGGGTGGCGGGTCTCGCCTTCATGTCCGCCAACATGGGCGCGCAGGAAGTGATCGGCATGGCCGCATCGGGCGCGAAATACGGCCTTGCCACCAGTCATTTCTACTGGGTGGGCGCCATTCCGGCCATGGTGTTTCTCGGCCTTTTCATGATGCCGCTCTATTACGGTTCGCGCGCCCGCTCCGTTCCCGAATATCTTAAGCTGCGCTTCGATGAAAAAACACGGGTGTTGAACGCGGCGACCTTTGC
>DATFSP010000116.1:0-10809 GCA_035262545.1 Rhizomicrobium sp. | reverse complement strand
GCAGAGCGAACCATGCCCGCGCTGATCCGCGTCCTGGGCTTGCTTCACCGGCTTTGGGGAAAGATTGAAATTCTTTCCCCGTTCCGGCATCTCGCTATGCTAATTGGTCCGTGGAATAAACTGGAAAAGTCGCGGCCGGTTCACTCCGCGGCGTCAGCGACGCCCTTGTTCGCGTGAACACTGCGCCCGTCATTCTCGTAACGGTCGTGACGCTTGACCCAATTCATCAGATTGCCGCCGGGGGGCTCGTTGCGGCCCCGAGGGACGATGTCCAGCCAGTCATAGACTGAAAGGAACATCTCCCCGCCCCGGCCAAAGGTGGAATAAGTGTGGTAGATGGCCCCGTCTTCGTCTTTAAAAAAGACGCTGACGCCAGGAAGCTCGTCCACTTCGGGATCGGGCCGCTTTTCGAAATTGTAGAACACTCCCTCTTCTCGTGTCCCGTTGGGGAAAGAGACATTGTAGTCGAAATTGAAATCGCTTCCCGCCGATGATACCCAGGGGAAGCTCCAGCCCATGCGCTTGCGGTAGGCCTGGAGCTTCTCGATTGGCCCGCGCGACACGGCGACATAGCTTACATCGTTGTGCTCGAAATGGCGGCGTGGACCGTCCACCTGGTCAGACAGGAGCGAACAGCCGGTGCAGCCTTCCTCCCACTCGGGTCCAAACATGAAGTGATAGACGATGAGCTGGCTGCGGCCGTCGAACAGTTCGCTCAGGGTGACGGGGCCGTCTGCGCCCTGAAAGACGTAATTCTTCTCGACTTTGACCCACGGTAGTGCGCGACGCCGCTCAGAGATTCGGTCCCGTTCGCGGGTCCAGGCCTTTTCTTCCGCCAGCAACAGGCGGCGCGCGTCCAGCCATTTTTCCTTTGAGACGATTTCATGCTTGGTCATGATACTCTCCCTTGGCAATTTTCAAGAAATGGCGTTCGAGCTTGTCAAGCGCGCCGATCCAGCCTTCTTCATGGCTCTTTCGGCTTTCTTCATCATGCAGGAGCGAATGTGTGAGCGTGAGTTCGGTACCTTCCGGAATAGGCCGAAGCCTGATTTCCAGCCGCGACTGGCCCGGATCTTCGGCACCGCCTTCCCAGCGCCAACTCATCGCCACATGCACCGGTGTCAGTTCCAGATATTCGCCGCTGCAAGTATGTTCGCTGCCATCCATTGTGCGGAATCGCACCCGGAAACAGCCACTCACCCTTGCGTCGCTTTCCGCCATGAGCACCGGACCCGCATCCGGACCGAACCAACACGCCAAGCCTTCGGGCGTGGTGATGGCGTCGAAAACGATCGAGGGTCTGGCCTTGATCCGGCGCACAAGGGTGAGGCTGGTCATTTTTGCTTTTTCGCCTCCCTCTCCCTGGTTTCGGCATAGGCGCTCAAGCGGTCCAGACTGGCGGACCAGAAGCGCTCATAGCGTTTCAGCCATTCCATCGCTGCACGCATCGGCTCGGGCGAAAGCTTCACCGTCACAGTGCGCCCCGTTTTGGAACGAGTGATCAGGCCGGCGTCCTCCAGCACGCCAAGATGCTTCATCACCGCTGGCAATTTGATGGCGAAAGGTTCGGCCAGTTCGCTGATCGAGGCGCTTTGCTCGGACTCCAGCCGGGCCAGGATGGCCCGCCTGGTGGGGTCCACCAGAGCCTCGAAGGTTCGGGTGAGGCGCTCATTATAGTTCACCATGTGGTGAAGTATTAGCTGGAATCGATGTGCTGTCAATACGGCAGCAAAGAAAGACTTCAGACCCGGGAAACCGCCTTCAATAACCGGTCGACATCTTCCATGTCGTTGTAAACCGAGGGCGAGATGCGGATGCGGTTCTCATAGGTAGATATCTTGACGCGTTGGGCCTTCAGCACGGGATCGAGCCTCGCCGCAGCGTCCTTGTAAGCGAAGGCGAGAACGGGCCCGGCAGTTTCCTTGGGGGTTAGCGGAATAAATCCCAGCTTGGGCATTTCTTCCTGCAGCCGCGCGATTAGCGGCTGGCGGTGGCGAGCTATATTCTCGACGCCCAGACTTTGCACATAATCGAGCGAGGCGATCGCCATCGCCAGCGCGCTCCAACTGGGCGTGCTTACTTCGAATGTGGCGGCCGTGCCGGTGCGCATAGTCCAGTCGCCGATCGCGGGACCCGGCGGATCGAACGGATAAGCATGTGTTTGTTCGTTGGTGACCTGACGCCATCCCACGGCAGTGCGCTTGAGGTCCTTCAGCCGGTCGGGCCGCACATAAAGAAACGCCGTGCCGAAATCGCCCATCAGCCATTTGTAGGTGCCGCAACAGCAGAAATCGACACCGCTTTCCTTCACGTCGAAGGGGAGCGCGCCCACCGATTGGATGATGTCGGCATAGACATAAGCGCCCTTCCGGTGCGCCACGTCACAGAGTGCCTTCAAATCATGCTGGAAGCCGGTACTGCTCCCCACATGCGAAATCGCGACCAACTTGGTGTTGGGACCGATTGCCTGCTCGATATCCTTGAGTTCGATCCTGTTGTTCCGGGGCGCGACGACGGCCAGCGGTACGCCGCGCTTGTTCAGTTCGCCATAAAGCGCGAGCGAGGGGCCATAATGATAGGCGTCGGTCACGACGCCGTGATTTTCGTCAATCCCCAGCGCGGCAAGAAGATGGTTTTCGCCTTCCATCGTGCTGGGCACGACGGCGACGTCATTGGCGTCGGCATTGATGAAGGCGGCGAACTTTGCCACCGCCTGGTTGCGGGGATTGTCGGAAGGCCAGGCGCGATCGACCTCGCGGTTGGCGCGGGCGGCGAGGAAATCATTGCCCGCTTGGCGCACCGGACGGCTCACCGGGTGGGCATAGGCCGCGTTCAGATAAGCGCCTGAGAATTCGAATGAGGCCTTGTCGGGGAGCAACGGCGCGGCTTTGGTGGCCGTTCCGGTCAGCGGCAGAGCGGAAAGACTCCCAATCATCGCGCGGCGTGACAATTCCATGGGCCAAGCCTCTCTTCTACCAATCTACGGCGGTCACCTTATCAGATTTGCCGGCCCGCAAGAGTAGGGCGTGGGCCAGGGCAATATCCTGGGCGGCATGGCCCAAGGACTTGTAGATCGTAATCTGATCGTGGCTGGTGCGGCCGGGGACCTTTCCCAGGAGAACCTCGCCAATTTCCCCTTTCACATGGCTCTGATCCACCACCCTTTGTTCGATGGCGTGCCGCAATTCCCCAGCCTGAGTCAGGGCATGGTTGCGGGAATCGGCGATGAAATAACCCCTCCGGACGGTTTCGTCATCCACTTCGCGGGAGGAACGCAGGCTCGATCCCACCAGATTGAGATGCTGCCCCGGTTCGAGCCAGGCGCCCTCCAAAAGGGGATCGGAAGACGATGTGAGGGTGCAGACGATGTCGGCGCCCCTCACCGCTTGTTCGACGGTAGCCGCCACGCTCACCGCGCGGCGGCCCGCGGCAAAGGCTTCCGCTTTGGCTTTGGACCGTCCCCAAATGCGAATCCGTTCGATAGGGCGAATCGCACAAATCGCATCCAGATGGGGGCCGGCCAGATCGCCCGGACCGATGATCGCGAGGGTCTTGGCGTCCGGCCGGGCCAAGGCCCTGGTCGCTACCGCGCTGGCGGCAGCGGTGCGCATCCGTGTCAAAGCATGACAGTCCAACGCTGCCAGGGGCCGTCCCGTGGTGCTGTCGAACAAGAGCATCAAACCTTGATGGCTCGGAAGGTCAAAGTGGGGCGCATGCGACGAAAGGCTGACGACCTTCACCCCAAAGCGGGTCAGGCTGGGCATGGCGCCCGGCATCAGCCCTAGCCTGGTCGCGGCGTTGACCGCCATTACGGTGCGCTCCGGTGCAGCCACCAGACCGGCCGATAGCTCTCGCATGGCCTGGTCCACAATTTCGATCGTTTCCGCCAGGGTGATGGACTCCTGAAGCGCGGCTTGATTGATGATTAGAAGTTTGTCCTGGGCATTCATGGCTGCCTTCTATCTTGGAACCCCCTCGGCCGGTAGCTGCCATGCAGAATTGGAAGACCGCTCCGCGCCCGGACGAGAATCCGTCCAAAGGGGCGTTTATTACCGGACTTTCCTGCGCATTATGCTGTCAACTTTCTCCACGCGAATGCTGGAAAAGTCTCGAAGAATTGCTGTTATCCTGACGGCAAACTCCGGTATACCCCGCGCGCCATATCGCTTGTCGGATCCCCTCAATGTCGAATTCCGGTGCCAGCACGCAAAAGAACTGGTTCGCCCGCAATCGCCGTCTTCTCCTGATTGGGGTACCGGTCGCGGTCGCGGTGGTGGCGCTTGTCTTCTATCTGATGACGGGTCGCTACGTATCCACCGACGATGCCTATGTTCAGGCCGCCAGAGTTGACATAAGCACCGAAGTGTCCGGCCGTATCGCTCAGATCGACGTGCGCGACAACCAGTTTGTCCGCAAAGGCGACGTATTGTTTCGGCTCGACACGCAGAGCTTCAATATTGCAGTGGCCGACGCGAGGGCGCAGCTGGCGGCGGCGCTGCTGAAAGTGCCGTCGCTGCAGGCTGTTTATCGCCAACGATTGGCAGACCAAGCCGCGGTCGAGAGCACGCTCGATTATGACCGCCGCGAGTTGGCGCGTCAGACCCAGCTTCAAGCGCAGGGCATCTCGTCGCGCGCGCAACTGGACCAGGCCAAGAATAATTTCCAGTCCGCCCAGCAGCAATTGGCGGCCGCCGAGCAGCAGACTGCCAGTGCGCTGGCCGATCTTGCAGGCAATGCCAACACCGCACCGGATAGTCTTCCGTTGGTGCGCGAGGCGCAGGCGGCGCTCGATCATGCGTTGCTGCAATTATCGTATACGGTGGTGCATGCGCCGATGGACGGGATCGTAGCCAAGGTGGACGCGATTCAGGTGGGTGACCATGTCAATGCCGCCACGCCGCTATTTGCGCTGATGTCCGGGAGCGATCTTTGGGTCGAAGCCAATTTCAAGGAAACCGATCTTACCTACATGCGGCCGGGTCAGCGGGCGACCTTCTCGGTGGACGCTTATCCGGGCCGCACCTTTACCGGCCGGGTGCTCAGCACCAGCCCGGGTACCGGATCCAGCTTCTCGCTACTGCCACCTGAAAATGCCTCGGGCAATTGGGTGAAAGTGGTGCAGCGCCTGCCGGTCAGGCTTTCCATCGACGATAACGGCCAAGTGCCATTAGCCGCAGGCATGAGCGTGGAAGTGGACGTGGATACCGAACATCATCGTTCGTTGGCATTTTGGGATTAGGCGATGCCGGACAGGCCGGAAGACGGGTTCGAGGAGTCGGCACGCGTTGAACGCGCGGGCGCCGCATTGGCACCGCCCCAGCCTCACGTTCGCGTCCGTTTTCACGGCTTAATCACTTTCTCGGTGATGCTGGCGACGATCATGCAGGCGTTGGACACCACCATCGCCAATGTCGCACTTCCCCGCATGCAAGGCACGCTTTCGGCCACCCAGGATGAAATGGGTTGGGTCCTCACCTCTTATATCGTGGCTGCCGCCATCACCATCCCGCTCACCGGCTGGCTTGCCGGCGAAGTCGGCCGCCGCAAAGTCTTCCTGATTTCAATATTCATCTTCACCGTGGCTTCGGCGCTGTGCGGCGTGGCGACATCGCTCTACCAGATCGTGCTGTTCCGCTTTCTGCAAGGCGTAGGGGGTGCGGCCCTCGTGCCGCTGTCCCAGGCTGTGCTGTTCGACATCAATCCGCCTCGGGAATTCGGCCGCGCCATGGCGATCTGGGGCATCGGCGTCACTATGGGCCCGATCCTGGGGCCCGCCTTGGGCGGCTGGCTTACCGACAATTATTCGTGGCGCTGGGTTTTCTATATCAACCTCCCTATCGGCGTCTTGGCTTTCGCCGGGCTGTTCTTCACCATGCCGGAAAGCCGCAACGCCCAGTCTTCGCGTTTCGACTTCCTGGGTTTCACCAGCTTGAGCCTCGCCATCGCCGCGCTGCAGATGATGCTCGACCGCGGGCAGCTGCTGGATTGGTTCTCATCGCCTGAAATCGTCATCGAGGGGCTGGTTTCCTTCACCTCTTTCTATATCTTCCTGGTCCACACGTTCACTCATCCCAAGCCGTTCCTGAACCCGCATCTGTTCCAGGACCGGAATTTCGTGGCCTCCAACATCTTTATCTTCGTGGTGGGCGTGGTCCTATTCGCGACCCTGGCGTTGCTGCCACCCATGCTGCAGAACCAGATGCAGTATCCAGTTGTCCTGACCGGCCTGATCACGGCGCCTCGCGGCGTGGGCACTTTAATCAGCATGTTCATAGTCGGGCGGCTTGTAACGCGTTTCGATGCCCGCGCCATCATAGCCGTGGGCTTGGCGCTCACCGCCTTTTCGCTGTGGCAAATGACGCGTTTCTCGCTGCTGATGGACACCTCGCCGGTGATCGTTTCCGGCGTGATTCAGGGTTTCGGCCTCGGCCTCGTCTGGGTGCCGCTTTCGACGGTCGCCTTCACGACGCTCCCAGCCCACTTGCGCAACGAAGGCACTGCGCTGTTCAGCCTTTTGCGCAATGTTGGAAGCTCGATTGGCATTTCGGTGGTGATGTTCCTGCTCACCCAGAACATCCAACGGCTGCATGCGTCGATGGCGGTAAACGTCACGCCTTACAATGCCGCCGGGACGGCCGCGGCGATGGCCGCTCACGTCAATCCCGGCACTGTGCCGGGGCTTCTGGGCCTTAATGGATTGATCTCAAACCAAGCCGCCATGATCGCCTACATCGATGATTTCTGGCTGATGATGATAATGACCGTTGCGACCATTCCCCTCCTCTTCCTGATCAAGAAAGTCCGCCCGGCGGGCGGCAGCCATGCGGTGTTGGAATGAAGCGTGCGGCCTTACCTCTCGTTTCCACTCTATTGGTTTCTGCATGCACGGTCGGACCCAATTTCAAGGCGCCCCCGCCGCCCGAGATCGCCACCTATGCCGCCAAGGACGACGCGCCTGCGCCCGATGATCAACGCGTAATCCTGGGCAAAAAAGTCGAAGGCGACTGGTGGGCTGGATTTCAGTCGCCATCGCTCAGTCAGACGATCACGCTGGCGCTGTCCGGCAACGAGGATGTGGAAGCCGCTAAAGAGCGCATGGAGGAGGCCGAAGAAGAAGTCACCGCAGCCGAAGGCGCGCTTCTTCCCCAAGTCTCGCTGGGCGCCGCGGCTGGGTACCAGAAATATGGTCGCGCTTTGTTCGGACCGGTGAACTTCCAGATTCCACCTTTCGCCTACTACACGCTGGGTCCGACCGTGAGTTTTCCGCTCGATCTTTTCGGCGGCCAGAAGCGGACGGTGGAGGAGCGCGAGGCCCTGCTCGAATATCAGCATTTCGAGCTCGACGCGGCATACCAATCGCTCGCAGCTCACGTTGCCGCCGAGGCCCTGTCGCTGGCGAGCGCACGCGCGGAAGAAGATACGTTGACCGCGATCATCGCCGACGACCAGCAAAATGTGGATCTGGTGCAATCCGCCATCACGGCAGGTTCGGGCACTCGCGTGCAACTCGTGACCGCCCAAACCCAACTCGTCCAAGATCGCGCTCTGATGCCAGACTTGAAACAGCGCGAGGCCGTTGCGCGTCACGCGCTCGCCATCCTGGCGGGCAAGGCGCCTGCGGAATGGAGTCCGCCCGAATTCGCGCTCAAAGATTTCACCCTGCCCGCCGAGCTGCCAGTGAGTCTGCCGTCAGAGCTGGTGCGTCAACGCCCCGACATACAGGCCGCGGAGGCCCAGCTTCACGCCGCAAGCGCTGCGATCGGCGTCGCCACCGCCAACATTTATCCCAATCTCAATCTTAGCGCGACGGTGACGCAGCAGGCGCTCACCCCGGGCGAGCTTTTCAACAGCATCTCCAATGCCTATTCGTTGGCGGCCAATCTCACCCAGCCCATCTTCAACGGCGGGCGTTTGAGCGCAGAAAAACGCGCTGCAATCGACAACTACAAAGCCATGCTGGCGCTTTATCGCCAAACCATCCTGACCGCGTTCAGCGACGTGGGCGACCGGCTGCAGGCCTTGGCGAATGACGCGGACCGCGTGCGTGCCCAGGAAGCGGCGGCGGAGACCGCGGCGGAATCGCTGGATCTGGCGCGCAAGAGTTTCCAGGCCGGCAATTCCGGCATTCTGGACGTGATCGACGCCGAGCGCCGCAATGCCCAGGCGCAAGTGAGCTTCACACGCGCCAAGGCGCAGCGCCTGATGGATACGGCCGAACTCTATCTGGCGCTGGGCGGATCGCCCATCACACCTCCACAAGCGAACATTCCTGTCGATCCCGAAGGCCAGTAGCCCGCGTTGCGGGAAGCGCCTAATGGATGCCATAGTCGCGCGGCGGGTTAGTTGGGGGTACGATGCGCACTGCACTGATTGCGACGGGACTTTGCCTTGCCTTGTGCGCGCCCTGTTTCGGCGCCGATCCCAACGAAATGCCCAACAAGTTGGTGCGCAGCGAAGAGAGTTTCGACTATGTCCGCCGTGTGGTCGATATCCCCATGCGCGACGGAGTCAAACTTCACACCGTCATTCTGATCCCGCGCGGCGCCGCCCACGCGCCCATCCTTCTCACCCGCACGCCCTATAATGCTGAAGATCAGACCGGACACGCCCAAAGCGGCCATCTGGCGATGATTCTGGACGGGTATGACAACGCCTACGACACGATCACGGAGGGCGGATACATCCGGGTGGTGCAGGATGTCCGTGGCAAATATGGCTCCAAGGGCATCTATATGATGAACCCGCCGTTGGCAGGCACCGCGATCAATCCCAGCAAGACCGACGATTCCACCGACGCCTACGACACGATCGACTGGCTGGTAAAACATGTCCCCGAAAGCAACGGCAAGGTTGGGATTTTGGGCATTTCCTACGATGGATTCCTGCCGCTCATGGCGCTGGTCCATCCCCATCCGGCGCTGAAAATCTCGGTGCCGATGAATCCCATGGTGGATGGCTGGCGTGGCGACGATTGGTTCCACAATGGCGCGTTCCGCGAACAGAACATGCCTTACATCTATGAACAGGAGGGATCGCCAGACAATTCCGCCAAATGGTGGCAATCTTCCAACGACGATTACGACGTCTATCTGCGCGCTGGCTCGGCCGGTGAATTGGGTCGCGAGCATGGCATGGACCAGGTGGGCTTCTGGCCCAAAATCACGGCCCATCCCGCTTATGATGAATTCTGGCAGGCCCAGGCGATGGACAAGATCGTCGCCGATCAGCCGCTCACCGTGCCGGTGCTGTTGGTGGGCGGGCTGTGGGATCAGGAAGATATTTATGGCGCGGTTGCCGTGTGGAAAGCGCTGAAACCCAAGGACACAAACGGCGACATGGTGCGGCTTAGCATCGGGCCCTGGTTTCACGGCCAGGAGATCGAAGATGGCAGCAATCTTGGGGCGGTTAAATTCGGCCAAGACACGGCGCTATGGTGGCGCCGGCACGTACTGGCCCCCATGCTGGCGCACTATCTGAAGGACGATGCACCGTCCCTGGATGTGCCCACCGCGACCGTTTTCGAAACCGGAACCAATGAATGGCGCAGCTATCCAAGCTGGCCGGTCGCTGGCATCAAACCTACGCCGCTTTATCTGAAGCCCCAGCTCGGCTTGGGCTTCGAGGCTTCATCGGGACCCACATCCCGTGTCGACTATGTGTCCGATCCGGCCAAGCCGGTCCCGTACCGCGACCGCCCGATACAGCCGGTCGGCTATACGACCTGCGAGCAATGGGCGTGTTGGCTGGTGGATGACCAACGCGAAGCGTCAGGCCGTACAGATGTCCTGGCGTTCAGCACGCCGGTCCTGACTGCGCCCGTCACAGTGCGTGGCGAATCCATCGTGCATCTCACCGCCGCGACCACGGGCAGCGACGCCGATTGGGTGGTGAAGCTCATCGATGTCTATCCCGATGAAGTCGCTGGCGACCGCGGTATGGGCGGTTATCAGCTTGCCGTGGCGATGGACATTTTCCGCGGCCGCTATCGCGAATCCCTGGCTGAGGCCAAAGCCCTCACACCTGATACGCCACTGGAATATCAGTTCGCGCTGCCCACCGCCGACCATGTATTCCTGCCGGGGCACCGGATCATGGTGCAGGTCCAATCTAGCTGGTTCCCGCTCTATGACCGCAATCCGCAAACTTTCGTGCCGAACATTTTCTTCGCCAAGCCGTCCGACTATCAGAAGGCAACGCAAAGCGTAATCGTTTCAGGTCCGCAGGAGAGCTACATCACGCTTCCGTTGGCACCGTGAAAGACAACGAACCTGAACTGCGGCCGTCGGCTGGATGAATTCCGCATAAGGCGAAAATAGCGCACCTTTTCCCGCCACTTCGCCGCAGTCAAATGTCGGGCTTTTAATATTCGGCTCATGGAATATCCATGTTGAAGACCTAATTCTCCAAGGTAAATGCCGCATGCGGCTGAAATTCCTCGGATGAAAAAGGACCCCTTCTCATGTCGATTTCTCCTACCCCCAATCACGCCTCTGTCCGGCGCGCCTCGTTGACCGCGCTCCTCGTCGGCGCCGCCATCGGCGTAGGCGCGACCGCGTTCGTGCTTACTGGAACGTCCCTTGCAGCCTCCAATCCACCGCCGTTGGGACTGAACTCCACTGCGCCGGTGATGCCGCAAACCGGCTTTGGGCCGCTGGTCGCCAAGGTGAAACCCGCCGTGGTGGAGATTGCCACGACCTCGCGGCCGGATATGGGACAGGATGACCAAGGCGGGCAGGCCGCGCCCCAGATTCCGGACATGCCAGGACCGTTCGGCGACATGCTGCGCCAGTATTACAATCATCATCGCGG
>DATFSP010000115.1:0-3949 GCA_035262545.1 Rhizomicrobium sp. | reverse complement strand
CGACCATTACGCAAGAATGCGGCAGGCGGTAACGACGGAAAGGCGCGTCGAAATCGGCGAAAGTTGCGGACAGACGGCGGTCAGGCTGAAAGGAGGCCCAGTTGGTCCCAAGTGCGGTCAGCGGGAGATTCGAATAGTTGGCTTTGACAAACAGAAATGGCTCGCTGTCCGGCTGTCGATACGGGATCAAGGTTTTCGTCAGAGTGACTCCGGACGGCAAGATGACTGTCCAGACGGATTGGCGCAGGTCTGGTGTGACTCCCGTGCCCACCAAGAGGTCGAGTTGGCTGATGTACGTTTCGGCGTAAGCTCTCCGCCAACCGTCTACCCCTCCGCGCAGTTGCTTCAGCTTTTGCATGACATCTGAGATTGGATGTCCGTCAATTGCGACAACTTTTCCGCCTAGGAGATCGACATACTCCTTGGTCGCATGCGTCACATAAATTCCATCGGAAAAGCCTGCCACCCTGACCGGCAGCTCCATGGGTTTGGCGCCTGAGATGTCAGTTACGCTTGTGTGGCCATTGTCACTCATGGCAGCGACTTCCATCAGCGCAACGCGAAGCTCGGGTGGCGACAACGGAATTCCCGGTTCGGCTAGGGCTTTCAAACGGCCGTTTGCTTCCGCCCGGTGTGCGGGTGAAAAAGATCGGTCCATCGCTAGGAGCTTCCCGAAATAATCCAGGTCCTGACGCTGGGCTTCCAGAGCACTTTTTGGAGCGCCGTAGCGAACAGTCGGTGGCGAAGGATTAAACTGCCAGAACATCGCGACCAGTAATCCGCCACCAAGGATTGCTGTCGCGGCCAAGGCAATGAGAATGAACTTGAGGACACGCCGCATGACCCAACCCAGTGAGGAATGACGGCGATATCTACGGCATCCGAACACCGTGAGCTAGAGGGGCGCACACGGCCGTTCTAACGACTGCTCTGGTGGATGCTTGGTAAACGCAGCGAGCGGCCGCCCTGCACCTAAGCGTCTAGAGCCGGCCACACTCGCGCAGAGAAACGATTGCTGCTTGCGAGAAATCGCTGTCACGCCTCAAGACCGACCGACTGGACTGCTATATCTTGCACTGGCCCCGCTTAGACCGCGGGGCGACTCGCCAATAATGTCTAGACATATATTGACAGGCGGGCATTTGCCAAATCTAATCGGTCGTTGACGCTTGCGGGCGGGAGAGCGCATGAGTAGATCGCTTGCGTTGTTCGTCATTGCGGCCATTGCGATTTGGGTAGCGACCCTTGCCAATGCGCAGCCCGTGCCCGCGGCGGGAAATTGGGCTTCATTGGCGCGCTATGACGATTCAACCCTGTCCAAACCTGCGTATCATGTGATCTTCCAATCCAATGTCCGCGTCCCCATGCGGGATGGTGTGACGCTTGCCGCTGATATTTACCGCCCCGACGCGCCCGGCAAGTTTCCGGCAATATTGGAGCGCACGCCGTATAACCGCGCCACCTACATGCCACCGGACGATGCCGAATGGTTCGCGGAGCGGGGCTATGTCGTGATCGCGCAGGATGTGCGCGGCACCTACGATTCCGATGGCGTATTTTACGCATTCAAGAACGAAGCCAATGATGGCTATGACACCGATGAGTGGATCGGCAAGCAACTCTGGTTCGACGGCAATCTGGGCACCTTGGGTGGTTCTTACGTTGGCTACACCCAATGGGCGCAGGCGATCATGGCGAGTAAGTATCTCAAGGCGATGGTGATGACAGTGACCACGCCGGACATCTACCGCAACTGGATCTATGACAACGGCGTGCTGCATTACGGGTTCGACCTGCCATGGGGCGGCATCGAAATGTCGGGCCATGTGATGCAATCCAACAAAAATTTCGAGTGGGACGCGATTTACAACCACTTACCTGTCGCCACGTCCGACGAGGCCGGGCATCACGTCACGCCACATTACCGCGACTGGCTTGCCCACCCCCTCCACGATTCCTATTGGACCGGCATTGACCTCAATACCGCTTACAACAAGGTCACGGTTCCCATTCTCTCGATGGACGGTTGGTACGATATCTTCCTTAGGGGCGACATCAACGATGACGCGGCCATGCGCAAGGAAGGAGCGACTGAGGTGGCGCGCGCTGGCAAGCGCTTGGTGATTGGGCCTTGGGCGCACTCGACTGGCGGGCGAACCGCCCTGCCGTTAGGCAGCGGCGGCTTGTCTCCCGACCCGGTGGATTTCGGTGATAATGCTCCTCTGGACAAGAGGTTGATCAACCTGCGCTGGTTCGACCACTGGCTCAAGGGCATTGACAACGGCGTAGGCAAGGATGCGCCGATCGCGATCTTTGTGATGGGAGAGAATTATTGGCGTAACGAGAACGAATGGCCGCTGGCCCGGACCCAATACACCGATTACTATGTTGAAAGTGGCGGACGGGCGAATTCGGCAATAGGCGACGGCGTCTTGACGCCCGAACTTCCCAAAGGGCCGGAAACTGATGGCTTCATTTACGACCCGGCCAATCCGGTGCCGTCTATGGGCGGCAATGTCTGTTGCAGCAATGTGCCCAGCGGACCCTGGGATCAACGCTCGGTAGAACGTCGTGACGATGTGCTGGTTTATACGACTTCGGCGATGAAGACTCCTACCGAGATCACCGGTCCGCTCAAAATGGAGCTTTATGCCTCCACTTCGGCTAAGGACACCGACTGGACCGCTAAATTGGTTGACGTCTATCCCAACGGCTTCGCCCAGAATATCCAATCCGGAATCGTGCGGGCGCGCTATCGTGAAGGCGCGGGCAGACCCGCTAGCATGATCGAGCCAGGCAAGGTGTACGACTACACCATTGATCTTTGGGCAACGAGCTATGTGATCCTGCCGGGGCACAAATTGCGCCTTGAGATCTCGAGCAGCGATTTTCCTCGGTTCGACCGCAACCTTAATACCGGCGAAGACCCCAATTCGGGAACGCTCATGGTGGCGGCTAAACAGACGATCTATCACAGCCCCCGCTATCCGTCCCATGTGGTCTTACCCTTAATACCGCAGGCAAACGCGAACTGAGAGGTGGGCAGCACCGTTCGACCAGTGCGGCTGAGGGCGCTAATGGATTGTGGCGAGCGGAAGAACGGCGCATCGTTGAAGACGTGCTGGCAGTTGCACGAAGATGTAGTCAACCAGGTTGATGCGTGAAAATTGAAAAATACAGCATTAGCTTCGTGCCGCTGTCCGAACGCTATGGCAGCGAAAAGCGCTTATTCACCATCTGGTTCAGCATTAATCTTTCCATCGTTTGCCTGACGGTGGGTACCCTGGGCATTCTTTCGGGCTTGGACCTCACCTGGACGGTGCTCGCGTTGGTCGCCGGCAATGCTATCGGCACCGTGTTCATGGCCGCTCACTCCGCTCAGGGTCCGCACCTGGGTATCCCCCAAATGATCCAGAGCCGGGCCCAGTTCGGCGTCCTTGGTGCCGCAATACCGTTGATTGCAGTGATCATTACTTATGTTCTTTACATTTCGGCTGACCAGGTGGTGATCAGGGCGACAGTCTTGTCTCTCGTCCCCGTGGGGCCGGACGCTGCGATGAGCGGCTTCGGTTTCGCCGCGCTCATTGTCGCTTTTATTGGGTATGAACTAATCCATCGCATCGGAGTCTATCTAACCTTCCTGTCGGGACTGCTTTTCCTCTCGACTGCAATGATACTATTTTTGCGCGGGCTGGCTCATGCCACGCTGCCTGTCATGCCGGGCGGCAATTTTAATCTCTCCACCTTCATGGCGACGTTCACGCAAGCAACCGCCTGGTCGCTCACGTTTGGGCCCTATGTCGCGGATTACTCGCGTTACCTGCGCCCCGAGGTCCCCACCTCCCGGACCTTTTGGTATACGGCGGCGGGCAATTTCCTGGGCGCCAGCCTGATCATGTGCCTAGGCGCAATCATGGCTTCTTATTATGCGCAGATCGCCGCCGACCCA
>DATFSP010000114.1:0-14199 GCA_035262545.1 Rhizomicrobium sp. | reverse complement strand
GGCCGGCCAGCGCATTGTGATGGTCAATGCCGCGGGTGCCGATTCCGGCGCGGATGCAGCGCCCACGCCCAAGCGCCCGGCTCGTCCGCCGGCGGCAGGTGGCGGCGGCGGTTTTCGCACCGTCTCCATCCAGGGTCTGCCGCTGCTGAAACCGCCTTACGCCACCATTAGCGCTATCAATCTCGATAAGGGGGATATTGTCTGGCAGGTGGCCCATGGCGACACGCCGGACGCCATCCGCAACAACCCCGCGCTCAAGGGCATCAATGTGCCCAGGACCGGTCAGGCCGGCTTCAATATCGGCACACTGGTGACCAAGTCCTTGGTGATTGCGGGTGACGGCCAGGTCACCACCACACCCGATCATCCGCGCGGCGCGCCGCTTCGGGCGTACGATCAGGCGACTGGCAAGGAAGTGGGCAACGTGTTGATGCCTGCCTCGCAGTCTGGCTCGCCCATGACCTACATGGTCAATGGCAAGCAATACATCATTGTTGCGGTATCGGGCGGCGATTACTCAGGCGAGTATATTTGCTACACCTTGCCGGACAACGGCTGAGTTATCTTGACAACTAAGGAAAACGGCCCCGTCTCGGGGCCGTTTTCTTTTTAAGGGCCCGGAACTGGTGGCCTTGGTCACCTGTTTCAAGGTCACTCCCGCAAAGATTCGGTTTCACCAAAGGAATAACCCCATGGTCAGCGCGGCAAAATCAGGCGACTTCTCGATCGGCAAAATGAAGGTTCATCGCCTTGGCTTTGGTGCCATGCGCGTCACCGGCGAGGGCGTATGGGGACCTCCCGAGAATAAAGAGGAAGCGCTCGCAACTCTCAGAAGGCTGCCGGGTCTTCAAGTGAATTTCATCGACACCGCCGACGCCTATGGGCCGGAAGTTTCGGAAAATCTAATCTGCGAAGCGCTCCATCCTTACGAGGGACTTTTGATCGCCACCAAGGGCGGCCTAACGCGCGGAGGACGGGAACAATGGCAGACCAAAGGCGATCCCGATTACCTCGTCAAAGCCGCAAAGAAAAGCCGCGAGCGGCTTAAGGTCAGGACGATCGCGCTCTGGCAATTGCATCGCATCGATCCCGAGGTCCCGCGCGACCAGCAATTTGCCGCCATCAGGCAATTGCTGGATGAAGGCGTAATCGCCCGGGCCGGCCTGAGCGAAGTCTCGGTGGAAGAAATCGAGGCGGCGCGCAAAGTCTTTCCCGTAGCAACCGTGCAAAATCGCTACAATCTGGTGGACCGTGGCAGCGAGAATGTGCTGGCGCATTGTGAAAAACACGGTATCGGCTTTATCCCCTGGTACCCCCTGGCGGCCGGTGATCTGACGCGGCCAGGTTCGCTGTTGAACGGCATTGCCCGGAAGCACAAAGCGACGCCGGCCCAGATCGCACTCGCTTGGGTTTTAAAGCGCAGTCCGGTGATGTTGCCTATACCGGGTACAAGTAAAGTCACACATCTGGAGGAGAACGTCGCGGCGGCCGAAATTATCTTGAGCGATGAAGATTTCAACGCGCTGGATAAAGAAGCCAAAAGAAAATGATGACCGCGGCCTAGTCGCTCGAACCTAGCAGGCCCTCGGGGTTGCGAAGGCCGGAGGGGAAAGCATAGGTCGCCGCTTCCAAGCTCTCGGCGTCGGACAGGAGTGCTACCCAATCCTGCCGGCTGAACGCTTCCGTTTCGCGCCGCCTCGCCGCGTCGACCAGCACGGCGAGTTGCGCGCGTGGCATTTCAAGTTCTGGCGGGGCTTCGCGCAACAATCTGAGGTGGAGCGCCATGACGGATGGGTCTTCGAGCACAAGGCGACGGTAGTCTGACGCCTCCTTTGCGGCGTCGTGACCGGTCGTCAATTGATTGGCCCGTGCCAGGACGGGAATGTTGGTGGTCTCGCTGGGCACCAGAAACGTGCGCAGACGCGCCAATCCTTCACCCAAACTTAGGCTGGACGTAAGTTGGACCAATGGCACTGCCAGGATCAGCCCGATCAGCAAGGGAAGAAACCAGGGCAGGCTCTCGGGTGCAAAACGGTAAAGCCAAAAAGTCACCAGCACGCCGATCAGTGTATGCAGCCAGAAATTCTTCATGACGAACCAAAAAGACAGGCCACGGTCACTGCGGGCCTGCGTGGTCCAGCCAGTGGCGCGGCCCACCAGAATGTTGAGTAGAAACCAACTGTGCGACAGCATCGCCACCGGCGCAAACAAAGTGGCGAACAGGCTTTCCAGCAGTACCGAACGCAGCACGCCGGCGACGCCGCCATGCGATTTGACCGCGTCCGGCTGGGTGAGAAGCACAACCAGCGCCAATAGCTTGGGCGCATAAAGCAGGATCAGCGTGGCGATGGTGAGTTGAAAGAGCGGGATCGCCTGTGGGACCAGGAGTGGCAATTCAGGCTGCCGTCCAAAATAGGTGAAAGGTGCGATCCCTGACGGCAGGAGCATCTCCAGTCCCGACACGATCAACAGCAAAAGCCACAGCGGCGAGGCCAGATAGGACATGATGCCCATCACCATATGCAGCCGCGAGGGTAGTTTCAGGCCTTGAGCGAGAAGAACCCGCGCATGTTGCAAATTGCCCTGCGCCCAACGGCGGTCCCGTTTGAGGTGATCGTAGATGGTGGGCGGCGGCTCTTCGTAACTTCCGCCAAGATCGGGCGCCATCCAAACCTGCCAACCGGCCCGAAGCAAAAGAGCCGCTTCGACGAAATCATGACTCATGATTTCTCCGCCGAAGGGCGCGCGGCCGGGCAATTTCGGCAAGCCGCTGCTCGACTGGAACGCATGCACGCGAATGATCGCGTTATGGCCCCAGTAATTGCCGTCTTCGCCTTGCAGCCAGGAAAGCCCCGCATTGTAGGTCGGCCCATAGGCGCTGGAGGCGAATTGCTGCATGCGAGCAAAACATGTGCTCCGCCCTACTAACGTCGCCGGTGCCTGGATCAGCGCCGCCTTGGGGTTGGCATCCATCAGCCGAACCAGGGCAGTGAGAGTCCCGCCGCTCATCAGGCTGTCAGCATCCAGGATCAGCATATAGTCATAGGCTGCCCCCCAATTTTCGCAGAAGTCCTGAATGTTGCCACTTTTGCGCCCGACATTGCGCTGGCGATGGCGGTAAAAGACGCGCGCTTCCGGCTCCAGGCCGAGGCGCAGGCGCTGCCAGGCCACTTCCTCGGCTACCCAGTTGGCGGGGTCGGTCGAATCGCTGAGGATGAAAAAGTCGAAGCCTTGTGCCCCCGCAGTCGCCAGCGAATCGAGGATCGCCTGCACCCCGGAAAAAACCCGGTCCACATCCTCGTTATAAATCGGCATCAGGATGGCGGTACGCGACACAGACGGTTGAGCGCTTTCGACCAATGGCAACAATCGCGCGCCAATCAGGCGGGCGAACGCCCCGAACACCGCCAGCCAGAATGACGCCGCGACCCAGCCGAACAGGATCGCGAACAAGATCAGGAAAACAAATTCCAGGGCGTCAATGCCGTCAACGCGGAGAACCTGGTAAAGCTTGAAGACCGCGCCAGCCGTCGACAGACCAACCAGAAACAGAAAGAGCCATCGCCGGACAGCGATGTCAGACACGGCGCTTGGTGGCCGTCAGGGGCTCCGGCAGCGCCGGGAGCGTTTCCGCAGTCAGCCACGCGAACCCGGCGGCGGCCAGACGCGGCAAAGTCCAGGGGACCAAGGGCTGGATCGGCATGGGAGCAAAGCTGCGTGGTGGAGTTGCGGCGGGAAAAAACTCGCCTTGCAAAAGAAAGCCGTCGCGATCCATGAGGCCCTTTGGAAATCTGGCGGGCCTTGAACCTGCGCGAACATTACGGCGAAATCATGGATCAGGTGGGGAGAATTCGCGGTCCAATTGCGAGAGGGGCGGCCGCCCCAACTTTTCCACCTTTGACCCCTATTGGCGATCCGTCCGGAGCCTGACTTATGACCCGCTTTGACCGACGTAAACTCATCGCCAGCCTTGCCGCCCTGGGGCTGGTTCCGGTGCGCGCCAGCCTGGCCCAGAAATCATCCCCGTCCGGGCTCAAGATGGGGCCGTCCCACCCGTTCAGCTTCGAAAGCCTCAGCGCGCGCGCCAGAAAGCTTGCCGCAGTTGCCTATCAGCCGGTCGAGCCCCCAGCAAAATCCATCATCCAAGGTGTGGATTTCGACAAGGCCCAGAAAATCCACTTCCGTCCTGAGGACGCTCTCTGGCGGGGCGTAGCGGGCGCCGACCCAATCGCCTTCTTCCATCTCAACAAATATTCCGGCGATCCCGTGGATATTTTTGCTCTCCCGGCTCGGACCCGCGGCAAGCAAATGGCGCGGCAGATAATCTATTCCCCGGATTATTTCGACTACACCAACTCCGGCCTGGATCCCAAGCCGTTGGCCCAGCTGGGCTTCGCCGGCTTTCGTGTGATGGAAAGTCAGGCCTCAGCAGTCGACTGGCTGGCCTTTCAAGGGGCCAGCTATTTCCGCTCCGCCGGCCAGGACGGACAATATGGCGCTTCAGCCCGGGGCATCGCCATCAACACTGCGCTTCAGACTGCGGAAGAGTTTCCCCGTTTTTCCCAATTCTGGCTCCAGGAAAATGGGCCCGTGGTGACGGTGTATGCGCTGCTGGAAGGGCCCAGTATCACTGGCGCCTACAAATTCGACTGCACCAAGAATGCGGCGCAGGGCGGCGCAGTGGTGATGAATGTCCATTGCGAATTATTTTTCCGCGCCGACATCACCAGATTGGGCGTCGCACCCCTCACCAGTATGTATTGGTATGGCGAGAATGAGCGCCCCAAGGCGGCTGACTGGCGTCCGGAAATTCACGACAGCGACGGACTTGCGATTTGGAACGGAAAGGGCGAACGCATCTGGCGGCCCCTTATCGATCCGCCCAGCTTGCAAACCAACTCCTTCGTGGACACCAATCCCAAAGGCTTCGGGTTGATGCAGCGCGATCGCGATTTCGAGAATTATCAGGACGACGGCGCCTTTTACAACAAGCGCCCCGGAATCTGGGTCGAGCCCAAAGGCAATTGGGGCACGGGCGCCGTCCAGCTGGTCGAGATCCCCACCGATGACGAGACGCACGACAATATCGTGGTCTATTGGCGCCCGGAAAAAGAAGTCAAAAGTGGCGACACGCTGAGCTTCGATTATCGTCTTTACTGGCAGGATGCCGAGCCGAATTATCCCAAAACACTGGCTCGCGCCGTTGCCACCCGCATCGGTCGCGGCGGCATACCGGGCCAACCCCCGCCGCAGAACAAGCGCAAATTCGCTATCGACTGGCAGGGCGGCCCGCTCGACCAGATGCAGCAACGTTATGACGTGACGCCGGTGATCAGTGTCTCAAACGGCAGGGCCGAAGGCGCCTATGTGATCAGAGTTGTTGGCACCAATCGCTGGCGCTGTCTGTTCGACATCACGCTTGAGGGAAAATCGCCGATCGACCTTCGCTGTTTCCTCAAGCTCGGAGATAAGGCGCTCACGGAAACCTGGATCTATCAATATTTTCCTTGATCTCCAACGCTGTGCGCAGAGGCCTCGGGTCGGTAACGCTCCGACCGTACTTCGGCGCCGCGTTTCGCTTCGCCGGCCGGCCTCAGTGATGCAATGCGGCGCGCTGCTGGCGCGCGGCGGGATGATGCACCACCACAGCTACGGGGATAGTGGCGACATAGATCAATAGACCGCAGGTGAGGGTTGCCCAGGGCCAAATGATCAAAAGCATAGCCAGGATGCCGCCACAAACCCCTGCGAGGAAGCGATGTTCGCGTGAAAGCCGCATATATTTGATGGAGGGCGTTGGAAGCCTGCTCACCATCAAGGCCGAAGTGATAGCGATCATCGTTCCCACGACCCATGGTTCGCGCACGATCTGGCCGCTCCATTGAAAACTGATCAGCATGGGCAGCAGCATCATGAATGCGGCGGCCGGTGTGGGGAGGCCGGTGAAATAAGGATTGGCTTTGGTGGCGCCTTCGTCGCGGACGCTCTGGACATTGAAGCGGGCGAGCCGAATGGCGCTGCAGGCACAGAAAATGAGCGCAGCGATCCAGCCGCCAACGCCCATGCGCTCAAGACTCCAGACATACATTATGATGCCGGGCGCGACTCCAAAACTCACCAGGTCGGCGAGCGAATCGAGCTGGGCGCCAAAACGCGTGTCGGCGCCGAACATTCGCGCGGCGCGTCCGTCCAGCATGTCGAAGATCATGGCCAGGACCACGCAGGCCACAGCGGTGTGCCAGCCGGACGTCAGCGCGAAGCGGATCGCGGTGGCGCCACTGCAAAGGCCCAGCAAGGTCAAGGTCGAAGGCACCAGCTTGCCGATCGACAGATCTTCCAACCTCTCCAGTCTTGCGGCCACGATTTGCCGCGCCCGCGCTCGGCGTGCGCCACGCTCGCGCTTGGGCGGTTGTTGCTGCTCGATCTCGCTCACTTCTCGAACCTCGCTAATATGGTTTCGCCCGCTCTCACGATCTGACCTTCTTGGGCAATTGCGACCACTCCCGGCGGCAGATAGACGTCCACCCTGCTGCCAAAGCGGATAATGCCAAATCGCTCGCCTCGCCGCACCCCCTGACCCTGAGTCAAGTCGCAGACGATCCGCCTCGCCACTAGGCCGGCAATCTGCACTACCGCCAGATCGTGGCTCCCATCGTCGCCTTCGGGCCTTATGCGCAGCGACATTCGCTCATTATGAATACTGGCCTTGTCGAAAGAGGCATTGATGAATTTGCCCGTCCGGTAGGATTTGGCGATCACCGTGCCCGACACCGGATTGCGGTTCACATGCACATTGAACACGTTCATGAAGATGGAAAGGCGCGGCCGCGGGCGTTCGCCCAAACCCAGTTCCAGGGGCGGTACGGCATCCACCACGGGCAGCATGCGGCCATCGGCGGGACAGATGATAAGCCCCGGCTCGTGCGGAGTGTTGCGATCAGGGTCGCGGAAAAACGCGACGCACCACAATGTCAGCGGCAAAAGAATGATGCCAAGCCAGGCAGAAAAGAGGAAAGCCAGCAGATTGACTGCCGCAAACAGGGCGATGAAGGGCCAGCCTTCGCGATGAAGGGGAAGGTTCACGGCAAACCGCCTTTTCTATTTGCGCTCGCGTGATTGGTACTTTTCTGCGCCAAGGCGTTTTTCTCCTAAAGCAAAAGGGGCGGCGCCAAAGCCGCCCCTTCAAGGATGCGGCGCTGCCATTAGGCGGAACGGCCACCGCTGAATGGAAAAGAACCGAACGCGCCCGCCTTGACGCTGCCCGAAAGTTTGTCGCCGTCCACGGTGCCCGCGAATTCCAAAGTCATCGGCATGGGCGAGGTGATCGAGGCCGACCAGGTCAAATTATGGCCGTCGATCTTGCCGTTGCTGACCGCCTGGGTACCCTGCATGGCGGTTTGGGTGCCAGACAAAGTGGCACCCTCGGCCTTCAGGTCCAGAGTGGCTTTCTGGGCGCCCATCGGCGAATTGATCGTGATTTCCCATTTTCCGTCGACGGACATGCTCTGTCTCCCCTGAATGCGCGGGCATCTTTAAAGGCCAAATGCGTGCGTGCAAGTCCGCAAACTGTCCTGTTACCCGCGGTCGCAGTGCAACCATAGATTCAAAGGCTTAGCGGGGCGCCAGGGGTTCTTTTTGGGCATGTCCCATGCTAACGCCTCATTATGAGCAAGCGCGCGGTCATCATCTTGAAACCCCGGGCAGGCCGCCGGGCGCGGGCCGGCGCACCCTGGATCTTTTCCAACGAGATCGCGGCCGGCGGTGAAAGTCTGGCGCCCGGCAGCGTGGTGAATGTCCGTGGCGATGACGGTCAAGTCTTGGGCAGCGGCTTTTTCAATCCGAAGAGTTTGATCGTGGCCAGGCTGTTTGCGCGGACACCTGATGAGTCGGCGACTAAGGCGTTCTTCACCGAACGACTCACGCACGCCTTGATGCTTCGCGAGCGTTTCTATCCCCGCCCCTACTACAGGCTGGTTCATGCCGAAGGCGACGGCTTGCCCGGGCTGATAATCGACCGTTTCGACGATGTCTTCGTATTGCAGATCACTATCGCCGGCATGGAGTTGGCGCTCGGTGAATTAATCGCCGCTTTACGGGATTTGCTCGATCCGGCGACAATCATTTTGCGCAATGACACGCCAGCCCGCGCTTTGGAAGGTCTGCCTTCCTATGTGCGCGCTGAACTGGGTAGTGCGGGCCGCATCGTGGTGGAAGAGAATGGGGCTCGCTATTTCGCCGATCTCGGGTCGGGCCAGAAAACCGGCTGGTATTACGACCAACGCGACAATCGGGCTTTCGCCGCAGCTCTGGCGCACCGGCGCACGGTTCTGGACGCCTATAGTTACTCCGGCGGCTTCGGCATTCTGGCCGCGCAGGCTGGAGCGAAAGAAGTGATCTGCCTGGACTCTTCCGAAAGCGCGCTGGCCCTCGCAGAGCAGAGCGCCGCGGCGAACCGGCTTTCGGTCCGCGCCGTCAAGGCAGACGTGTTCGAGGAATTGAGCCGATTGGCGGCTAGGAAAGAGACATTCGACATCGTCGTCGCCGATCCGCCGCCCTTCGTCAAATCGAAAAAAGATCTAGAACCGGGGGCGAAAGCCTATCGCAAATTGGCGCGGCTGGCCGCCGACGTGACGGCACGGGGAGGCGTGCTTTTGCTTGCCTCCTGTTCCCACAATATCCCGCTGGAACGTTTCGCAGGTGAATGCGCAGCTGGAATTTCGCGTGCCGGCCGTAGGGCTTCTCTGATCCGCACATCTGGTGCAGGACCCGATCATCCGGTGCATCCCATGCTGCCGGAGAGCGCATATTTAAAGGCGCTGGTTTACGCGCTGGATTAAATCGTAACCTGGGTGCCCAATTCGACCACGCGCCCCGGCGGCAGGTGATAGAAACGTGCAGGCCCTTGCGCATTCGACGCCAGCCACATGTAAAGCGCAACCCGCCAGCGGCTAAGGCTTGGATGCTCGCCCGGTACCAAGGTCTCGCGCCCCAGGAAGAAGGTGGACTGGTCCATCTCCAACGCCAAGCCATGGGCTCTCGCCAGCGCCAGATCCTGCGGGATGTCGGGGCTTTCGAAGAAGCCATAGACCAGGCGGGCGACGAAAAATCCTTTGCCCAATTTTTCCACGGCGATGCGACGCCCGGCGGCTACGAACGGCGTATCCGCCGCCGTCACAGTCGCCAGCACCACGCGCTCATGCATTACTTTGAAATGCTTGAGGCTGTGCAACAGAGCGCCGGGCACCATGTCGCCACGCGCGCTCATGAACACGGCCGTACCAGCCACGCGCTGAGTCATTTTGTCGGCTCGCTCCAGGAACAGGTCGAGCGAGAGCGAGCCTTCGCGCACTTTTTCCATATAGACGCGTCGCCCGACCCGCCAAGTGTCCATCACCACGAACACCGCGGCCGCGACTGCAAGAGGCAACCAGCCGCCTTGGACGATTTTCAACGCATTGGAGGCGAGGAAGGCAAGGTCTACCAGGCCAAGCGCGCCGAAAACGCCGAAAACAGTCCATTTCGACCAGCCCCAGCGATGATAGGCCACCACCCCCACCAGCACGGTAGAGATCACCATGACGCCAGTTACCGCGATGCCATAGGCCGAAGCCAGCGCGTCGGAGGTTTTGAAGATCAAAACAATCAGGATAACGCCCGCACCCAATAAAACGTTGATGCGGGGTACATAGATTTGTCCTCGCTCGACTGCCGAAGTGTGGCGGATCTCCATGCGTGGCAATTGTCCCAACTGCACGGCCTGCCGGGTGATTGAAAAGACGCCGGAAATCACCGCCTGAGAGGCGATGACGGTAGCGATCGCAGCCAGCGCCACCATGGGATAATGCGCCCAATCGGGTACCAGGGCATAGAACAGGAAGGACGCGTCCGCCGGATGTGACAGAAGCAGCGCGCCCTGACCGAAGTAATTCAGGATCAAGGCGGGAAAGGCGAAATAGAGCCAGGCCCAGCGGATCGAGCGCCGCCCGAAATGGCCCATATCGGCATAAAGCGCTTCGCAACCGGTCACCGCCAATACCACTAAGCCCAATGTGACGAAGGCGGTCCACGGCTCGCGGCTGAAGAGCGCCACGCCATAAAGCGGATTGGCGGCAAGCAGGATCTGCGGCGACTTGATGATGGCGCTCACGCCCAGAATGGCAATTACGACGAACCAAAGCGCCATAACGGGACCGAACAAATTGCCAATCTTTTCAGTGCCGCGGCGCTGCAAAAGGAACAGGCCCAACAGGATGAAAATGGTGAGGGGAAGCACCAAGAGGGAGAAGGAGCTGCCGTCCACCGCCAAGCCTTCCATTGCAGAAAGGACTGAAATTGCCGGCGTCAGCATGCCGTCGCCATAAAACAGCGCCAACCCCAATAGCGCGGCGATACCAATCGCGGTCTTGACGGCGCGATTGACCGGCGCGCGATGCGCGAGCGCTGCCAGCGCCAGCACGCCGCCTTCGCCGTTATTGTCGGCGCGCATGATGAAGACGACGTATTTGACCGTGACCACGATCACCAGTGCCCAGAAGATCAGCGAGACTGCGCCGTAAACAGCGGCTGCGCCCGGTACGTGACCGCCAGCCGCGGCTTGCACGGTTTCGCGCATGGCATAGAGCGGTGAGGTGCCGATATCGCCGAACACCACGCCCAGTGCACCAAGCGTAAGGCCCAGTTCGCGCTTGAGCGAAGGTTGCTCGATCTGGTTCGAGGCAGGAGTAGCGGTCTGGACCGGACTCGAGAGATTCACGGGGTGCTCATTTGACGATAGGAACAGCTTCTCAGTCGAGAACACTACCAATTGGGCATCGCCCGGCGGCGGGCGGGGAAAATAGGCTTTTCGACGGTCCGGTTCAAATCCCTTGACCGGGTTCCCCTCAATTGCCAAGCGGCTGGTATGATTGGCCTTCGTCCTGGCTGTCGCCCAGGTCGGCCCTGGCGATATGATCGTTCGCCACGCCCTCGGCTGGGCCGATGAAGCCCTGAACGGGATAGATTCTGCCGCCCCAGGCTTGGGCCTTGACGTTCCAGACCCGGACCTCGCTCCAATCGTTGGCGTTCGATACGTCCGCGACCGGATCGTCCAGATAGATTGCGCCGTCATCAAGCCAGTTGGCGTGGTCGACGCGGATCTCGCGCGAACTCGTCACCGAGCGCACCACAGCGACATGACCACTCTTCGGTCCCGCATAACCGGCCAGCACCATAACCGAACCGATCCCAGGTACGGACCCGCGGGGAAATTTGCCCGCCGCCAGATCCCACCAGGTCCAAGCGTCACCAAAGATTTTCACACTGGAATGTTCCCGCGCATACGGAACGCACTGGATAGGTGATGTTTGGGTTGTACGCCCAGCTCTGGGCAGACTTTCGTGGGCCGAGGGTTCATAAAAGGCGCGATCGCTGGCGCAGCCTGCCAACGCTGTCGCCGCAAATGTCAGCGTGATAACCCGTCCGCAAATCTGCGACATGGATCCCCTCTACCGCTTAAGGGTGAAGAGCATGCAAACAGGTGTAAAGAGGCGATCGGAAGGTTAATATTTTATTTACTCGCCGGGCGTGATGCGGCTTCGCACCGGCTCCCCGGCGCCGGAAGCGCCCATGGCGCCGATCGAAACCAATCCGGCCACGGCGAAAAAGAAAAACACCGCGCTCCAGTTGGATTCCGCAAAGGCAAAGATGGGCAGCAGCACCCCCGCAACGAGTTCCGGCAAGCCTCTCCAGCCGCCCGCATGAATCTCACCCACGCGCGTGGTGCGATTGAAATCCATTCTGGTGCTGAAGAACGCTTCGAACGTCGCCCTGGTGTTGGCCAAGATAAGGCCCGAAGGGAACACGACAGCAAGCAACAACGCGCGGTACAGCTTGGGTTCATGCTCCAAGCCCAGCATGCGCTGACCGAGAAAGAGATAGCCGATGGAAGATGCCAGTCCCAGAAGCGTGACGATCAAGCCCAAGAGCGCCACGGCGGAATAATAGACCACGCCCATATACATCAGGGTGAGCGATATTGCGGCGCTGGCGAAGGCCAGCATGTAAAAGGCGAATTGGCACATCTGCAGCGTCATTGCCGCTTTTTTCCAAAACGGCATGCGGCTGGCCCAGACGTGCGGCAGCAATTTGCGCGCGACTTGCGCGTGGCCCTTGGTCCAGCGCGCCTGTTGCGCCCGCCAGGCTGCCGCGGTCTGCGGCAGTTCACCCGGCACGATGAGGTCGGGCAGCATCGCGGCGCGCCAGTCTCGCATCATGCAGCGCATGGAGAGATCGAGATCTTCGGTGAGCGTGTCGCCGGTCCAGCCGCCGCCATCCTCGATCGCGGTCCTGGACCACACGCCCGCCGTGCCGTTGAAGGAGATGGGCAATCCGGCGCGGAAGCGTGCTTCCTGCTCCACCGCGAAATGGGAATCCAGCAACAGGCCCTGCACGCGCGTCAGCCAGTTGGCATTGCGGTTGGCATGACCCCAACGCGCCTGCACGAATGCCAGGCCAGAATCACCCAGGAGAGTTGGAACTGTGCGGCGCAGGAAATCGGTCGGCGGCACGAAATCGGCGTCGAAAATCGCTACATAGGGCGCGTCGCAATGTTTGAGGCCGAAGGCGAGATTGCTGGCCTTGAAGCCGGCACGGTCGCCGCGGCGTAGAATGTCCAGTCTCACGCCTTCAGGCATCACCGCCATAGCATCGCGCGCCAAGGCGGCATGGGCGTCGCGGTCACCGTCATCCAGAAGTTGGATGGTGAGCCGGTCTTGGGGCCAGTCCATCCGTGCCGCTGCTTCCACCACGCGGATCGCCAGCAGGCCTTCATTGCAGACGGGAAGTTGGACCAGCACATGGGGCAATTCCTGGTCCGGCAGGCTGAACGGGGTGAGCGCCGGAGATTTGCGAAAAACACGCACCCAGGCCAGCACGGCAAGCTGCACTGAGAGAGTGCAGACCATCACAAGGATGCAGGTAAGCGCAAACTGCAGGGCCAGCGAGAGACCGAGGAAAAGACCGTGCATGGCGAAAGTTCGGATCCCCAAAAGCTTCAATCCCGCCGGAACGGGGGATTTTCGCATTAACGAATATGCCGGGCGAAAAAGACGAAGGGCCGTCCGGCGGGTCTTGCGCCCGGCACGGACCGGACGCCCGAACTTCTTACGCCCGGCGGGCATTATCAAGGGGGAATGGACCTATCAAGGGGGAACGGACCGTGAAAAGAGGCTGGCCTCGAGCCGAAGCTTCCCCCTAACGAGACAGAAGCGGCTCTCCGGCCCTATGCCCGCGCCGAATCAGAAAGCGATGATGATCCCCTCCATTAACGCTTTCGACCAACACATGGCCTTCCTCAACGCACATGTGAGGGATGTCCACCACTGACAAGGGATCGCTCGCCAGCACCCAGATCGACTCGCCGGGCGGGATCACCGCCAGCCTTTTGCGCGCCATCAGTGCCGGCAACGGACATTTCAGGCCACGCAGGTCTAATTCTTCCATCGTATATACCGACTTTCTTCCCCGCCCTTGCGGCACCGTAGGGCGCGATCGCGGAATTTTGGGACACAAATACACTCTATCCGTTTGGCATTCATCGACAGGATGGAGCCACAATAACTTTCCTATCTTGCGAATGCCCGCTGCCCGGAACAAGTTACAGCAGGGGAAAGCGCATGAGTCTTGCCGCCGCGATCAGGCGCGAAGCCATCTATGTCAGCCATATCCTGCGCACCCTGATCCTGCTTGCGCCAGTCAAGCCCGATAGCCGCCGGACCATTGTCGACATTGTCGAAGCCCAGGCCCGCGTCACACCCGACGCGCCCGCGATCTATTATCTCGATGAGGTGATCAGCTATCGCGCGTTCGACGCTCGCGCCAATATCTATGCCCATTGGGCGCTTGGCCGGGGCCTAAAGCGCGGCGATTGCGTGGCACTCCTGATGGAGAACCGGCCGGATTTCCTGTGCTGCTGGCTGGGAATGTTCAAGGCAGGTCTCTGCGTGGCTCTGATCAATACCAACCAACGCGGTCAAGCGCTTGCTCATTCGATCGAAATCGCCGGCGCCAAACATGTAATCGTCGGACATGAACTCGCGCCCGCCCTCAGCGATGCAGAAAGTTTTTTTGCCAGCCCACTCTCGCGCTGGGTTCAAGGGGGCGCGCAGGACGGAATGAACGATCTCGACCATGCATTCACACTGCTTCCTGCCACACCGGTAG
>DATFSP010000113.1:0-2526 GCA_035262545.1 Rhizomicrobium sp. | reverse complement strand
TGACCGTCGCCCTGGTCTGCCCCAATGCGGGCACCGGCGGGTTTCGCGTGGGCGCATTTATGCGCAACATATCCGGCAATCTTATCCTTTGTTAGAGCGTTGCCACGCAAAGTCGGATTTGATGTCCCGGTCGCGGGAGCTTGCATGTCACAGATTGAGGCTGAGCGTTTACCGCCCATCGATCGATTCAGCCGATACCGGGAGTTGTCGGCGGAAGCGATGCAAAAAGCATCCGCCACCAGCAATCATTTGTTGCGTGCCGAGTTGATTTCGGTCGCCGTAGAATGGGAAAAGTTGGCCAACGAAGTAGCGCATCGGTATCTGGACCGGCATTGATGCGTCCCTGCTAAATTTCGCGCGTCCGCACCCGGACAATTTCCGGCGCGCAATGAGCGAGTTTGCTTCGGCGGGCGAATTTGCGCCGCCTCTTTCATCGGGCCAAATGGTGACCGCGCCAATTCCCGGCACTGGTCAAGTTTAGGATTGCGACCTCCAAAAGGAGACCAGGTCGGCTGCCGTCTTGGCGCTTCGCGCGTCGGTAGCCGCCATATGCTCGCGCAAGGCGAGCAGTTCGTCCCATGAACGGGCGATTTCTCTCCATATGCTTGCGGTGTCGGCGTCCCTAGCATGTTCGGCAAACGCATGGGCTTCGAGAGCACGCGCCCTGCATGCTTTCATCTCCAGATCCGTTTTGTAGATGAAGTCGAACTGGGCCATGGCGCCCTCGCCAGCCTGGACAGTTTCCCACTCCCTGTTCAGTTTGACAATAGCGCGGCCGCACGCTTTCCGGGACGCTGACGCAATGGGGTTGGTGTGGCCTAACGATTCACACAATCCAGAGCGACCGTTCCAGATCGTACCAGATCTCAACCTCCATGCTGGTATGGTCGAACACGTCCTTATAATAAGGGTCGTGCTTCTTATATTCGGCAAACGGTCCCGGATAGTCCTTGCGCCGCTTCTTGTATGCTTCGAAAGCAGCCAGGTCTTCGTATTCCCACATGATGAAATGCCGGTCGCTGTTCTGCCCGGCAATTTCCTTCACGAAATACCGCAGACTTTTCCATTCGGTGAACAGACCGCGATGCGCCTTCACCCACTCGAGAAATTCCTTCATCGCCTTGTCGTGCTCTTCCGCCTTACCCTCGCGGGGGTGCCAGCTTTCCACTTCGAATATGGCCATGTCAGCGTGCCCCCACGCCGCCGCCGAATTCGCCCGCATAGAGGCTTGCGGCGCGTGCCATTTCCTCGCGCGTTGGGCGTACGGACGCCTTGCGGGATGTTTCCAGCGGCGATGGAACCGCCGCCCCGGCATCGTTTCCAATCACGACCATGCTTGCGGCCAAGGCGGCCAATCCAAGCGTGTCCCGACGCGTCCGTGTTTGACGACTCTGCATTTGTGTGATCTCCCCTTCTCCGATCGGGAAAATCTACTAAGGCCATCCGGATCGAGTCAAAGAATACCTGCATCATATTCCTCAATCGGGGATCGCGATGAAGAAAAGATTCAATATCTTTGAGGTGATCGCCGCAGGTGCGATGTTCGTCCTGCTTCAAGGGGTGCTCACTGCGAATGCGGAGGATGCGGCAGCGCCACCAATCGTCGGGCAGATGACTTTTTTCTACTATAACGACCTGCCGCGCGCGGCCGCTTTTTACGAAAAGCTTCTTGCCATCCCGCCGGAGCAGACGCCAGCCTGGGTTCGCCTATACCCTTTGACGGCAACTTCGGTCCTTGGTCTGGTGAATGCCACCGAAGGGACTTTGCGTCCTGGTGGCGACAAATCGGTCATGGCGACTGTGGTGGTGGACGGTGTCGCAGCCGTGGATTCCTGGTACGCACGCGTCAAGTCCCTGGGTATCCCAATCTCCCAGGACCGGAAAGTGACGAAGCTGGATGATCAGCGATCGATTTATGCGTTCGTCTTTCACGATCCCGAAGGGTATGCGCTTGAAATTCTGACCTGGACTCAAACGGCAAAACCGTGAAGGCGCATCCTATCGAGGCGCCAGATCAAGTCCTCACCGTTTGGAAATGAGTAAGGAGCTTTGCGGTACGGTAATCGCCTTGTCGTGAAAGCCCAGGAACCATTCAGACTTTAATGTTCCGGCAAAGCTCTTGACTGCAGACAATTTTAAACATCGGTCCTGGGATCGTGTGCGCTTTAAGTCAAAGACCTCGCGGAGAAAGGCAAAGTGCCAGCTAGGTTGCACCAAAGCCGGGGCCAGGGGCGGCCTCGCCACGCTCCCGCCATGGGATTATGCTCTTCTGTCCGGCGGCTTCGGGAGTTCCGATGAGCGAAAGCACTAGCTCACCTCCGCAAGAGCGCCACGACGAACCGGCGCTTCAGGGAAGTCCTGTGTCATTCGGGGATAATGGCCGAACGCCAGCCCAGCGTCGCAGCCGCCTTGTGGCCGGAGTGGTTACCGTCACCGTGCACGTGACGATAATTGCCGCGCTGTTCTGGCCACGTACTGTTCCCCCGCACCGGCTCGTTCGCCCCCCGCCCCCGCCCATACAAGTTA
>DATFSP010000112.1:0-3431 GCA_035262545.1 Rhizomicrobium sp. | reverse complement strand
GCGTTGGATCTGGCAGTACGTCACCGCCATAGTGGTCTGGTCCACCCTAAATTGGGCGGTTGAGTTGCTGCTAAATTCCCTCGGTCAGCGCCTATAACCCTAAGTCAAACTGGACCAGTGCCCGGAGGTCACGGGCCCGGAGCTGGCGTTCGACGCCAACGCCCCGAGAAAACGGCGGCCGGGTGGGAAGCGTACTCAAGGGAAAGAAGGTGGCCGCCCAGCCCCGGTCCGGCCTCTGTGACGGCCAGCGCACCGAAATTGTAAACTTCGTTGACAGTCGGGGGCCGCGCCTGCCAGCGGAAATGGCGGAACCCCTACCCTTTTGGATAGTGGTATGATCCTTGCTAGTTATCCTGGGAAACCGGCCGGGGGCGGCCGATAGAGGAAAATCAATGAAGAAGGCGTTTTTCGCGGCAGCGATGCTGGTGTTGGGTGCTGCCACGTCGGTTGAGGCCAGTCCCACTTATCTGAGCTTTGGGTCCGAGAATGGCGGCGTCCCGCAGCTGAACTATTACGGCTTTGCCAATTTCAATGTTTCCGTGGGCTCGGTCGATCTGATCGGCAACGGCTATTTCGACGCCTATCCGGGCAACGGGCTTTACGTGGACCTGGCCGGCAGCACCAACCAGTTTGGCGCGATCACGACCAAGACCGTCTATGGTCCGGGCACCTACGACATCGGTCTGTCACTGGGCGGTCCCATCTATAACGGCATCACCGATGGCGCGGCCGTCTCGTGGGGCACCGGATCCAAGACATTCATTCTCAACGGTTTGCAAGAAGCAGACTACAATTTCACGGTGAAGCTGACGCAGCCTGAAGCCTTCACGATTGCCGACATGGGCCTGTCGGGGAACACCGACATCGGTGCGACACTGTTCGGCATCCAAATCACTGACCCGCGCAGGGGCGAATCCGTGCCTGAACCTTTGACCGTGTCGCTGTTCGGCGCGGGTCTGGCTGGCGCCGTGGCGATGCGCCGCCGCCGCAAGAAGGCGATGGCCGGATAATTCGCGTCTTATAACTGTTTGCAGTGCTTTGTCTTCCAGGGGGGCACTGCCTAGAGAGAGCCGGTGGAGAGCCAACCCTCCATCGGCTCTTTCGGTATTCGCCAATGCCGATCATGGGCCAGGATCATGGGCCGGGATCATATGTCAGTTTGCTGCCGGTCCAATTCGCCCTGAACCTGCGATGCAAGATCGCTCCACCCGATCGCGAGCTTGAGAAAGCCGTTCGCAACTTGATAATCGCGCGCCGCAATCGAGGCGTCTAATGCTTCCTTCGAGTTCTTGTAGTATTGCCCTATGCGCTCCGCGGAGAACGCCGAAGCCTGAAAATGCGCGGAAGTCTGTGAATGAGTAGTCATGATGGGTGCCCCAGTCAGATATCGTTGGCAATGCGCACGCCCACTTTTGGTTGCATATTCGCCGCGCCTTTCAGCGCGGTGTGCTTTCCGGGCAAGCTGGCCGGCTAATCTTCGGGCGGTCCGCCCGCGCGCCCGCCATCATCCGCCGCCGGGATTGATGCGCTATCCGGACAGCCCTAGGCTGGCGGAATGGCGACAGTAGAACCGACACAGGCAGAACTTCTGGAAGCCCGCAACCGGCTCGAAGAACAGATTCTCCGGATGAAAAGTCCCGCGCGTCCAAGTGTCAGAAATCCCTTTCTGCTTGCCCGGCTGGAGGCGAGTTTGGCGAACCTTGACGCCGCGCTCGGGGCCGGACCGGGAAACTGACGCGAGGAATGGGGAAGCGGCGTTGACCAATTCAATGCAAGGCAAAAGCAAATTCGAGATAGCGGAGTGGGCCGTTCATATCGCGGAGATCCATGTTCTGCGGCAAATGGAACTGATCGAAGACCTGCGTCGCGATGGCCATTCCATTGCCGAACCAGAACGCCTGCTGCGGCTTTTCGAGGCCACCCTGGAAACCCATCAGCAGACCCTGGACAAGCTCCGGTCCGTATAACCAGGTCAAACCGGGAGCAGTGTCACCCAGTGAGAGGCGTGTGCAATGACCAAGCGCAAAGATGTCGCCGTCGTGGCCGGAGTAGGACCGGGAATAGGGGCCGCCCTCGCGGAGCGCTTCGCGAAGGCAGGTTATGCCGTGGCGATGCTGGCGCGAAGCCGGCGCACGCTTGATGCGCTCGAACTCCAGATTGAAGGCGCCCGCGGCTATTCTTGCGATGTCGGTTCCGAGGACTCCGTGACCGAGACTTTTGCAGCGATCAGGGCCGAGTTCGGCGAGGTCGATGTGCTGTCGTACAACGCGGGCGGGGGCGTATTCGCGGATGTCGAGCACATTACCCCCGCACAGTTCGAGGCATCGTGGCGCGTGAATGCCTTGGGCGCGCTTTTGTGCGCACAGCAAGTGATCCCGGCGATGAAGGCGGCCCAGCGCGGATCCATCATATTCACTGGCGCCACGGCCTCACGCCGGGGCGGGCCGCGAACCGCCGCCTTCGCGCCGGCCAAGGCGGCCCAGCGCAGCCTTGCGGAATCGATGGCGCGGTCGCTTTGGCCTCTGGGCATCCATGTCTCATTGATCGTCGTGGATGGGGTGGTTGACCTGCCAAGGACCCGCCAAATGATGCCGGAGAAACAAGACAGTTTTTTCGTCAAACCGTCGGCCGTGGCCGAGACCGCCTTCCAGCTGACGGGCCAGGATCGAAGCGCCTGGAGCTTCGAAGTCGAAGCCCGGCCTTTCGCGGAACATTGGTGATCGGGAGTTGCCATGCACGGAACACTCATCAAGTCTCTTCGTGTGACATGCCGATGCGGCAAGGTCATGTTCAGCGCGGCGGGCGCGCCCATTGTGAGCGCCGCGTGCTATTGCACCAGTTGCCAGCAAGCGGGGCATCAACTCGAACAATTGCCTTCCGCGCCGCCAGTCATGGACGCCGATGGCGGCACGCCCGTCGCGCTTTATCGAAAGGATCGCGTCCAATGTCTGACGGGGCTGGAATATCTTGAAGAGCGCAGGTTGAAACCGGATTCTCCTACGCGGCGCGTGCTCGCAACCTGCTGCAATTCGGGAATGTTCCTGGATTTCACCAAGGGGCACTGGCTGTCGATCTACGCCAAACGGTTTCCCGCAGGCGCGCCGCCGCTTGAAATGCGCATCATGACGAAGGAACGGCGCAGGGATGTCGTGCTTCCAAATGATTTGCCCAACTACGAAGCGTATCCGGGCAGATTCATATTGAAACTGATCGCCGCGCGGATCGCGATGGGTTTCAAGAGACCGGGCATGGACTTGCGCAACATTCCCCGGTCGACATTCGGCGGGTGATGGTGAAGGGCGCTAGAACTAACGGCATGGTGCTCAGGCTGGCGAAGTGGACGGGAATCGTCCTCCTTCTAGGGGGCATCGCGTACATTGGCCTGATCGTGGCCGCCAACTACGGCATCTCACTGACCCTACCGAGGCTAT
>DATFSP010000111.1:0-3166 GCA_035262545.1 Rhizomicrobium sp. | reverse complement strand
CATAGGCCACTGGAAGCGGTTCATTCCCGCTTTGATATCCACTTGCATGGTGCTCATCACGACATTGTTTTCCAGGAAATCGACGTGCCCCTGGCCCAGATCGGATTTCGCCAGAACAGTGATCGCGGTCCCACCCTGTGGATTGCGGCCCGCGAACTCGACGTTCTTAATATGCCGCTGGGCCTGCGGATCATTTTTCCACTGCACTGCTGCGCGCGGCTCGAACAAGGTCACATCGGCGGCGCCCACCTTTGGCGTCATCTGCTCGAGAGGAGTGATGTCGTCGGCGATCCAGATCGAACGGCCATGAGTGCCGATGATGAGGTCGCGGTCGCGCGGGTGAATGAGAATGTCGTCCACGCGTACGCTCGGGAGACCGGTCATGAACTGCTTCCACTCCCTGCCTTGGTCTAGCGTAATGTAGAGCCCGAATTCGGTGCCTACGAAGAGCAGATTCGGATTGTCGTAATCTTCGCGCAACGCGTTGATGTTGCCATTGGCGGGAAGATTACTCGTCAGGTTCGTCCAAGTGCGGCCGAAATCGGTCGTCTTGAAGAGGTATGGCTTGAAGTCGTCGTTGCGATGGTTGTCCAGCGCGACATAGCACGTACCGGGATCGAAATGCGACGGCTCGATGCGCGAAATCTGCACATAGCCTTTCGGCGCGCCTTGAATGTTGTTGATGACATTGGCGAACTCGTTTCCGCCGTCCTGGCTGACCTGCAGGTTGCCGTCATCAGTGCCGATCCAGATCACGCCGGGCCGCGAGGGAGATTCGCGAATCTGCGTAGCCAGCGAGCTCGCTGCGTAACCATCGTGCTTTGACGCCATCGGCTTGTCGCCGGCGACGCCCATAATCGCCTGCTCGGGCGCCCAGCGGTTCACGTTCTTGCTGAGGTCCTTCGGATTCATCGTCCAGGTGTCGCCACGATTTGTGGACTTGAAGAAATACTGCGAAGCCATATAGATCACCGCCGGATTGTGCGGTGAGATCTCGAACGGAGCGTTCCAATAGAAGCGGAACGTCGCCACGTCTGGAGGAGCGTTCACCACGTTGGGCGCGCCGCCGCGCCCGCCGCCGCCTCCCCCGCCGCGTCCCGCGCCCGCCCCCGCAGGCGCTCCCGCAGCGCCCGCGGTTCCGCCTGCGGGAGCTACGGTGCCGGCATTCGTGGTCGTCGTCGGTTCTGCCGAAGGCGTTGTTCCTGCAACCGCTCCGCGGCCGCCCACTCTTGGTTGGATACTCTTCTGCGTTCCGTTGCGCAGGTCGTGACGGCTCATCGAGCCATCCTGCGATTCGCCGTAAGCGATGGCCCAATCCGTTGGATCCTGGCGAGTATAAAAGCCGTCGCCGCCCGCGATGGTATACCAGTCCTCGTTGCTCGGGCCGGTGTTGGAACGCAGCGCGCTCGGGCCGCACCAGGCGTTGTTATCCTGCAAGCCGCCGCAGACGAAATATGGGCGGCGCATGTCCGCCGAAACCTGATAAAACTGGCCGACCGCAATGTCGTTGTGATACAGGAATGTCACGCCGCCATCGTTGCTCGAATCGAGGCCGCCGTCATGCCCGACCCAGACAATGCGCGGGTCGTTCGGATTGATGTAGATGCCGTGGTAATCGGTGTGCGAACCGGTGAGATTTGTCCACGTCTTGCCGCCATCGTGCGAAACGCGGGCCGGATTGCCGCCAGTGAAGATCTTCTGATCGTCCTTGGGATCGACGCGAATCTGGCTGAAGTACATGGGCCGGTCGTTGCAGCCATCCATCTGTTTCCAGGTCTTGCCGCCGTCTTCGGAACGGAAAACGCCATTGCCGTCTGGGTTGGGCTTGACCGGCGCCTCGCCGCGTCCGCCACCACCGCCGCCTCCGCCGCCGAAGCCGCCGCCCGAGCCGGGAACCATGGTGCAGCCGTTGCCGCCACCGCCACCACCACCACCACCGCCGGCGCCGCGTCCAGCTCCTGCAGCCGCGCCTGCCTCTGCCGGGTTATCAGCAGCGCCTTCACCGCCGTTAGCCGCACCGCCGAAGCCACCACGACCTCGCGCAGGACCCCCGTCCGCAGCCGTTCCGCCGCCTGTTCCGGCGCCCGCGCCGGCTTCTATCTGCGCGTAAACGATGTTCGGGTTCGAGCGGAAGATGGAGACCGCAATTCTTCCATAGATACCGTCCTTCGGTTTCGGCCAGCCCGGACCGTCGATTCTGGTCCAGTTGTCTCCGCCATCCGTCGATTTCCAGAGTCCGCTGTTCGCGCCGCCGCCGTTGAAGCCCCACCAGGTGCGGCGCCGCATATAGGAAGCCGCGAAGATGATTTTCGGATTCTTCGGGTCGATCGCCACGTCCGTGAAGCCTGTGTTCTCGTCGATATACTTGGCTTTCTTCCAAGTCTTCCCGCCATCCGTCGTCTTATAGAGTCCGCGGTCCGGATTGGGTCCGAAGAGGTGCCCACCGGCCGCTACGAAGGCGATATTCGGGTTGGTCGGATCGACGACGACGCGCTGGATCGATTGCGTGTTCTCGAGCCCCATGTGCTCCCACGTCTTCCCGCCATCCTTCGTGCCCCATACGCCATTACCTATCGAAGCGCTCTGACGGTTGTTGCCTTCGCCGGTACCCACATAAACCACGTCGGGGTTCGAAGGCGCGATGCCGATGGAGCCTATGGATTCGTTGGGCATGTTGTCCCACAGCGACTTCCAGTGATAACCGCCATCGGTCGATTTCCAGACGCCGCCGGTCGCGAAACCGGCGTAGACGAGCATGGGATCCTTTTCCGATCCCTCGACGTCATCCGCGCGGCCCATCATGACCGCCGGGCCGATGGACCGGAAGACCCAGCCCTTCAATAAAGGATCAGATGTGGGATTTGGGGGCGGTTCAGGCGGCGCGCCACCGCCGCGTCCTTGTGCCCAAACCACCGTGGAAAAGCTGAAACAGGCGAAAGCGGCGGCAGACAAAATTAGCCATGCGCGCCTGGAGGACGATGCAAACATAGATTTCTCCCTGAGGCTCCGTTGCAAATGTTTAATAGGCAAAATGTATCACAAACTACCGGGGATAAAAGGATAGGGCGGTGGAAGAATAGCTTTGGTTACGGCAGATTTATCGTGCCGATCTGCGGTATTATGACTCAGGCTGATCAGGCAGCCTCCGTTTTGCGGGAAGGGTTCA
>DATFSP010000110.1:0-5925 GCA_035262545.1 Rhizomicrobium sp. | reverse complement strand
ACAATCGCTAAAGCGAAGCCAAAATGAATGACCGGGTGTCCCGTCTAAGAGTGCGCCTCGCCGAATGGTGGTGGGAACCATCAGCCAAAATCATCGTCGCTTTTCTAATTGTGGGAATTGTTGCGGCTGCTGCGTTTGCATTTGGCCCGACTCGCCAAAAGTGGGACATATGGGGCAGCAAAGGCTTGGGCATTGGCTGGGAATGCACCTCTAGCGGCGGTGCAACGTCCATCTGCTTCAAAGACGTGGCTCCGCCTTTGCAGAAGCCGAAGTCAAATTAAAGCGGTATCTGGTACGCGAACTATAATATTGGGAATAAAGTCATAATATGCATAGCCGCACCCTCATCTGGGATGGGTGATTTTAACTCGTCCGCCCTCTATATCTCGCCCATGACAGTCGTGATCGATCGCCTCGAACTGCGCCACCCGGAAAAGGCGCACCGACCGGACCAAGAGATTCCCCGCAAACCTGACTGGATCCGGGTAAAAGCACCGGTTTCCCGCGAATATGCAGCAACCAGGGCGGTGGTGCGGGAGCACAAGCTGCATACCGTCTGCGAGGAGGCGGCCTGTCCCAATATCGGGGAATGCTGGAGTAAGGCGCACGCTACCATGATGATCATGGGCGACACCTGCACGCGCGCCTGCGCCTTTTGCAATGTAAAGACGGGATTGCCCGGCGCGCTAGACGCCGAAGAGCCGGCCAATGTCGCGGCGGCGGTGAGGAGGCTGGGTCTTCGACATGTGGTGGTCACTTCGGTGGACCGCGACGATTTGGCGGACGGCGGGGCAGATCATTTCGCCCGGACCATCGATGCCATACGCGCCGAGAACCCCTCGACCAGCGTCGAAGTGCTGACGCCGGATTTTTTGCGCAAGGATGGCGCCATCGAGACAGTGATGGCTGCGCGGCCCGACGTCCTTAACCATAATCTTGAGACGGTGCCGCGGCTTTATCTGACGGTGAGGCCGGGCGCGCGCTATTTCGCGTCGCTTCGCCTCTTGGAGCGGGCCAAGGAGCTTTATCCCGAAGGCTTCACCAAATCCGGCCTGATGGTGGGTCTGGGCGAAAGCCGCGAAGAGATCATGCAAGTGATGGACGATCTGCGCGCAGCCAAAGTGGATTTTCTTACCATCGGCCAATATCTCCAGCCCACCAAGAAACATGCCAAGTTGGAACGCTTCTGGACGCCCCAGGAATTCGCTGGCCTGGAGCAGTTGGCCCGCGCCAAGGGCTTCCTGATGGTGTCGGCGTCGCCGCTCACCCGGTCGTCCTATCATGCCGACAGCGATTTCGCGGCGCTGAAGGCGGCACGTTCCACAGCCCGGTGACCGAGCACAGTGAAACGCGAATCGTTCCGTACACGGCTGATCTCATGTACGCCGTGGTCGCCGACGTCGAAGGTTATCCCGAGTTTTTGCCCTGGGTGGTGGCGCTGAGGATCAAGTCGCGCACGAATGAAGGCGCGCGCGAGATTCTGACCGCGGAAATGGCGGTGGGCTTCCGAGCGCTGCGCGAACGCTATACCAGCCGCGTGTTGCTCGACCCCGAAGCGCGCCGCATTGATGTTGTGGCGATCGAAGGGCCTTTCCGTTGCCTGGAAAATCACTGGCACTTCACGCCCGCAGGCGATGCCACCGAAGTGGAATTCCGGGTTGCGTTCGAATTTTCCAACCGGCTGCTGCAGATGACCGCGGGCGCGGCCTTCGAGAAAGTGCTGCTCAGAATGACCGACGCGTTCGAAGCCCGTGCCAGGTGGCACATGACGAACTCATCGCCGAGGGTGTGAACTTAGCGGCTGATAGCGGCGTTTAGCAGCGTCAAGGATTCCCCTACGGTTGCGAGGCGCACCTGTGCGCGACCGATAACACCGAAGCGGTATTCGTGGGACGCAGTGGCGCGGCCATCGCCGGCCAATGCGATAAAGACTAGACCCACGGGTTTTTCAGCGCTTCCGCCGCCGGGGCCGGCAATGCCGGTGACGGCGATAGCCCACTGCGCATGGGAATGACTGAGGGCACCTTCCGCCATCGCCTGGGCCACTTCGCGAGACACCGCGCCGTATTTACCGAGAAGCGCAGCCGGAACGCCCAACTCTTCTGTTTTGGCCTCATTGGAATAGGTGACGAAGCCTCGTTCCACCACATCTGATGAGCCAGGAATTTCCGTCAGGAGAGCGGCGATCAGGCCGCCAGTGCAACTTTCAGCAGTGACAATTCGAATGTTCTTGGCTCGCGCTTCGTCCAGCAGCTCCCGCGCCTGGTCTAGAAGCACAACGTCGAACATCACACCACCCGGAAATATTGCACGAGGGCTCCGATAATGGCCGCCGCGGCGCCCGCTACCATATCGTCGGCCATCACGCCCAATCCGCCCGGCAGTTTCTCGGCCGCAGAGATCGGCCAGGGTTTCAAAATGTCAAACAAGCGGAACAACAGAAACGCCAGCGCGAATTCCTGAAATTTTGCGGGACCGAGATTAAAGGAAATCCCCGCGCAAGCCAGCCATTGGCCGGCCAGCTCGTCGATCACGCATTCGGATGGATCGTGCTTGCCGGTGGCGCGTACGTGGTCGTCGCACGCCCAGACGCCGATCATGAAAACGATCAGGCTGGCGCCGAGAACGGCCGGTCCGCCGCCGCTTTGCGCGATTAAGATCGCAAACGGCACGGCGATGATGCTCATAACCGTGCCCGAGGCGACGGGGAAATAGCCGATGCCAAAGACCGATGCGACGATTGTGGACAGTCTCATAGCTTTCTCGGGTCAGGGGAGTCGTATAGTGGCGATTGCCTGCGCCGCTAGGCCTTCGCGCCGCCCGGTATAGCCCATGCCCTCGGTGGTGGTTGCCTTGACACTCACCCGATCGATGGTCAGCGAAAGTATTTCAGCGATACGTGTCCTCATGGCGTCACGATGGGGCCCGATCTTGGGCCGCTCGCAAATCAAAGTTACGTCGCAATGAATTATCTCTCCACCTTTGGCTTTCACCAGGCTGGCGGCATGGTCAAGGAATTTCCATGACGGCGCCCCCCTCCAGCGTTCGTCCGTAGGCGGAAAATGCTGGCCGATATCGCCAGCGGAAATTGCGCCCAGGATCGCGTCGGTAAGCGCATGCAGCCCCGCGTCGGCGTCGGAATGGCCCTCCAGCCCGTGATCGTGGGGCACCTTCACGCCGCACAGCCAAACATGATCGCCGGACGTGAAGCGGTGGGCGTCATAGCCCATTGCACTGCGGGTCTCATGAAGCGTTGCGCCACCTGTGCGGCTCCCAAAGGAGGCCAGCAATCGCTCCGCCAAGGCAAAGTCCTTTTCTGTCGTCACTTTCAGGTTGATTTCCTCGCCTTTCACCGCTTCGACCACAAGTCCCGCCAAGCAGGCAATCGCCACATCGTCGGTGGCCTCTTCTTTGGCATGATCGCGATGGGCCTTAAGGATGGCACCGAAGCGGAAGCCTTGGGGCGTCTGGGCCCGTTCCAGCCCTTCGCGCGGCACCGTAACCCATGCTTGTCCTTCTTTGCGCCGTAAAGTGTCGGCTACCGGCAGCATCGGCACCGCGCCGTCCGCGCCCTTATTCAGCGTGCCGATCACCGCGTCGATGATAGCGCGCGAGACAAGCGGCCTGGCCGCGTCATGAATCAGAACATAATCGGGTGAGTCTTGGGCCAGCGCTTCCAGACCCAAGCGGACCGAATCCTGCCGCCGGGCGCCGCCGATAATGGGAGGGGATGCTGCCGGACCCATGGCCTCGCAATAAAGTGATTCCTGATCAGGCCCGATCACGATCCGGGTGGGCCAGCCGGAAAAGGCATCAGCTGCCACGCGCAGTAAGGGTCGACCGGCCAAAGGTTCATATTGCTTGGGTCTGGCGCGGCCTGCCCGCTCTCCCTTGCCGGCGGCAACGAGTAATATGGCAATGCGTGGCATGCAGTCAGTCCCCTTCGGAGCGTGCCCAACAGTGCCCCGGCCTGATGTAGCGAAGCGGTAGGCCATAAAGAAGCCAATTCGCTATGTGAGAATTGATTGTTGCGTCGGGCGTTGCCTATAATGTCACCATGCTCAAATTATAGGCAATTTGTGGTTCCACATTCTCCGACGCGCCTTCCGGTCGCTGAGTTCTCCATCGCCAATGCATTGCCGTCACCAATTCTGGTGATCGGGTCCCGGCGCGAGATTCTCTATGCCAACCCTGCTGCCGAGCAATTTTTCGACACCGGGGCGGCAATTCTCGCGAAGCAGAACCTCACTGACCTTTTGCCCTTCGGTTCGCCCATGTTTCAACTGGTGGAGCAAGCGCGGCGGCGCGATGCCTCGGCAGCCGAACGCGACGTCGATCTTTCCAACCTCAAGCATGGCGAGCGCATCGCCGATGTCACGGTGACGCCCCTTCCTGAACAGCCTGGCACGCTGGTGATTGGCTTGTCCGAGCGCGGCTTGGCCCAGCGCATGGATCGGCAATTGATGGCGCAAGGCGCGGTGCGCTCCATGCACGGCATGGCGGCTGTCCTGGCCCATGAGATCAAGAATCCTCTGGCCGGCATCCGTGGCGCGGCGCAATTGCTGGAAGAGCAGCTTCCGTCGGCCGAGCGGGAAATGACGCGGCTGATTTGTGAGGAAACAGACCGCATTCGCGGCTTGATCGACCGCATGGAGGCCTTTGGCGACACCAGCGCGTTCCAGCGCAGCCCGGTCAACATCCATGAAGTGCTGGGGCGAGTGCGCCGCATCGCCGAATCCGGCTTCGCCAGCGGGGTCGATTTCGTAGAGAGTTTCGATCCGTCGTTGCCGCCGGTGAAGGGCGACCATGATCAGCTCATTCAGGTTTTTCTTAACTTGGTGCGCAATGCCGTGGATGCGGCGCCGCAGAATAGCGGTGAGGTCATATTCACGACCAGCTACCGACCCGGAGTGCATTTTGGCACCCGCACTTCGGGCGAGCGAGTTTCTCTCCCTCTGGAAGTGACTGTGCGTGACAACGGCACGGGAGTCCCCGCAGATCTGATGCCTTACATTTTCGATCCCTTCGTTACGACTAAGCCTCGTGGCTCCGGCCTTGGCTTGGCCCTGGTCGCCAAGATCGTGGGCGATCATGGCGGCGTGATCGAATGTGATTCCGTACCCGGCCGCACGATCTTCAGGGTGCTTCTGCCGATCATCTCCAGTGTCCCGATGTCGGCAAATGGCGAACTTCGAAACCACGCCAACGGCAAGGAGGATTAATGGCCGCCACCATTCTTGTCGCCGACGACGACAGCGCCATCCGCACGGTGCTGCATCAGGCACTGGCCCGCGCCGGTTATGACGTGCGCACCACCGGCACGGCCGCAGGCCTGTGGAAGATGATCACCGCTGGCGAGGGCAACCTCGCGATCACTGACGTGATACTGCCCGACGAAAGTGGTTTTGAGTTAATCCCTCGTATCAAGCGGCTTCGGCCCGAAATGCCGATTCTGGTAATGAGCGCGCAGAACACGCTTCTCACGGCTATTACGGCGGCGGAGCGCGGCGCTTTCGAATATCTGCCAAAACCTTTCGATCTGAAGGAACTCACCAACGTCGTGGCCCGCGCGCTCGCCAGCCCCGGCGTCCGGCGCGAAGAACCAACCGAGGAAGGCGAGGACCGGCTCCCTTTAATCGGCAGAAGCCCCGCGATGCAGGAAATTTACAGAGTGATCGCCCGGCTTACCCAAACCGATCTCACGGTAATAATCATGGGCGAGTCCGGCACCGGCAAGGAATTGGTGGCGCGCGCGCTGCACGACTATGGCAAGCGCAGGCACGGTCGCTTCATCGCCGTCAACATGGCCGCGATTCCTAAGGAGCTGGTTGAGGGCGAATTGTTCGGCCATGAAAGGGGTGCCTTCACTGGCGCCACCAGCCGCGGTATCGGCCGCTTCGAACAAGCCGAAGGTGGCACCCTGTT
>DATFSP010000109.1:0-3385 GCA_035262545.1 Rhizomicrobium sp. | reverse complement strand
GCTCAAGCGTGCCATGGGCGCCGTCCCTGCCCAGCACATAATCGCGCGCGCCCAGGAAAGTGAAATGATTGTCGGCCAGCCAGTCGAGAAAGGCCAGGTCCTCGGTGATGTCCGTCTTGGGCGGATGCCGCTCAAGATCGTCACTGGCCGACTTTAGCCGCGTCAGCATCGCCTTCCAGTCCCGCACGGCAAGAGCGCCTTGCACAAAAGTTTCGCGCAGCGACGCCACCAGTTTTTGCCGCGCCTCTTCGTTCAACTGGTCGCAGACCAGGGCAATGACGCTGGTGCGCGTGCCGTCGATTTCCATGATGGGGTGGAAGGCCGCGCGGATGCGCGCGCCGGCCGCCAGGCCTGCGGCCAGCGTGGAATCGAACAGAAACGGCCGGTCGTCATTGATGCCGACCAGCACCGTCTCATGGCCGATCTCCAGCGCTACGACATGGATTTCGCCCTTGGCGCGCGCGCCGGCCTCGGCGCTCAGCGCCATGGCAAGCTGGGTGAGCTGGTCGGGACGCGCGCGCAGCACGTCATCGGGTACCGCGCTCGCATAAAGCGCGTCGAAGAAGGCGGCGAGCTTGTCGTCCTTGGGCAATAGTTCCCGGGCTTCCCGGATGCGATTCTCCGCCTCGCGCGCGGCCTCGGTTTCGGCTGAGCGGATCGCGGTCATCACGGTCATGACATGTCCTCGCATGGAAGCGGCGGGCGCCCGTAGGGCGTGCCAAGGACATAAAAAGTTCCTGACGGCAACGCGGCAGGCGAGCCCGCGATTAGGTCACCGCAATGCGGGCAGAAGCAAGACATTGTGGAGCGCATGGCGCGGTGCAGCATGGTCGGGACACGCCCCGGGGTGCAACCGCGAAATGAAATCCTGCGCAGGCTCCCGGCTGCGGAGCGGCAAGCGCCTCATACTTAACAAAGTCTTAACAAGGACTGGTGTATGATCGAACCGGCGTGGGATCATCGAGGCGCGGCATGCCGCAGATTACCCTCTTCGATCTGGAATACACCGCCTGGGAATGCTCCATGGCGCGTTCATGGCTCGGCCCCGGCGAATTCCGCGAAGTCGTGCAGATCGGAGCGGTAAAACTTGATGCCGACAGTTTCGCGGTGCAGGCCGACTTCGAGATGTTTGTGCGGCCACGGTTCAACCCGGTCCTGTCGGCCTATTTTGAACAGCTTACCGGCATCTCGAACGAACAGGTGGCGGCGCAAGGCGTGGATTTCCGGACCGCGTATGAAAGGTTCCTCGCCTTTGCCGGAGATGGTCCGATCGCAGCCTTCGGTCGGGATGAAAAGGTGCTGGAAGAGAATTTGCGCCTCTACGGCATCACGGACGCAACGAGGCTGCCTTTGTTCTATGACCTGCGCGGCTGGTTCGCGGTCCAGGGCGTGGATCCGCGCGGCCGTCATTCCTGCGAGATCGGGCCTCAGCTGGGTATGCCTTTTGCCGGCCACATCCACAATGCGCTGGACGACGTCAAGAGTCTTGCCGCCGGCATGGGGGCTCTTGCGGCGCGCAGCGCGGGCCTCAAGCCCGCGGCTTGAGCGGCGTCATGCGCTCTGAAGCCGACAGGCTGATCGAAATGCTGGCTCTCAAACCGCATCCCGAAGGCGGCCATTTCCGCGAGACTTTCAGGGACAGCGGCCCTCTGCCCGTGGACATGGACGGCAATCGGGGCCGGGCGCATTCCACCGCCATATATTTCCTGCTCAAGGCGGGCGAAGTATCGCGCTGGCACCGGGTCGATGCCCCCGAGGTCTGGCATTTCTATCGCGGCGCGCCGCTGGAACTCAGTATCGGCAAAGAGACCTATGTCCTCGGTGCCGATATAGACGAGGCGCAGGTCCCCCAGATCGTGGTTCCGGCGGGCGCCTGGCAGGCGGCCAGAAGCCTTGGCGACTATACACTGGTGGGCTGTACGGTTGCTCCAGGCTTTGAATTCGAACATTTCGAAATGGCGCCGGACGGCTTTGCACCGTGAGGACGGGGAGCCTGCACTATCGCGAACTGTTGCAGCGCACACGCGCCGGACTGTGGCGCATTGCCGATTGACGCCACGCCTCCGCGCTGCGCATGGTCGCCGCCAATAACAGCTGTCAGGGACGCTCCTCTCATGAAAAAACAGTATTTCGCGCTTGCCACGCTTGCGCTTGGGCTGATGACCACTGCCGCCTTCAGCCAGCCCGACCGGCTGGCGATCCAGTCCCAGCCGGCGCATGAGGGTACGCCCGCCTGGCACCTAGGGCCGTCCTTCCCGGATCCCACGGGATTCACGCTGGTGGATGCGGACGGCACCGTCCATGTGATCCCGCGCGAGGAACGCCGCGCCATGATGGGCGGCGCGCCGCGCGTGCCGGGCGGGGAGTCCGGCCCCTCCTGCAGCCATTCCATCGTCTGCGGCAGGAAAGGCGGATTTGCCCGCAGCGCGCTCGCACGCGTCGAGTGGAACAACAACATGGGTTACAAATTTTCTTATCCCTATGTGGTGCCCAAGGGCATCGGCGGCCTGCCTTCGGTCGCGCTGGATTCCAAGGGCTATCTGTGGGCGTTCAAGCGCTCGCCCGCGGGCGTTGTCCAGCTGATGAAGTTCGATCCCAACCACAAGCTGGTTCTGGAAGTGCCCGAAAGCGTGATTGGCCATCAGGACAAGCCGCATGGCATGGCGGTGGACAAGAACGACAATGTCTGGATCGTCGACAATGGCCTGGCCACGGTGATGAAGCTGTCACCCGAGGGCAAGCTCTTGATGACGATCGGTGCAAAGGGCCATCGCGGCGACTGGGACGAGGCAAAGGGCCAGCGGCTGTTATGGCAACCTGTGATGGTTGCGTTCGCGCCCAATGGCGACCTCTATATCGCCGAGGGTCACGCCAATGAGAGCCCAAATGATGTGGACAATGACGACCCCGCCAACACGATCGGAGCCGCACGCATCCTGCACCTGACTGCCGACGGTAAATTCGTGGGCCAGTGGTTCGGTGATGAAGTGGGGCAGGGCAAGTTCGACTCGACCCATGGCCTGGCGATCGATCCCAAAAATGGCGATGTCTGGATCGGCGACCGCGAGCAGTACCGCATCGTGGTCTATACCGCCGACGGCCGCTTCGTGAAGACCTTGCAGATGCGCAATCTCGTCTGCGCGCTGAACTTCGATCATCAGGGCAATCCCTGGATGGCCTCGGGCCAGGACGGCCAGTTCCTCAAGCTCAACCATGACGGCAAAGTGGTGGGCGCGGTGGGCAACGGCATGGGCATTGGCACCGGCCAATTCACCGAAGCAAGCTACTGGGTTTTCGATCCCCGCGACAATCTGATTGCCGGCGACACCAGTGTTGGTCGCGTCACGGTGATGTCGAAGTAGCGTTTAATTGCGGCCGAGGCTGG
>DATFSP010000108.1:0-2955 GCA_035262545.1 Rhizomicrobium sp. | reverse complement strand
GATGTCCGGGAATTGACGCGCGCGCTTAGAGGAGCAGGAAAACAAAATCCGGCTTGAACCGGCTAGCTGCGAAGTTGGGGCAGGCGGACATCATCGATCTTTTTGAGTGAGGTGGCGCACAGTACCCGTGCCTCGGAGGCTGTAACCAAATCAGCAGGCCGGAAGGCCGATCAGACCAAGGAGGCATCCATAACGTTCACCAGACATCTTCGCATCCTGTCGCTGGCAGCAACCGCATTGGCGTTGGCGACGCCCGCTTTTGCACTCAACCCGCAGCCCCTGCCGCCGGGTGTGCGCTTCAATCCCGCAGCGGTCAATCATGCTCATGGCTTGGGAGCCTGGAATGCGGGCCCGTTCGTGCTGCGGTGTTAAGGCGTCCAGATCGGCGATCCGCGCACGCATCCGCCGGTGCGCGTCTGCCTGTGACGGTGGGACCGCGCTAGACCACCTGTGCGCGTTTGATATTGTCGATGGCCGAAATGGCTGGACGAGCGGGCGCGGCTTTGCGCAACATGCAAAGCCGTGCCGCGCGCTGTAGGCCCTAACACCGCACGCGGGTGTAGCCGACGTGGCGCAGCCGTGCGGGCCCACCGACGCGTCCGCTGTTGTGCCCTTCGACTATTCTTAACGCTTGTCTCCACGTCAGGTATCAAAGGTAGCCCGAACCTATCCGAAATGCGCCCAATCGACGCGAATGACCAGACGGGGAGGTGGCAGTCTGTCCCTGTTCAGCCTGCCAAAGGCACAATAGCCTGAAGTGGATTCGAGCCGCGCCAATCGCGGCCAAGGCATTGCACGCGGCTGAGAGCCCGACCGGGTTTGGGAGTGACCGCCAATGAAGCATTGGATCCAGTGGTTGCCAGGGCTCCACACTCTTCGTCGATATGAGGCGGCCTGGCTTCCGAGCGATATCTTTGCCGGGTTGGTCCTGGCGACGATGCTGGTCCCAGTTGGAATTGCCTACGCGGCGGCGTCGGGCTTGCCTGGCATCCATGGTCTCTATGCAACGATCGTACCGCTGCTGATCTACGCGCTGTTCGGCCCAAGCCGTATTCTCGTCCTCGGGCCAGACTCGGCTTTGGCAGCCGTCATCCTCGGCGTTGTTGCTCCCTTGTCCGGGGGCGATCCTCTTCGCGCCGTAACGCTCGCCGGTATGATGGCAATCGTTTCAGGCACGGTATGTATTCTGGCGGGCGTCGCTCGCTTGGGTTTTGTGACTGAGCTCCTCTCCAAGCCGATACGCTACGGCTATATGAATGGAATTGCGTTGACCGTACTGACTAGCCAACTGCCAAAACTCCTCGGCTTCTCCATCGAGAGCGAAGGACCTTTGCGAGGCCTTTGGGCAGTTGCCAGCGCAATCCTTGAAGGGAAAGCAAACTGGCTAGCATTCGCAATTGGGTTCGGCACATTGACAGTTATCCTGCTTCTCAAGAACCACAAATGGCTACCAGGCATTTTAATTGCGGTCGTGGCGGCGACCGCTGTGGTCGGTGCGCTAGATCTTGCCCGTTATGGTGTGAAGGTTCTCGGCCCTCTTCCGCAAGGTCTGCCTGGTTTTGGCGTTCCGCAGATCGGTTACGCCGATATACTCCCGGTGCTGACCGGCGGTGGCGCAATCGCGCTGGTGTCATTTGCCGACACCAGTGTTCTTTCGCGCGCTTACGCTGCACGACTAGGCACTTCTGTCGATCCCAATCAGGAGATGGTAGGGCTCGGCGCGGCCAATCTGGCGACCGGTTTTTTTCAAGGCTTCCCAATCAGCAGCAGTGGTTCGCGTACTCCGGTTGCGGAAGCCGCCGGCGCCCGCACCCAGCTAACCAGCATCGTTAGCGCGGTTGCGATCGCCTTGCTTCTGCTGGTGGCGCCAAACCTGCTTCGGCACCTGCCCACCGCCGCATTGGCCGCTGTGGTCATCGCCTCCGCCATCAGCCTGATCGAGGTCACGGACCTCAAACGCATCTACCGGATTCAGCAGTGGGAGTTTTGGCTATCGATCGTCTGCTTTGTCGGCGTGGCCGCGCTCGGGGCGATTCCGGGAATAGGCTTGGCCATTGTCATAGCCATCGCCGAGTTTTTATGGGACGGCTGGCGCCCGCACTCCGCCGTCCTGGGTCGCGCCCACGGCGTCAAAGGTTTCCACGACATCACAAGATATCCGGACGCCCGGCTAATTCCCGGGCTGGTCCTGTTTCGATGGGATGCACCTCTATTCTTCGCCAACGCCGAATTCTTCAAGGAGCGCGCACTTGATGCCGTGGCCAAATCGCCGACGCCGGTGCGCTGGCTGGTGGTTGCGGCGGAGCCGGTCACAAGCGTGGACGTCACCGCCGCCGACATCCTCGCCGAATTGGACGAGACATTGCATGCGAGAGGTATGGAGCTTTGTTTTGCCGAACTCAAAGATCCCGTAAAGGACAAGCTGAAGCGATTTGGCTTGTTCACACAGTTTGGCGAGAGGTATTTCTTTCCAACCATTGGCGCAGCCGTTTCCAGATTCTTGGAAACCCATGATGTAGAGTGGGAGGATTGGGAGGACGAGGATGACCTTGGGGGGTAAATTACACGCCGACCAGCTGCCGCCCTAGAGCACGACCAGGACCTCGGGCGATGTCCTCTTTCGCGCCGCCGCTAAGGAAACGCTCATCGCGCCCTGATCCGCAGCGGCCCGATTTATCAGCACGTGTCCTAAACCAACACTTTGGCCGGTGGACGTGGTGTTTTCGCCGATATCCGCGCGCATAGTATGGGTTGATAATGCATTGTGCTGCGCGGCCCGACGCCGATGATCTGCATTGATCCATCGATGTATAGCCGCACGCAATGTAGCTGCCGTCCCTCCCATAGATATGCAGGCAAATCGGGTAATTTGGATCGTACGTCTGGGCCCCCGACGGCGCGGTTACATGGACCGCCCCGACCGCCAGAATTACCAAAACCAAAATTCGCATCAGA
>DATFSP010000107.1:0-3894 GCA_035262545.1 Rhizomicrobium sp. | reverse complement strand
CCTGCGGGCTTGGCTGGCGCGCGCTTCGGCCCCGGTCTTTACTACCTATGGCGGGTTGATGGCATTCGGCGCCTATTTCGCCATGTACGGATTTCGCCGGCCCTTCACGGTGGCGAGTTACGCCGACGTGGCTTCCGTCATTGTCGCATACAAGATCGCGCTGGTGATCGCACAAGTATTCGGTTACGCGCTTTCCAAGGTGGCGGGGATCAAGCTGGTTTCCGAAATGCCACCGCACCGGCGGGCGGCGGCCATTTTGGTGCTGATAGGCGCGGCGGAATTCTTCCTGGTCCTTTTCGCGCTGATACCGGCGCCTTGGAACATGCCCTGCCTTTTCGCCAACGGCCTTGCGCTGGGCATGATCTGGGGGCTGGTGTTTGGCTTTCTGGAAGGACGCCGGGTCTCGGAAGTGCTGGGCGCGATGCTTTGCGCCAGTTTCATTGTCTCTTCCGGCGCGGTGAAGTCGGTGGGCGCCAGCGTGATGCTTCAAGGCTGGGCCAATGAATATTGGATGCCAGCCTTGACGGGACTGATATTCGCGCCGCTTCTCATCGTCTGCGTTGCGGGACTTGCCGTTCTGCCACCGCCCAATGCCGAGGACGAGCGGCTCAGGGTGGCGCGCGTGCCCATGGACGGGCCTGCCCGCCGGGCAATGTTCGCCGCCTTCGCGCCCGGCCTGATCGGCCTGATCGTCATCTATGTTGGCCTGACGGCGCTGCGCGATTTCCGCGACAATTTCGCGGTCGAGATCTGGACCGGGCTCGGCTTCAAGAACGACGCTGAAATCTTCACCCTGTCGGAACTGCCGGTTGCCGTCATAGTGCTGGTGACGTTGGCGCTGGTGATGTTCATCCGTGATAACCGGCGGGCCTTCATGGCCAATCTGGCTCTTGTAGCGGTGGGCTTGGTCCTGGCGGGGATATCCTCGGTCGCATTCAAGACGCATCTGATCGGGCCGGTCGCCTGGATGATCGCGCTGGGGGCCGGTCTCTATCTCGGCTATACGCCGTTCAACGCCCTTTTGTTTGACCGCTTCATTGCCGCCACCGGCCGCACCGGCACCGCCGGTTTCCTGATCTATGTCGCGGATGCTTGCGGCTACATGAGTTCTGTCGCCTTGCTGGTTTTGTACAATTTCGTGGGTGTCAGAATCTCCTGGGTCGAGTTTCTGGTTGTGATTTCCTGGTCCGCCGCCCTGGTAGGGCTGGTTTTGGTCGTCGGATCTGGCGTTTACTTCCACCACCGCCTGCTTCATCCGGAGAAGGCATGACCGGCCCAAAGAGCCTTGCAGCCATCGACCAGCTTTATGCCGCGCGCGGGGGCCTGCATTACGGCGAGGGCGTGACACAGATCGAGCATGCCCTCCAATGCGCCATCCTGGCCGAAGCCGAGGGCTCGCCGCCCAGCCTGATCGTTGCCGCCCTTCTGCATGACATCGGTCACCTCCTTGAAAAAGAAGAAGATGTGACGCAGGGCCGGTTTGACGATCGCCATGAAGCGGTGGGCGCCCGCATTCTCGAAAGCATTTTTCCCGAAAGCGTGTACTGGCCCGTCGCATTGCATGTCGCCGCGAAGCGTTATCTTTGCTTCACAGAACCGCAATATTGGGCCGGGTTGAGCGCTGCCTCCCAGCAATCACTGAAGCTCCAGGGCGGGCCGTTCGACCAGGCGCAAGCGCAAGCTTTTGAACGCGCGCCCTTCTGGCAGGCCGCCGTCCAACTGAGACGGTTCGATGACATGGGCAAACGCGAGGAAATTTCGGGACGCGCCTTTGCCGATTTTTTGCCCATGATGCGGGACCTGATCGTCATGGTCACAAAAGCCTAAACTGATCGACACAAGTGGCGTATCTCGTTTGCCACGCGACAGGGCGCCACAGGTGTCGGTGCCGGTCTTCAGGAGTCTGAAGTCATTCCTTCACCGAAGCGTCATGCGACGCTTTCAGTCTCCAACAAAAGTCAATCAACAAAAGTCAATTTCAAAAAGCGCGTAATCCCGGCAAGCCGCTCGGGCATGCCGGCGGGGCAGTCATATTCCATTGACTTGCGGGGGCCGATCGATGAAAGCCAAATATTTGATTTCCTGTGCTGTTGCAGCATTGGTAAGCGGAAACGCGGCTGCTTTTGGGCAGACCGTCGCATCCGCCGCAACCGGTATCGAGAGTGTTGTGGTGTCGGCGAACCGCCGCGATGAGAGCGCGCAAAATGTCCCGATGACGCTGCAGGCGTTCTCCGGACAATCGCTGCAGGACATCAATGTCGAAACGCTCGACGATCTCCTGAAATACACGCCCAACATTTCCTATGGCAACAACGGGCCGGGGCAGGGCGAAATCTTCATGCGCGGCCTCAGCAACGGCTTCCGCGGCAACCAGTCAACCGGAACCGTCGGCCTTTATCCCAATGTGGCGATCTATCTCGACGAACAGTCGATGCAGTTCCCTGCGCGCAATGTCGACATCTACATGGTGGATATGCAGCGCGTTGAGGTTCTGGAAGGTCCGCAGGGTGCGCTGTTCGGCGGCGGTGCCGAGGCCGGTGCGCTCCGCTACATCACCAACAAGCCCGATGTTTCGGCGTTCAGCGCCAAGGCCGAAATGAGTTACAGCATGACCAGTGGCGGCGATCCGAACACCAGCGCCTATGCCGTGTTCAATGTTCCCCTGCTCAAGGACGCGCTGGCTGTGCGACTTGTGCTGTATGACGACCGCCAAGGCGGCTACATCGACAATATCTATAGCCAATTCATCCGCAACGACCAGGATCCGGGCAATGTCGTGCTGGGCATCAACCCCAACGCAGCGGGTGTCTGCCCGGACGGTGGGACCAACGCGTGGCAGCAGGGCGGAAAAGGCTGGTGCACATTGAAGGGCGCACCGATCGCGAACAACTCCTCGCTCGTCGCCAAAAACCAGAATCCCGTCACCCATGAGGGTGCGCGACTTTCCGCGCTGTACGACATCGATCCCGACTGGAACATACTGATCAGCGAAAGTCTGCAGAAACTCGATGCAGAGGGCCTTTCGGTGGAATACCCGATCGGCTCGAACTTCCAGGCGCTCAGCCCCCTGAAGGTGACGGCCTTTTCACCCTCCTGGAACAAGGACGATTACTACAACACCGCCTGGACCGTGAACGGCAAGATCGCCGACCTTTCGGTAATTTACACGGGGGGCTGGACGACACGCCATATCGATCAGCAGATGGAATATACCAATTACACTCGCACCTATTATGGCGTGTACTATTCATGCTCCGGTGGTGGCAGCGCGGCGTACGGCGTGATCGACCAGGGTGGGCCGCAGAAGTGCAATTCGCCGGTGACGAACTGGCACGACGCGATCAGAAGCACGCATTTGAGCCAGGAATTCCGCATCAGCACGCCGGATGACTGGCGCCTGCGCGCCATTGCAGGTGCCTATTACGAAGAGTTCCGCATCTACGACAATATGAACTTCAACTACAAAACCATTCCGTCCTGCACTCCGACGCTGCTGAGCCAGCAAGTGGCGGGTGAGCCGGTCTGTCTTGGCCTTGTCTCGACCTACCCCGGAGCCACGGCAAATCAGCCTGGCGTCCGCAGCGACAGCACGGCGTTCGGCGAGGATGTGCAGCGCGGCTACAACCAGACAGCGTTTTTCGGCTCGGTCGATTTCGATATCATTCCGAAAGTTCTGACGGTGACCGCCGGCACCCGCTGGTTTCAATACCGGGAATTTGAATTGGGATCGGTCTATACGACCGGCACGGGTTGCGAGAATATTCTGGTCTGCTACGCGAGTTTCCCGAAGCACGACCTCGATGCCCATAACGACCACAAGACCTTTGCCGGCTTCAAGAGCCGCTTCAGCCTAAGCTGGAATATCAATGACGACATTCTCGCGTATTACCTGTT
>DATFSP010000106.1:0-3830 GCA_035262545.1 Rhizomicrobium sp. | reverse complement strand
CTGGCGGCCCTGTCCCGCATGGAGAGCCCGCTTCGCGAGCGCGCCTTCACGCATTTTCATGACCGCTTCCGCAGTGATCCCCTGGTGTTGGACAAATGGATGAGCCTGAAGGCCGCATCTCCCTTGCCTGAAACTGCTGCTTCGGTCACCAGCCTGATGAAACACCCCGCCTTCGATCTCAAAAATCCCAACCGCGTGCGTGCCCTGATCGGGGCCTTCAGCGCCAATCATCTGCGCTTTCATGACAAATCCGGAACCGGGTACCGGCTGATCGGCCAAGTTATTCGTACGCTTGATCCAGTAAATCCGCTCGTCGCAGCAAGGCTGGGCGGCGCCTTCGAGACTTGGCGGCGCTATGACGGCACGCGACAGGGACTGATACGCGCGGAACTGGAAGCGATCCTGGCCTTGAAAGGGCTTTCGCCCAATCTGTACGAAGTCGCCAGCAAAATCCTTGGCTGACTGGCGGGCAACAACCAATGCGGTGGAGAATTTGGATTACGCTAGTCGGCCTGGTCCTCTATTGAGCGCTTATCGTCTCGAAAGCCCCTACGGGTGCTGGGAATTGACGGGTGCCCGGTTGATGGACCGCGCCACCGAAGCCCTCTGGTGTAATCAGATCCTTCCGATCTGGATGCCTGATCTGGCGAACCATATCTCGCCAATAGGCTAGTACGTCTTGGTCGTGACCATCCTCCCCTTCGGCGCGAAGCGCCTGGAAGGGGAGGTGCCCGTAGCACGCCTCAGCGTGCGGAGGGCGGAGGGGTTTGACGTAGTATCCTTCGCCACCAGGGACGGCCGCGCCTTTCATGCACTCGATCGGCGATCAGCTTGCGCTCGTCCGGAGTGAGTGAGTTGATGACGTCTCGCTGTTGCGCCACGAACTCCTCCTCCAGCACCGAGTCGGCGGCGCGTACTTCATCCAGTGCCTGAGAAAGATCGCCCGCCACGTATGCGGGTGCGGTGAAGACACGGAATACCTCAAGCCGCGCGGCGCGCGCGGCGCGGCGTTTCTCGCGCAAGGCGTCGCGATGTTCGGCCATGATGCCCAGCACTTTCTGCCGCCCGGCATCAGGCAAGGCCCGCGCGATCTGGGCAGGCGCCATCATGCCCGGTCCGGCGAAGAAACCCTGACCCACGCGCCCGATCCCCACCAGGATGAGCGCGATCAACCCCACATTGAGGCACAGCGACATCACCATCAGGGTCGTGCGGGTGCGCGACGGCGCCTGATCTGGCATCAGGGATCCTCCTGCGCGGTGCCGGCGGATGACAGGTTGAAGCCGGCGGGCTGTTCCAATGAAAAAACTGGTTGATCTTCCGGGACCACGGACGGCAAGGCCACGCCTAAGCCTGCACCCAAGAGCAGCGCGAAAGTGATGGCTGAAGCAGGCGCCCAGAGCGGCGCGCCCGGCCAGACAGATTCGGAAATCTGTCGAAGGCTCGCTCGCAGCGCAGCCCAGTGTCCGTCAGCACGTCTGGCGTTCCAGGCATCGTAAGCCGCAAGCAGCGCCGCCTCGTAGTCGGCCCCGGAAAACTCAGCCGACAGGTGCGCCAGCGCGCGATCCGTGAAAATCCGGTCGGAACTGTCATCCCTCATCGCCCGTCTCCTGCAAAATCCTTCAGGTGCTGAAGCCGCGCACGCAGGGCCCGTCGCCCGCGCGCCAGAAGGGATTCCAAGGCTTCAACGGAGAGACCCATAATCTCCGCCGCTTCGATATTGCCGCATTCCTGAAAATGGCAAAGCAGAATGGCAGCTTTCTGCCGTTCCGGAAGAGTCTCCAAAGCGTTGGCAATCTCCCGGCCGATCTGTTTTTCGCTAAGCCTGGCGCCTGGCAGGGCCGTGTCGTCGGCCAACTCGGCGGCCTCTTCCAATGGCCGCGTAGGGCGGCGGCGCAGCCGGTCATAGCACTGGTTGAGCGTCACCCGGTAAAGCCAAGTCTCGAATTTAGCGCCACCCGGTCGCCAACGCCCGGCGTGAGTCCAAAGCCGGAGGAATACTTCCTGCACGGCGTCCTCGGCCTCGGCCCGATTTGTCAGCATGCGTTGAGCCACTGTGAGAAGTTTGGCGCCATGGCGTGCGATCAAGCGCGCTGCCGCATCACGGTCGCCCCGCCCGGCTTTGGCAACATCCTCGGCATCGGGGTCATGCATGCGGTACCGTCAGGTTTGTTGAACGGAACAAGCCACGGCATTCCGGCGCCTGTCCATTTACCCCTCCCTCGCTGGCTTGCGAGCCAGCAACGGGCACCTCCCGCCTGCGCGCTGACCCACGCGCGAGGTAGAGTCGGGTCTCGGCCAAGCTACAACCGGCGTGGATTGGCCTGGTCGTGACTTTCTTCTCCCGCATGGACGAACCCATTGGCGGGGGAAGGTGTCTTCCGAGGGCTTGCCCGAGCGAGGCGGGTGGGGGCTAGAACAAAGAAAAAAGGGCGGAAACATTGTTTCCGCCCCTTTGACAGATGACGTCACGCGGCCGGCTTAGAGCACGCCGCGCTTATGTTCGCCGACCACGATGCGGCCGGGATTGAAGGCACGCTTGAACACATCCAGTGCCTTACGCGGTTCCGCATCGCCGCACATGAAAACGTCGAAAGCCGCGTAGCCTTTCTCGGGCCAGGTGTGGACCGAGATATGGCTTTCCGCCAGCACCGCCACGCCCGAGATACCACCGCCCTCTTCGAAGGTGTGAAGGTGAATGTGGAGCAACGTGGCCCCCGCCTCCTTCACCGCATCGATAAGAGCAGCTTCGATCCGCTCGCGGTCGTTAAGGCCTTCGGCTTCCCAAAGGTCGATGATGAGGTGGCTTCCCGCATAGGAGAGGCCATTTCTCGTGATGAAGTGATCTTTCTGGTCGTCATTGGAGGGGACAACCACGGGAACCGGCCTCGCAGTCGCGCGGACGCGAGGCGCCCTTGCTTCTTTGTTCGCCGCCACCAGATTGAGTCGAGCCATTCAAGCACCTACCCGTCTTAGAGTTGACACCTGCGCCTTGGCCTTTTGGACTTCCGGACGCGCCTAAAGAAGAAAGCGACGAAGGGGGTCACCCTGCGCCGCTTTTTCCCGCTTTTTTTCTCGCGGGGTCACGGGAATATAGGCACGCTTTCCTTTCATGCAAGAAAAAATTTCCCCGCATGGCAATTTTTTTTGTTCCGCCGTGGCTGGCGAGCCTGGCGCAACGCCGCCAGAGAGACGCGATAGACACGCACAAAAGCGCGCCCTATACGGCGCGAAGTGCCACAAGTTTTAAGGAATGGTTATGGCCAAGCTCTCGCGCGTTAAAGAACGCCTTCATAAAGGTTACGCCCAGATTATGGATGTCACCCGCGTCCTGGCGGACGAAAAGAGCCGCTACCAGCACATCCGGATCTTCGACACCGTGGCCAACGGCCGAGTCATGACGCTGGACGACATCGTCCAGATCACCAGCCGCGACGAAAGCGCGTACGCGGACATGCTCACTCATCTGCCGATGCTCGAGCATGGCCGGGTGCAGAGAGTGATGATCGTGGGCGGGGGTGATCTCTCCATCGCCGACGAGGCGCTTAAGCATGCCAGCGTCAAGGAAGTGGTTCTGGTTGACATCGATGGGCGGGTGATCGAGCTTTGCAGGAAGCATTTCGGTTCCATCAACGGCAAGGCATTTAAGGACAAAAGGCTAACGCTCGAAGTAGCCGATGCGTTCGAATATCTAGGCCGCCAGCAGTCCAAGAACGCCTTCGATCTTGTCATTGCCGACCGGCCCGACCCGGTGGGCCCAGGCAAGGCACTATTTGGCGAGACTTTCTACGACCGTATTAAGGGCGCGCTCCGAAAGGGCGGCTACGCAA
>DATFSP010000105.1:0-11324 GCA_035262545.1 Rhizomicrobium sp. | reverse complement strand
CGTGACCAGCCGGACCACGTCGATGCCACAGGCTTTGGCAGGCCCTTGCAGCACGGCATCTTCTTCCGGCGGCAGATCCACGATGATCAATCCATCGGCGCCCACCGCCGCGATCTCTTTCACGAACGCATCCGCGCCGATGGCATGGATTGGATTGTAGTAACCCATCAGCACGATGGGTGTCATGGCATCACGCACGCGGAAGTCGCGCACCATCTTAAGCGTGCGCGCCATGGTGGCGCCGCCCTTGAGCGCGCGCAAACTGCTGGCCTGGACCGCGGGACCGTCCGCCATGGGATCGGTGAAGGGCATGCCCAGCTCGATCAGATCGGCGCCCGCGTCCGGCAGCGCGTTCAAGATCGCCTGCGAGGTTTCCAGATCCGGATCGCCCGCGGTGATGAAGGGCACGAAAGCGGCGCGGCGCCGCGCCTTCAGTTCCGCGAAACGCTGCGCGATGCGGCTCACAGTTTCACTCCCAGTGCCCCTGCCACGGAGAAGACATCCTTGTCGCCGCGCCCCGACAGGCAGACGGCGATGGTCTGGTCCTTGCGCATCCTGGGCGCGACCTTGGCCACATGCGCCAGCGCATGAGCGGATTCCAGCGCCGGGATGATGCCTTCCAGCCGGGAGAGAAGCTGGAATGCGTCCAGCGCCTCTTTGTCGGTCGCGGAAACATATTTCACCCGTCCGATGTCCTTCAGCCAGGCATGTTCGGGGCCGATGCCGGGATAGTCGAGGCCGGCGGAAATCGAATGCGCTTCCTGCACCTGGCCTTCCTTGTCCTGCAAAAGATACGAGCGCGCGCCATGCAGTACGCCGGGCGAGCCCTTGGAGATGGTGGCGGCATGATGCGACGTCTCCACGCCCTCGCCCGCCGCTTCGACGCCGTGAATTTCCACATCGGCATCATCGAGGAAGGGATGGAACATGCCGATGGCGTTGGAACCACCGCCCACGCAGGCCACCACCAGATCGGGCAGCTTTCCTTCCTGCGCCTGCATCTGGGCTTTCGTCTCGCTGCCGATCACGGTCTGAAAGTCGCGCACGATCGTGGGATAGGGATGCGGGCCCACCACCGAGCCGATGATGTAGAACGTGTCCTCCACATTGGCGACCCAGTCGCGCAGCGCTTCGTTGGTGGCGTCCTTCAAGGTACGCGAGCCCGATTTGACGGGACGCACTTCGGCGCCCAGCAGATGCATGCGGAAGACATTTGGCTTTTGGCGTTCGGTATCCACCTCGCCCATATAGACCACGCAGGGCAGGCCGAAGCGCGCCGCCACCGTGGCGGTGGCCACGCCATGCTGGCCCGCGCCGGTCTCGGCGATGATGCGGGTCTTGCCCATGCGCCGCGCCAACAAAATCTGGCCCATGCAATTGTTGATCTTGTGCGCGCCGGTGTGGTTGAGGTCCTCGCGCTTCAAGTAAATCTTCCCGCCGCCAAAATGCTCGGTGAGGCGCGGCGCGAAATAAAGCGGGCTCTCGCGGCCCACATAATGGGTCAGCAGCCCGCTCAATTCCTTGTGGAAGGACGGATCCTTCTTGGCAGCGTCATAGGCCTTTTCCAAATCGAGCAGCAGCGGCATCAAGGTCTCGGCGACGAAGCGGCCGCCGAAGGCGCCGAAACGGCCTTCGGCGTCGGGCCCCGCGCGCAGCGAATTGGGAATGAGGTTCATGCGCCCACCTTCGCCTTGGCCGCAGCCACGAATTCCGCGATGCGCGCGTCGCTTTTGACGCCGGGCGCGCTTTCCACGCCCGAGGAAACATCCACGCGCTCCGCGCCGCTCACTTCGATGGCGCGCGCCACATTCTCGGGATTAAGGCCGCCGGCCAGGAACCAGGGGCGGCGCACGATCGCGTCCTTCAGCATCCGCCAATCAAAGGCGGCGCCATGCCCGCCGGGGCGGGTGGCATCGGCGGCGGGCGCAGCGTCGAATAGGAACATCTCGGTCATCTCTTCGTAAGCCGCGGCCTGGCCTAGGTCGCTCGGCTGAGCCACCGGCAGCGCCTTGATCGCGGGAATGGAAAAGCGCGCTACGATCTGGGCCACGCGCCCCGGCGTTTCCCTGCCATGCAGTTGGAAATAGTCGGGTCTTATGCGATTTGCGATCGCGGCCAACGCATCGTCGCTTTCATCGACCACCAGCGCCACCAGTTTGAGCCGGCCACGCATGCGTGCCGCCAAGGGAGCCGCCTGTTCAAGGGTCAGATGGCGGGGGCTTTTAGGAAAGAACACCAGACCACCGAATTCAGCATCCGCACGCAAGGCGGCCTCGGCGGCGGCTTGGGAATTGATTCCGCAGATTTTGACCTGGACTGGCATGGGACCGGCTGTATGGGCTTGGGTGATCCCAAAATCAAGCAAGTGGGAACCGGGGCAATTCCCCGTTTAATATTGGGGGCTTAGGTGCTCCAAATATTCCCAAGTGGAAACCATCACGGAGATCGGCAATCGAGCAAAAGTCCGCATGTCGCTTTGTCGAGAGACTATTCGAATACAGACCGCACGACCTGCATCTCTTTGGATAGCGGACGAGGATCCTCATCTTGAGCTTCCTCATCGCGAGCGTGTCGAGGGACGAAAGATGGGGATCGCGCTGACAGACCTCCCAGTCCTCATGCTTCGGCAGGCTCAGCATGAGGAGTTCGTGGGCGCCAGACCGGCCCCCGTAATTCTCATCTTGAGCTTCCTCATCCCGAGCGTGTCGAGGACGAAAGATGAGGAGCGCGCGGAAAGATGATGCCGTCCTCACCCTTCGACAAGCTCAGGGCGAGGAAACTATTTTAAGCTGCTCGCAATGTCGCGAGCCGCCAAAACAGGATCCTGAGCTTCGGTGATAGGCCGGCCTATCACCAGGATGCTGGCGCCAAGGTCAAGCGCCTCCTTGGGTCCCATCACGCGCTGCTGATCGCCCAGCGCCGCGCCCTTAGGACGGATGCCCGGCACCACCAAAAGGAAGTCCGGCCCCATCGTCTTGCGCAGCAAGGCGATCTCGTGCGCCGAACAGACAACGCCCGCCAATCCGCAATCGCGCGTCAGCGCTGCAAGCCTCAGCACCTGGTCCTGGGCGGGGCCGCGTTGACCCGTGGTATCGAGATCGGCGTCGGAAAGACTGGTCAGCACCGTGACCGCAATCACTTTGGTCTTGGGATTGACGCCATGGGCGGCTTGGCGCGCCGCCTTCAGCATCGCCTCGCCGCCCGCCGCATGAACATTGAGGATTTCCACGCCCAAGCCCGCCGCGGCGCGCGCCGCGCCCGCCACCGTGTTGGGGATATCGTGGAACTTGAGATCGAGGAAAATCGGCAACCCTAGATCGCGGAAGGCGCGCACGCCCTGGGGTCCATGGGCGTTGAAGAATTCCAGTCCCAATTTCAACCCGCCGACATAAGGCTTGAGCCGCGCGGCCAAATTACGCGCGCGATCAAGGTCGGTCGTATCGAGAGCAACGAAGACGGGATTCACGCTGTGGGCGTACTGCCATTCAGCCGTTCGCGCAATTCCTTGCCGGTGCGGAAGAAAGGCGCGCGTTTCTCACCCACCGACACAGGTTCGCCGGTGCGCGGATTGCGCCCCATACGCGACGGCCTCACCTTGACCGAGAAGGCGCCGAAACCGCGCAGCTCCACGCGATGGCCTTCCGACAAGGCCTTGGTGATGTTGTCCAACACTGTCGTGACGATCCGTTCCACGTCGCGGTGGTACAGATGCGGATATCGCGCGGTCAGCCGCGCCACAAGTTCCGATTTGATCATCCCAGCCCCTACGGGACATTTGATCTGGACGGGTAACGCCGCCCAGTTGCATTAAATTGTCAGAGGGTTAGGTCCCCGTCAACGGGAACCATCTGAAAGTTCAGGCTTTTTTCTAGGTCCTGTTAACCCTGTTGGAGGGTCAGGGACGGCCCTTTGGCCAATTACCCCATTGCCGGACCGCCGCTAGGGTTCGCGCCTGTGGACACGGGAGAGCCCATGGAGCACGAACTTGCACTGGAAGCTCACACCCATGCTGGGCCGGCCCCTGGACGCGATCCCTATATATCCAAGGTTGCCGTCACCATTGCAGTTCTGGCGGTGCTGGCGGCGGGGGCCGGGAGCCTGGAGACGATCGAGAGCAGCCGCGCCATTACCGAGTCGTCGGGGGCGGTCCTGGCCCAGGACAAGGCCACCGACGCCTGGAACGAGTACCAGGCCGACACTTTAAAGCGTCACATGGATGACATTGCCGCCGAGAATGGGTCGAGCCATTTCTACCGTGACAGTGAGACAGTGCGCGCCGCCGGGAACAAGGCCTGGCTCCAGGCCACCGAGGCGGAAAAGGAGCGTGATACCCGCCTTGCCGCCAGCGCCCAGCATGAAAAGCGCGCGGACTGGCTCACCGGCGCTGCTACCTTGGTCGAAATCTCCATCACGCTTGCCACCGTCGGCCTCATCACCCGGCGCCGTTTTTTTTGGTTCACCGCTATCGGGCTGGGCGCGGTGGGGACACTTTTATTCGGAACGGCCTATTACGTGTGAGTCCCGGACTCTGTTCTCCTCACCTTGAACCTAGCGATTCTCGCTTTCCGCCCTGACATGCGCAAAGCGCGGGGCTGAAGTCGCCATGCTCCCCTTATACTGCCGGCCGAAAGCGAGGTGGTGCGTGCATACTCATTTGTCCTTTCGCGACTTGTTGCTGGCGCTCTTGGTGGTGTTCGTCTGGGGCGTCAATTTCGCGGTGATCAGGATCGGCCTCGATGCCCTGCCGCCGTTACTCTTCGCGGCGCTGCGCTTCACCTTCGTGCTGGTTCCGATGGTCTTTTTTTTGCCGAAGCCGAAAGTTTCATGGGCGAACCTGGCGTTCTATGGCTTGGCAATCGGGTTGGGACAATTCGGGCTTCTCTTCATCGCCATGAATGGAATGATTTCGCCAGGCCTGGCCTCGCTGGTGATCCAGATGCAGGTCTTCTTCACCATAGCCCTGTCCATGATTCGCAGCGGCGAGCGGCTCAGGCCTTATCAGCTGATGGCCTTCGCGCTGGCGATCGCGGGCATGGGTGTGATCGTGGCCCATAACGGCAAGGGCACAACTATTGCGGGCCTGGTATTGACGTTAGGCGCGGCGGCAAGCTGGGCGCTGGCGAACCAGGCGTCCAAGGAAGCAGGCAAAGTGAATGCTCTGGCCTATGTCGTGTGGGCCAGCATCTTCTCGATGCCGCCGCTTTATCTTCTGTCGCTGTGGCGCGAAGGCTGGCCAGCCATCGCCACCGGCCTGTCACATGCGGGCTGGGGTACTTGGGCGGTGATCCTCTACCAAAGCGTCGGCAATACCATGTTGGGCTATGGTGTTTGGGCGTGGTTGCACGCGCGCTACCCCGCCGCCACCGTGGCGCCATTGTCGCTGCTCGTGCCGGTCTTCGGCTTTGCCGCGTCGGCGCTTATCCTGGGCGAGCCATTGCAAGGCTGGAAAATTTCCGCGGCGCTTTTGGTGCTGGCAGGGCTGGCGGTCAATCTGTTCTGGGGCCGGCGCGCAAACCGTTTCGCACCGGTGGTTCAAGAAGCGCGGTAATACGGAAAGAGTTCAAACCGTAAATCTGCCTCGCGCAACTTCCACCACATAGCCGCCAACGCGCACATTGGTAGCTTTGCCGTTCGCCATGCCGGCGCGGACGTAAAGAATGCTGGGCCGGTTGACGAAGCGTCCCTGGCGGACGGCGATCCGTTCGTCGGGCTTGCGGACGCCGTTCTGGATCAGAAAGGCGGCAGCGCAGCCCACCGCGCTGCCCGTGGCTGGATCCTCGCTGGTCGCGCCCAGCAGGCGGGTTTCGATCTGAGGCTCGCCCGTCACGACATAATAAATGCCGCCACGGAAAACAGCGCGCTGTTCCGGCGGCAATTGGTGGCCCAGCACGAGCTTTGCCAGCGTCGAAACGCTTTTCAGCGGAACAATCAGGAAGTTCGATCCGGTGGAGACCATTTGCGGCGCGTAACGGTCGTCGATTTCTTCGACACCAAAACCCAGAGCGTCGGCCAGCATTCTTGGGTCCGCCTTGGCGCCGAACTCCGGTTCGTTCTGCGTCATCTCGACGAACATGCCATCGGGACGTTGTTCCAGAGTGATGGGGATAGGACCGACCTTTTCTTCCAACACCAGCGAGGTCTTGCCGGGCCGGGTCATTGCCATCACGAACGCAGTACCCAGGCTGGGATGACCGGCGAAGGGCAACTCGTTCTGCGTGCTGAAGATACGCACCCGGGCATCGCCGCCGGCCGCAGCCGGCAGGACGAAAGTCGTCTCGGAGTGGTTGAGTTCGCGCGCGATACTCTGCATCTGAGCATCGCTCAGTCCGCCGGCGTCAGGGAAGCAGGCCAGCGGATTTCCTTCCAGTGGCGTCTGGGTGAAGACATCGACCTGGATGAAGTCGAAGCCTTTGCGCGCGGATTGCGCAGCGGCCGGCAAGCCGGCAGCGGCAACGGCGCCAGCAGCGCCCACTATGAAATGTCTGCGTTTCATGGCGATCCCCCGATCCCTTTCCCTAGCCACTGGCAAAATGCGCCATCTGGTCCGCATGTGCCTTCATGAACGACGGACGGGCCGTGGCGCGGGCAACATAGTCATGACAGGCGGGATGTCCCTTGAGCCTGTCGAAACGGTCGACCAGACGCAGTACATCCGCCATGAGTATGTCGGCGACGGAGAAGGCGCCGGCCAGCCATTCGCGTCTAGCCAACACCGGCTCCAGGTGCTGGAGCCGGACTTCGAGAAATTCGTTGAACCGCTTCCACGCTGGCGTATCGCCCGCGTCGCCAGAGATCACCATTAGCGACCAGGGCAGGCTCGCCATCTCGACGGAGTTGAGCGCCGCGAACAGCCATTCAATCGCTTCACTGCGCCCGCGCGGATCGGCAGGCAACAGCGCATCGCTGCGATTGCCGAGATGAAGCAGGATCGCGCCGCTCTCGAAGATCGAGATGTCGCCGTCGGTAAGCCATGGCACCTGCCCGAAGGGTTGGTGCGCAAAATGCCCGGCAATCCGGCCACGAAAGGGCGTGCTCTCAACGCGATAAGGCAATCCGGCCTCTTCAAGAGCCCAGCGCACACGGATGTCACGCACAAAGCCCCGCGGTGGCTCTGGAACCCAATCATAGGTGGTGAGAATCAGGTCTCCCATTCGGGATCTCCGTCCACTGACGCCGTATTATCTGCGCCTTCTGGCAAGGCGGGAAGAGGACCGAAAGCGAGACTGGGCAGAAACCGGATGCTCATCGTCGGGCCGGCCGAGTTCAGCCCGCTAGTCTTTCCGCCCCGGGACGCGGAACACGACATAACGGATATGCCCGTGGGGTTTTATCCATTGAGCCATGCCGGCCGGGACTTGGACGATATCATTCTTGTGCAGTTCGACGATCTTGGTGTCGCCGGTCAATGAACCCCCGCGAAATTCGCCTTCCGTGATCATGCGGCCGTCGGTCAATTCGCCGCCATAAACCAGGGTCGCGTCGCCGTCTAGAACGACCACATTGTCGATCCCTTCCAGATGCAACTCCGCATCTTGGGTCTTATCGCGATCGAACACGAAGACGCGAAAACGATCGCCCTGCACGACGGGCGTGGCATTGGCGGGATCGGTGGCCTGGGCCGCGCCACCCGGTTGATAGACAAGATCGGCTGCGGCGGCGGGCGCGGCGAGCAATGAGGCCGCGGCGAGCAAAAGAAAAGACCAATTGCGCATGGAACCCCCTGTACAATCCTTATACCAGCGTACGAAAAACCGCGCCCATGCAAAAGGGCGCGACGGTCCGAGCCGCCGCGCCCTTCCTGCAAATCTTGAAAATTTAGCGGCCCGCTCTGCGTTTGGCTTTGCGCTTTGCTTTCCGGGCCCCCTTCTTTGCTTTGCGCACGCCCTTCTTTGCTTTGCCCGCGGTCTTCTTGGCGGCCTTGCGCGCCTTCTTCGCAACCTTGCGCTTGGCCTTGCGGCGCTTGGCCGGCTTAGGGGCTTCTGCCGGCCCCTGGCCTGTAAACAGGCGGGTCACCGCATCTTCCAATTCGTTGACCTGTTGGGCCAACACGCTCTTCTTCTTCGCAGCCATGGATGCTCCTCGGTTTGAAATCCTGACAGATCATGATTCTGCTGCCAAACAAACAAGCACCAAGGTTGGTTCCCGCCTGAGCGGCACCGTAAGGTGCGAACACGCATTTGAGACGCAGGTGTGATCCATCCGACCCAAGAAAAAGGGCGCGTGAGGCATCACGCGCCCTGATTTTCCAAAGATAAGGCTTGAGGTTACTCGGCATCATCCTTCTTGGACGTCTTCTTCTTCAGCGCCGCACCCAGGATGTCGCCCAGGGACGCGCCGGAATCCGACGAACCAAATTGCGCTACCGCTTCCTTCTCCTCGGCCACTTCGCGGGCCTTGATGGAGAGTGTGACCTTGCGCGAGGCCTTGTCCACCGAAGTCACCATCGCATCCACTTTGTCGCCCTTGCCAAACCGCTCGGGACGCTGGTCATTGCGGTCACGCGCCAGATCGGCCCGGCGGATGAAGCTCCTGATGCCATCAGCGAGTGACACTTCGATGCCGCCGTCATTGACCTCGGTGACCGTCGCCGTGACGATCTGGTTCTTCCTGAGCGCGCCGCCGCCTGCGCCCGCCTTCTCCATCGGGTCGGTTTCGAGCTGCTTGATGCCCAGCGACACGCGCTCCTTCTCGACATCGATGTCCAGGACCTTGGCCTGGACGATCTGGCCCTTCTCATAGCCCTTGATCGCTTCCTCGCCGGGCTTGCTCCAGGACAGATCGGAAAGATGCACCATCCCGTCAATATCGTTGTCCAGGCCGATGAAGAGGCCGAACTCGGTGATCGACTTGATCTCGCCCTCGATCACGCTGCCCACCGGATGGCGGGTGGTGAAGCCGGACCAAGGATTTTCCTGGGTCTGCTTCAGGCCCAGCGAGATGCGGCGTTTGTTGGAATCCACCTCCAGCACCTGCACGTCTACTTCGGTGCCCGGCGCCACCAGCTTGGACGGCGCCAGATTCTTCTTCACCCACGACATTTCGCTGACATGAACCAGGCCTTCCACGCCCGGCTCCAGCTCCACAAAGGCGCCATAGTCGGTGACGTTGGTGACCTTGCCCTTGAACTGCACGCCCACGGGATATTTGGTTGCCACGCCTTCCCAGGGATCGGTCTGGAGCTGCTTCATGCCCAGCGAGATGCGTTGGGTGTCGTGATTGATCTTGATGATCTGGACCGTGACGGTCTGGCCCACCGACAGGACCTCCGTGGGATGGCTGACGCGGCGCCACGCGATATCGGTGACGTGCAACAGGCCGTCCACACCGCCAAGGTCCACGAAGGCGCCGTAATCGGTGATGTTCTTGACCACGCCTTCGACCACCTGCTTCTCCTGCAGGCTCGCTACCAGTGATGTGCGCTCCTCGGCGCGGCGCTCTTCCAGGACTGCGCGGCGCGACACCACGATATTGCCGCGGCGGCGGTCCATCTTGAGGATCTGGAACAGCTGCTGCTGGTTCATCAGGGGACCCACATCGCGCGTGGGACGCACATCCACCTGGCTTCCCGGCAGGAACGCCACGGCGCCGTCCAGGTCGACCGTGAAGCCGCCCTTGACGCGGCCGAAGATGACGCCGGTGACGCGGGTCTGGTCGTTGAAGGCTTTCTCGAGCTTGATCCAGCTTTCTTCGCGGCGCGCCTTGTCGCGCGACAGCACGGCTTCGCCCAGAGCGTTCTCCACGCGCTCGAGATAGACTTCGACCTCATCGCCCACCTTCACATTGGCGGGCACGCCGGGCATGGCGAATTCCTTGAGCGGCACGCGGCCCTCTGTCTTGAGGCCCACATCCACCATGGCGAAATCATTCTCGATGGCAACTACCGTGCCCTTGATCACGGCCCCTTCCTGGGGGCTCTGCGTCTCGAAGCTCTGTTCGAGCATGGCCGCGAAATCGTCGCGGCTGGGGATGGCAATGGAATCCTGGGTGCTGACCTTGGTCTGGGCTGCGGCGCGGGCCATTCAAAAATCCTTGAACTATGTGTCATGCCGAATGGTTGTCGCCATTGGACTTCCCATGCATGCGCATGGGCGCGGGTTGATGGAAGAGTAAGCGGATGGCTCTAAGTCCGCCGGGCCTCCTTAGCCCCTGTGGCGGTCCTTGAGCGCGCCCAGGATCCTTGGTGAAACCAAGGCTAGGGCAGCCGCGAACGCGGCGTCTATACCCAAATCGGAGGTATCGAGCAAGGCGGCGTCGGGGGCCCTCTTCAGGGGCGAAATGGGCCGGGACTTGTCGGCCGCATCACGGGCACTGAGTTCGGCCAGAAGGTCTTGTTCATCACGCTCGATCCCCATGGCCTTCAATTCCAGCCAGCGGCGGCGGGCGCGGAGTTCCGGGCGGGCATCAACGTAAAGCTTGGCCGTTGCATCCGGGCAGATCACTGTGCCGATATCGCGCCCATCCATCACCGCGCCGGAACTTCCACCCGGCGGCTTGTCCAGAAAGCTCCGCTGAAAATCGAACAGTGCGTGGCGCACTGCCGGGATGGCGGCGACATGCGAAGCGGCCTGCCCCACCTTATCGGTGCGGATGGCGGGGTCGCCGGCCATCGTCAGGTCTATGGACTGGACACCTTTTACTGCATCGTCTTCGTTCCGGGGATCGCCATTGGCCTCGAGCACGGCCAGTGCCGTCAGGCGATACAGCGCACCGGAATCGAGATGGGCAAAATGGAAATGCGAGGCCAGCTTCTTCGCCAAAGTTCCTTTGCCGCTGGCCGCAGTGCCGTCCACGGCGATGACGATGGACCCGGTCATGCGAACTCCGCGCCCAGGCCGCGCATCAGGTCCAGATAAGTTGGAAAACTGGTGGCGATCATGGCGGTGTCATCCACCAAGACCGGTTCGTCAGAGGCCAGACCTAAAGTGAGAAAAGCCATAGCGATGCGGTGGTCCATGTGAGTGGCAACGGTGCCACCGCCCTTGACCCTGCCCGTGCCATGCACGCTGAGGCCATCCGGCGTTTCGCTGAACCGCACGCCATTGGCAGCGAGCCCCCGCGCGATAGCCGAGAGCCGATCGCTTTCCTTCACCCGCAATTCCTCCAGCCCCTGCATCACGGTATCGCCTTCCGCGAACGAAGCCGCGACCGCCAGGATGGGATATTCGTCGATCATCGAAGGCGCGCGCTCGGCAGGCACAGTGACTCCCTTAAGCGCGGAATGGCACACCACCAGATCGCCAATCTCTTCGCCGCCGCTGAAGCGCCGGTTGGTGACGAGAATCGATGCGCCCATCTCCAACAACGTCTCGATCAGGCCGATGCGG
>DATFSP010000104.1:0-18964 GCA_035262545.1 Rhizomicrobium sp. | reverse complement strand
TATCCAACTCACCGATAAGAGTGACGCGGATTGGAAGAAGGCGCTGGATCTGATGGGGCGTTTCGACATCGATGAGGGCATCGTCGATATTCAATCAACCGTCGATTACTTGCGCGCGCTTCCGGGCTGCACCGGCAAAGTGGGGGCCTTGGGTTATTGCCTGGGAGGGCAGTTGGCCTTCCTCACTGCGGCGCGAACCGATGCCGACGCGGCGGTAGGCTATTATGGGGTCAATATCCAGAACCGGCTGGAAGAAGCCAAGAACATCAACCACCCCCTTATGCTGCATATCGCCGAAGCTGACGAATATGTCCCGCCCCCGGCACAGGCCAAGATCGAGGATGGCTTGAAGGGCAATGCCCACATCACTATCCATCGCTATCCCCTAATGAACCACGCCTTTGCACGGGTGGGCGGCGCCCATTACGACAAGGCGATGGCCGATCATGCCAATATCCGCAGCGCCACCTTTTTCCGTCAGCATTTAAGCTAGGGGCAGTCCATTCGACATCCTATAGCTTCGCACCTTGAGGACTGTTTGTTTGATGTCCTGTCGCTTCGCTACTTGAGGACTCCCCATGAAAGCCATTCGCTTCGAGAAAACTGGCGGTCCCGAAGTCCTGGAATACAAGGATGTCGATCTGCCCGCGCCTGGGCCGGGCCAAGTTCGGATTAAGCACACTGCGATCGGCGTGAACTTCATCGACACTTATCACCGCAGCGGCCTTTATCCTCTGCCGCTGCCCTCGGGCCTGGGCTCGGAAGCAGCGGGCGTGGTGGAGGCGCTGGGCTCCGGCGTGACCGGTTTCAAGCTGGGCGAGCGGGTGGGTTATTGCAGCGGCGCCATCGGCGCATACGCCGAGGCCAACAATGTCCCCGCCGAGAAGGTGGTGAAGCTGCCCGACGGAGTCAGCGACGAGGTCGCCGCCGCCGCCATGCTCAAAGGCATGACGGCGCAATATCTTCTTCGCCGCATTCATCCCGTGAAAGCGGGCGAAACCATCGTATTCCACTCCTCAGCCGGCGGGGTCGGCCAGATCGCCTGCCAATGGGCCAAGCATCTGGGCGCCACCGTTATTGGCAGCACCACCTCGCCCGACAAGGTCGAACAAGCGCGTGAGAATGGCTGCGATTACGTGCTCAACACGCGCGAGGCCGGCTGGGAAAAGCAGGTGCGTGAGATCACAAAGGGTGTGGGCGTGCCCGTGGTTTATGACTCCATCGGCAAGGACACGTTCGAGGCATCGCTCGATTGCCTTCAGGTGCGCGGGTTGATGGTGAGCTTCGGCAATTCCTCAGGGCCGGTGTCGCCATTCCCGCTGGGCATCCTCGCCACCAAAGGCTCGCTGATGCTGACGCGACCGACGCTCGCGCATTTCACGCGCACCGCCCAAGAAATGCGCGAAACTGCCGATGATCTATTCGCAGTGCTGAAATCCGGCGCTGTCAAGGTCGCAGTCAATCAACGCTTCGCGTTGAAGGACGCCGCCAAGGCCCAGCAAGAACTCGCCGCCAAGAAGACGGTGGGCGCAACTGTTTTGATCCCTTAGAGAACGATCAATCGGCGATGGGTGAGGGCCAATTTCGAGTCGACTTGGGGCCGTATTGGCTAACGTTGCCAAGGAACGCCGAGGTTTCGGCGGAAGTCTCCCGACCTTCCTCTTCTCTCGGTACTTATCAAATTGCGCTTACTCATTGGATTGTTCAGCTCGGCAGATTCCAATTCTTTGCCCATCTTTCGACCAAAGAACTCAGCGAACTAAAATCATTCATCGATTACACAACGAAGAGCGATGTAATCACTCCGTCAATTACGGTGAACGGCGTGCAAGGCGTGACGCACGGGGACTACGGACCCAATCGAACTTGGATTGATTGGTGGTTCAAGAAAGGCGACGTCGCCCTATGCTTATGTCTTCAATCGAAGGCGTTCCCGGTCACAATTCCAGCCGAAGCAGAAATCGCTGAACACAAAGCAATTATAGCTTCAATTAAGTACAGCAAAGACTTCCCGCATGAACGTCCGCCTCACAACTAGGCGGCACAAGCTTTGGTGCGTCTTGGTCGGGACCCGGCTCCCCCTTCGGCGCGAAGCGCCTGGAAGGGGGAGATGCCGTCGCACGCTCTCGAGCGTGCGGAGGCAGAGGGGGTTAAATGAATACCGTTAGGTGTTCATGCTTTCAAAGAAATCGCCGTTGTTCTTCGACTGCCGGAGCTTGTCGAGCAGGAATTCTATCGCGTCCACCGTGCCCATGGGCGCCAGAATACGGCGCAGCACATAGGTTTTGGCCAGCGTGCCTTTTTCGACCAGAAGCTCATCCTTACGGGTGCCCGAACGCATGATGTCGATGGCTGGGAAGACGCGCTTATCGGCCACCTTGCGGTCCAGGATGATTTCCGAATTGCCGGTGCCCTTAAATTCTTCGAAGATCACTTCGTCCATACGGCTGCCGGTATCGATCAGGGCGGTAGCGATGATCGTGAGGCTGCCGCCTTCTTCGATATTGCGTGCGGCTCCGAAGAAGCGCTTAGGCCGCTGCAGCGCATTGGCGTCCACGCCACCGGTCAGAACCTTGCCTGACGAGGGCACAACCGTGTTGTAGGCGCGGCCCAAGCGGGTGATGGAGTCGAGCAGGATCACAACATCGCGCTTGTGCTCCACCAGGCGCTTGGCCTTCTCGATCACCATTTCGGCCACCTGGACGTGGCGCGTGGCGGGCTCGTCAAAGGTGGACGAGATCACTTCGCCATTCACCGTGCGCTGCATGTCGGTGACTTCTTCCGGCCGCTCATCGATCAAAAGCACAATCAAATACACTTCCGGATGATTGGCCGAGATTGCCTTGGCGATGTTCTGCAGGATTACGGTCTTGCCGGTCCTGGGCGGCGCCGTTATCAGCGCGCGCTGGCCCATGCCTTGGGGCGAAACGATGTCGATCACCCGGCCCGTCTTGTCCTTGATGGTGGGGTCCTCCAGCTCCATCTTGAGCCAGCGGGTGGGATAGAGCGGCGTGAGGTTGTCGAAATGAACCTTGTGCTTGATCTGCTCCGGGTCCTCGAAATTGATGGTCGAAACCTTTAGCAGCGCGAAGTATCGTTCTCCATCCTTGGGCGCGCGGATCGGCCCTTCAACCGTGTCGCCCGTGCGAAGGCCAAAGCGGCGGATTTGCGAGGGCGAAACGTAGATATCATCTGGACCAGGCAGGTAATTGGATTCTGGCGAGCGGAGAAACCCGAAACCGTCTTGCAAGGTCTCGACCACGCCCTGGCCCAGAATCTCCACATTGCGCTCGGCAAGTTCCTTCAAGATCGCGAAAAGCATGTCCTGCTTGCGCATCGAGGAAGCATTCTCGATCTCGAGCTCCTCCGCGAAAGCCAGCAGATCGCCCGGCTTTTTATTTTTGAGATCCTGCAGCTTCATCGCTTGCAGGCCTTCTTGAACCGTCATTGTGAGCACCTAAAGAGGAATTGGACCGATGAAACGGGCGCGTCAGCCCCGGAAAAGAATCATCGGAAAGTGGCTGGATCCGCTACCCTTCGTATGGCCTGGCGTCAGGCCGAAGCCCATGCCGCGCGGATCTGGAGAACAACGCTCTTATAGCGTGATTTCGCGCGCTTGCAAACATGGATTGTCAAAGTTGATCACGGCTGTCCCGCTAATTTTAGCTAAGTTCTTTTCGCAAGCCCGGCAGCCGGAATAACCGGGATGGATCATGAAAATGGCTTAACCGCAACCAGTATCACGATTGCTACCATGAGCACTGCGGGGATTTCATTGAGAACGCGGTAAAACCGTTCGGAGTAGATGTTGCGGTCTTCGGCAAAAGACCGCCAGCAGCGCACCAGCACGCCATGGATGCCGGAAAGTATCAAGACCAGTACGAATTTGATTTGAAGCCATAAATCCAGGTAGGCGCTGGTAAGCCAAGCCAGGAGCGGACCGAGAATCCACACTGCAATCATCGAGGGATTAATAATGCCCTTGAGCAGCTTGCGCTCCATCACCTTAAAGCGTTCGGATCCTTCGGAGCCCGGCTTGGTCTGGGTGTGATAGACAAACAGCCGGGGCAAATAGAGAAGGCCGGACATCCAGGCGATCACCGCGATAATGTGAAAAGCAATGAACCAGGGTATGTAATCAGCGAGCGTGTTTCGAAGGGCGTCCATCATTTCGTCTCTCTGTAGCCGCAGCGCACAAATTTCCGTGGGCAGATACGCGCGTCACCATCATTGATGCAAGGCTGGCCTTCCTGCAGCGTTTCAGCCAAGGCCTTTCTCGTCAATTGGGCCAATCCCTCTATGAAGGTCTTGTCCGCGCTCACCGTTGCTACCCGGCGATAGTCGGGCACACCCGAGGCGCGAGCAAGTTTCTCATACTCGATGTCCAATTCCACCAGCGTCTCGGAATGCTCGCTGACAAAGGCGATGGGCACGACCACCACGCCTTTCCCGTCTGCGCCGGCGCGTTTTATCTCGTCGTCGGTGGCCGGCTCCAGCCACTGGAGAGGCCCGACCCGGCTTTGATAACAAATGGCCCAATCCAATTCCTTTATCCCCAGTTGATCCACAAGGGCCAGCGCTGTTCCTTCTACTTGCCACTGATAGGGATCACCGCGCGCCACCACCCGTTTGGGCAGCCCGTGTGCAGAAAACAACAGCCGATAGGAGACACCTTGCTGCGGATGTTCCATCGTTGTTCGGATTTTTGCCGCCAGGCCGGCAATGAAACCGCGATTGGACGGATAGCAACACACACGGATAGCGGGCACGCCAAGCCCCGCCTTGCGCGCCGCCCGGTCCCAATCCTCAAAGGAAGAAGCACTGGTCGTTGTGGAGAATTGGGGATAGAGCGGCAAAAGCACGACGCGATCGGGCGCAAAATCCCGCAATATTTCCGCGGCCATCTCGCTGAAAGGATACCAATACCGCATTGCAACTACGGCTTTAACATCCAATTGTTGCGTCCGAAGCGCGCTTTCCAAAGCCTGCGCCTGGCGATTGGTCTCCTCCAGGATCGGTGAACGTCCTCCCAAATGCCGATAAATTTCTCGCGCCAGGGGCGCGCGCCGCCGTGCGATGAATCGCGCCAAGGGCTTCCGCGCAATTGCAGGCAAAGAAATGATAGCAGGATCGCAAAACAGATTTCTGAGAAATGGCTCAACCGCGTCCAGACCGTCCGGTCCGCCGAGATTGAAAAGGACAATTCCTAACTTCACAAGAGAACCTTCAAGACAAGACTCCTAAGAAGAGTTGGTGAAGATGATGATTGGCCTGTGGGTTGTGGAATTTTTGGTTGGTATCTTTTCCGTCTAGTCCTTGAATCGAAGTGACTCAAGACCTTGTGAGAATGCGGGCGCCGGCATTTTGTCCATAGCTGTCTTCCTTAGCCCTACATGGCACTCACAAGTGTCCACTATTTGGTATTGGCCACAAGGCAGCCAAGAGGGCATAAGGGATGATTGGTGGATCAATCGGGGCAATTGTGGGTCAAAAGTTTCATATTCATCTCGTATCGGACGCCACCGGCGAGACATTGAATGCCATCGCTAATGCGGCGCTGGCTCAGTTCGAAGGTGCGGATGTCCAGATACATTCCTACGCGCTGGTGAGGAGCGAGCATCAGCTGCAGCGGTCGGTGGATCATATTGCCATAAGTCCGGGGTTGGTGTTTTTCACCCTTGTCAATCCGCGTCTCCGGGAGATGCTTTTGATCCGATGCGGCTCGCTCAACATCGCTTGCGTGGATGTGATGGAGCGGCCAGTGACCGAGCTTTCAAAATTCCTTGGCATCGCCGAGACCCATCGCCCCGGCGGTCAGCACGAAGTGGATCAGCGTTATTTGGCCCGCATCGAGGCGCTCAATTTCACCATCCAGCATGATGATGGCCAGTCGCTGGATACGATCCGAGACGCCGAAGTGATCCTGGTGGGGGCCAGCCGGACCTCCAAGACGCCCACCTGCGTTTATCTCGCTATTCGGGGTATACGTGCAGCCAACATTCCCCTGGTGCCGGGCATGGGTGTTCCCTCGGTCCTTAGCCAAGCTAATAGCCCACTCATTGTGGGCCTGTGGGTATCTCCCGACCGGCTGGTCCAAGTCAGGCGGAACCGGCTGTCCAGCATGGGAGAGCAACGCGGCACGAACTATATCGATCTCGACAGTGTGCGTGCCGAGATCGCCGCCACCCGCAAATTGTTTGAACAGCAGGATTGGCCTTCAATCGATGTGTCCCGTCGCTCGATCGAGGAAACTGCCGCGTCGGTGATGAATCTTCTGACCGAACGGCGTGAAAAAGCGTCGTGAGCAGACTGATACTGGCTTCGGCGAGCCCCGCCCGGCAGGCCATGCTCGAGGCCGCCGGGGTGGTTTTCATTGCGCGATCCGCCGGTATTGCTGAACGGCACCTGACCGCGGAACTGCTTTCCCAGGGCAAAGGTCCGGACGCCATTGCGCTCCATCTGGCAGAGCAAAAGGCGCTGGCCGTGTTGCACCAAAATCCCCACGACATGGTATTGGGGGCGGATCAAGTCCTTGCGCTAGGATCCCAACTGATCAACAAAAGTGTGGATCTGCTATCTTTGCGGGCCGAGCTGCTCAAACTCTCGGGGCGGACTCACTACCTGATTTCCGCGGCGGCCCTGGCGCGCAACGGCCAGATTATTTGGCGTCATGTGGCTCGCGCCGGCATGACCATGCGGGTTTTGAGCGAGGCGTTTATCGATGATTACCTTACGCGGGAGGGAGAAGCGGTGTTGGGTTCAGTAGGCGGCTACCATTTCGAGGGCCTGGGCGCCCAGCTTTTCGACCGCATCGAAGGCGACTATTTTTCCATCCTCGGACTTCCACTTCTGCCAGTGCTAAAGGAATTGCGAACGCAAGGGTGGCTTAAAGCATGACTCTCACTGGTGCTGCCAAGGTTGCTGGGGTAATCGGCTGGCCCATTGTGCACTCCATTTCGCCTACCCTCCATGGTTATTGGCTTAGGGAAAACAAGGTGGACGGCGCCTTGGTGCCACTGGCGGTGGCGCGGGAAAATTTCGCCCGCGTGGTCCGGGCGTTGCAGCTTTCCGGCTTTCGTGGCGCCAACGTAACCCTGCCGCACAAAGAGGCGGCGTTTGCTTTGGCCGATCAAAGCGATGCCGCGGCGAAGACTGCTCGTGCTGCAAATCTCCTGATTTTCCATGATAGTCACATCGAGGCGCGCAATACGGATATGGTGGGATTGCGTGAATCCATCCGCGAAAGGCTGGGTGACCTCAAAGGCCGCAACGTCGTGCTTTTGGGCGCGGGCGGCGCTGCGCGCGGCGCAATTCTGGCTTTGGACGAATTGGGCGCTGCCAATGTCCATATCCTTAACCGACATCCGGAAAAGGCCGCGTCCTTGGTGCGGGAGTTGGGGCCTCTGGTAGCGTGCGCGCTGGAAGCGGACGATCTCAGGGATTGGAACAAGGCGGCCGGTACTGCACATCTTGTCATCAACGCAACGAGCGCCGGCATGAAAGGTCATTCACCCCTGGCGGTTGATCTTGGTGCTCTCTGCTCTACTGCCAGCGTGTTTGACATTGTTTATAATCCCCTGGAAACGCATCTACTGAAAGATGCCAAAACCCGTGGACATGTCATCATCGATGGCCTGGGCATGTTGATGCATCAGGCCGTACCGTCATTTGAGGCTTTCTTTGGCGTCAGGCCTAAGGTTACGGACGGGCTGCGGGCTTTCTTGGAGAAGTCGCTTCATGCCTAAGCCCTATGTGATCGGGCTGACCGGTGGTATCGGCATGGGAAAAAGCGAGACCGCCAGGCTTTTTGCGGCGGAAGGCGTGGCGGTGCACGACGCTGATGCGGCGATCGCCGAGCTTTATGCCAAAGGGGGCGGTGCGGTCGCGGCGATCGCCGAAGCCTTTCCCGGAACACTGAAGGATGGTGCCGTTGACCGTCAGGCTCTGTCGGCGCTGATTGTAAAGGACCCCGCCGCGCTCACCAAATTGGAGCAGTTGGTGCATCCCCTGGTGGCCCATGACCGGGAAAAATTCCTGGAGAGCACAAAGGCGCCGATCGTTCTTCTCGACATCCCCCTTCTGTTCGAGACCGGCGCGGAAAAAGAGATGGATGCGGTGGTCGTGACCAGCGCGCCGGAGCAGGTGCGGCGCGCTCGTGTGATGGCGCGCCCAGGCATGACGGCAGAAAAATTTGAATCCCTCAAAGCTCGACAAATGGACGACGCAAAAAAGTGTCAACAGGCGCATTATGTGGTGATGACCGACAAAGGCTTGGATCATGCCCGCGAACAGGTAAGAATGATCCTCACCGACATCAAAAGAAAACTCCAGCCGAATGCGTGAGATTTCGACACTGAGATTACGGGCTTCGAGCCGGGTGAGGGGCATCGCACGCGGCATTCGCGTGAGCGAGAGCCGCAAGTAAATAGTGGTCCTGATGCGTGAGATCGTTTTCGACACTGAGACTACGGGCTTCGAGCCGGGTGAGGGGCATCGCATAGTAGAAATCGGACTGGTCGAGTTGATGGATCACTTTCCCACCGGCCGTTCCAAGCGGTTCTATCTCAATCCTGAGCGCGAAGTTCCCATCGAGTCGCAGCGCGTTCACGGTCTTTCGACCGAATTTTTGAACGACAAGCCACTTTTTGCCCATGTGGTTGAGGAATTTCTGGAATTTGTGGGCGATGCGGTGCTCGTGATCCACAATGCCAGCTTCGACATGAAGTTCATCAACGCGGAACTGGCCCGCGTGGGACGCCCGCCACTATCGATGGCCCGCACCGTGGATACAATTGAGATCGCCAAACGCAAATGCCCAGGTGCACGATATTCTCTGGACGAGCTATGCAAACGCTTCAGCATCGATCTGAGCGCTCGTGAAAAACATGGGGCACTGCTCGATGCGGAGTTGACGGCCCAGGTTTATCTCGAGCTGGTGGGCGGACGGCAGCGCGGCTTGGCATTGGCTCCCGTCGAGATCGCTGTCGAAAAACTCAAGACGGATGCCGGACGAGCGCGGCAGCGCCCGCGGCCCCTTCTTCCTTGCATCACGGCCGAGGAGATCGCCCGCCATGCCGCCTTCGTAGCCAAGGAGTTGGGTGACAAGGCGATCTGGTCCTGGGCATGACGCGGGCGTTTTGGGTCCTGGCGTCCGCACGCAGCAAATCGCTCACCGTTCGCGGGCTGAGACCGTGGAGCGCCAAGACCGCATGAGCAGGTCCGGCGGACCTGCAAAAGCGGTCGGGCCATGACGTCGGCCCTTGCTCCTGGCCAGGAGGCAAAATCGCTGCGTCACGAAGAGGAATGTCAGGCGTTGCCTGCGATTGGTTGTTGCGCCATCTGGCCCATTTTGGCCTGGAACAACGCGACAAAATCGATCGGCTCTATCATGAGGGGCGGCATGCCGCCGTCGCGCACGACATCGGCCACGATGCGGCGGGCGAAGGGGAACAGCATGTGCGGCGCCTGAATCAACAGAATCGGCTGCATGGCTTCTTCGGGAATATTCGTGAGCCGGAACAGACCGGCATAGGCCAGCTCCAACAGGAACAACTGGCGATCTTCACTTTTGGCGTGAACGCGCAACTTCAGTTCGACCTCGAAATGCTGCTCGTCGCCGCGTTTAGCCTGCACATCAATGCCGAACTCGATTTGGGGTCGCTGGGTCAGGCCGGAGGGGGCGCCCGGATTCTCGAACGACAAGTCCTTGATGTATTGGCCTACGATCTGGAGATTAGGAAGAGAAGGCGTTCCGTCGCCGGGGCCTGGCACTGCCGTTCCACCACTGCTCATGTTCCGTTTCCTTAAATGACGGGCGCGCGCTACCATGCGGAACGGCATCCTGACAAGAAGGCGGAAAAAATAGGGGCAGGCGTTGACCCAAAAACCGCTGCTGGACCCTGGGGGGTCCATGGAGCTAGGGTCAGGGAGGTTTGGACCGCTCACGATGCCAGACGTGCAACTAATAGAAATTTTGATCGCCGCCATGGTCGCCGGCGTCATCCTGTTTCGGCTTTACACCGTTTTGGGCCGGCGCACCGGCCATGAGCCGCAGGCCCAGGACCGCATCACCCCAGCTCCTCCCAGCGCCAATTTACGGACTTTACCGGCGGAACGCCCCAGCGAACCCCAGGCGCGGTCTTTGTTCGATATTCAGCTGGCCGATCCGAGCTTCGAAACCAACCATTTTCTCAAGGGCGCGCGGTCGGCTTATGAGATCATTCTCAAGGCTTTTGCCGCCGGCGACCGCGCCAGCCTGAGGCCGCTGCTGTCGGACGAGGTTTACAAGGCTTTTGACGCCGAGATCACCAAACGGGGTGGAGTAGCCCCGGCAGAGGCCTTGGCGGGGGTAACGGACGCGCAGATTGTCCATGCCGCACTGGACGGCAAGACCGCCGAAATCACTGTGTCATTCAGGGCTCAGTTCGCTCACGGCGCGCCGTCATCGGGCGATTACGTCCAGCGTGACGTTACCGATATCTGGACCTTCGCCCGCCAGATCGGCGCCTCGAGTCCCACTTGGACGTTAGTGGCCACCAGCGGTGCCTTGCCCTGACCCGCAAGGTCCTTGCCCTTGTCATTGTCGCGCTGGCCGTTGTCGCTTTGGCCATTTGGTGGTTTACGAAGCCCGAGCCGCGCCTTGCCGCTGTGTCCTTTACAGATCTTCCGGGCTGGCAAAGCGCGGATTTGAGACCGGCCTTCGCCGCTTTTCAAAAGACATGCGACGCCATCTCCAAAAAAACCTCGGCCGATACGCTCAACGATTACGCCGGCAGCGTCGGCGACTGGCAGAAAATCTGTGCGCATATTTCCGGTGAAGCTCGCGCCTTTTTCGAAAAGAATTTCACACCCTACCGGCTAGGCGGAGAGGGCCTGTTTACCGGCTATTACGAGCCTGAAATCCATGGCAGCCGCGAACGCCACGACGCGTTCCAGACGCCGGTATATGGCCTGCCGCATGACCTGATCCGGGTGGATCTTGGTCAATTCTCGTCTCAATTCAAAGGCGAGCATGTTGCCGGCCGGCTGGACGGACAGCGGCTTGTGCCCTACGCCAGCCGGGCCGACATTGACGCGCAGGGTCTTGCCAGCGCGCGGATTTTGTTCTGGTGCGACGATCCGGTGGCCCTGTTCTTCCTTCAAATCCAAGGGTCAGGCCGGGTGCGGTTTGAGGATGGCGAAATGGCGCGCATCGAATATGCGGGGGAAAATGGCAGGCCATATACCGCCATCGGCCGAATCCTGGTGGCAAGCGGCCGGATTGCGCGGAACGAGGTCTCTTTAGAAAACATCCGCTTGTGGCTGAAGGCCAATCCTCGCCTGGCGCAGAGCGTGATGGAGGCCGATCAGTCCTTCGTTTTTTTTCAGGAGGCACCGATTGGCGACCCCTCGCTGGGTAGTCCGGGGGTGGAGAATGTGGCGTTGACGCCGATGGGCAGCATGGCAATCGATCTCCGCAAGAACGCGCTCGGCGCGCCCTATTATGTCGCGGCCGCTCCCGTTCATGCGCTTTTGATTGCGCAGGATACAGGCGGCGCGATCCGCGGACCCGTGCGCGGTGATATTTTTTTCGGCTTTGGAGAGAGGGCGGAAAAAGCGGCCGGCGGCCTGAAGGCGCAAGGTCGGCTCTATGTTCTGCTACCTAATGACGTGGCAGCGCGGCTTGGCAAAAGCCTCGCCTCATGAAGCGCAAAACCACCGAAGATGAGCGCAAGCTTTTCCAAAAGCATGTTGCCCAGGCAATTCTGAAACCGGCGCGGCCCAAATCCAAACCGCCCAAGAAGAATCCTGGTCAGGGGTCCATAAATAACATCGACGGAAATACCCAGGATAAACTCCGCCGCGGTCAGCTCGCGCCCGGCACCCGCATTGACCTGCATGGCATGACCGAAGCGGCCGCCCATCGTTCCCTCCATTCTTTTCTCGCGCGCGCCCAGGAAAGCGGCGTGCGACTGGCGCTAGTGATTACCGGCATCGGCAATCCAAAAGCCCATGACGGTGCGGAGTGGATGCGCACACCTCATGGCGTGCTGAAGGAGATGGTGCCGCGTTGGCTGAACGAAAAGGAATTCGCGGCGTTGATTTCAGGTTGGACGCCCGCTCACCGGCGCCATGGCGGTGATGGTGCGCTCTATGTCTATTTGCGAAAGACCAGCTTGAAATAGCGAAGCGGCAAATGAGCATGAAGCAGGCTTTCCACTCAATCCGAGTCACGACCCACGGTCCCGGCCTTTATGAATTCACGGGGAAGGCCGTGGAATTCGTCCAAGCGCAGGAAGCCGGCTACGGGCTTCTTACCTGTTTTATCCGCCACACCTCGGCTTCACTGTTGGTGCAGGAAAATGCCGATCCCGACGTGCAAAAGGATCTTCAGGATTTTTTCGCTCGATTGGCGAAGAAAGGCATGGATTATCGTCACGCGGCCGAAGGCCCTGATGACATGCCGTCCCATATCCGCGCCGCCCTCACCCAGACTTCAATCGGCATTCCAGTGCGCGCCGGCAAGCCCGCCTTGGGCGCATGGCAGGGCCTTTATATCTTCGAGCACCGTGACGCCCCGCATCACCGCGAGGTGCTGCTGCATTTTGTCGGCGACTAGATCAGGCCTGCGCTGGTGGCCAATTCCTTCAGGGATGATTCGGGTCTTGCGCCATAGTGCGAGATCACTTCGGCCGCGGCCAGCCCGCCCAGACGGCCGCAATCGGTAAGGTCCTTGCCGTGAGTCACGCCATAAAGAAATCCGGCAGCGAACAGATCACCCGCGCCGGTTGTGTCGACCACTTTGGCCACTGGATAAGCGGACACGGTGTGTTGTTCGGCGCCCTTGATCACAACACAGCCTTGTGCTGAGCGCGTTATGGCGGCAAGCCCGCCCCAACTCCTTAGTTTTTCTTTCACCATGCTGAAATCTTCGGTCTCGAACAGCGATTTCGCTTCGTCCTCGTTGGCAAAAAGAATGTCGAGCTCTCGCCGCATGAGTTCCAAGAACTCGTCCCGGAACCGGCCCACGCAAAAACTATCCGACAGCGACAAAGCCACTTTCACGTTTGCATTCTTGGCGGCCACGATCGCCTTGCGCGAGGCCTCCTTGGCGGCGTCGGCGTCCCAAAGATAGCCTTCGATGTAGAGTACCTTGGCTTCGGCAATTTCGCGCTCGTCAACGTCGTCGGGTGTCATCTCGCGGCACGCGCCCAGATAGGTGTTCATGCTGCGCTGACCATCCGGCGTCACGGCGATCATCGAGGATGCGGTGGGCGAACCGCCGGAAGCGGGCACACTGGTGAAATTCACGCCCAACGATTTCAGGCTCTCACCGAACCTTGCGCCCATGGCATCGTCACGCACCTTGCCAAGAAAGACGGCCCGCGCGCCCAAGGACGCCAGACCGGCCATGGTATTGGCGGCGCTTCCACCTGCCTCTTGCAAGCTCTTGCCCAGCGCCTTGTGCAACTCCTGGGCTCGAAATTCGTCGATCAACGTCATCGCGCCCTTGGCGATGGCATGCCTCAGCAGAAAATCGTCATCCACCGCGGCGATGACATCTATGATTGCGTTGCCCAATCCTGCGACGTCGTATTTCCGCTGCATGCCCACTCCCGATGGCGCTAACAAGCAGGATGCCATTACGAAAGTGATGCGAAGTTCGCAAGCACTGCGCCGCCCCGGCCCGTGCCTGCGCGCCAGTGGGGGAGCGATGTCGGCGAGTGGAACCTTGAAGGCGTCGGCCGCCGGGTTCCCCCCTTTTTATCTCGGCACGCCCTTGTTCGGGACTGCGTCGATGGTGCATTTGTTTCAGGGCGTAGCCGAAAGCGAAGCAAAGTCATGAAGAAACGCATCACGGCCCTGATGGTTTTGACGCTGGCAGGCTGCACTCACCCTCCACGGGCGCCCTCCTCCCCAGTCGTGGCCCTGCCTCCTGCGCCTCCTGCGCGCGAGCGCGATGTCTTTACCGGCCTTCAGACCCAGCAGTTGCGTGCGTTGGCAGGGGCTCCGGTGTTTACCCGCAAGGATGGGGCGACCGAGATGTGGCGCTATGACACGGCGTCCTGCCGGGCGTTCTTTTTTTTCACGGGGACGCCAGCCAAGGTCCAGTATGTCGAAACGCTGCCGCGTGGGCCCGACGGCGGCGCCAATCAGGACTGTCTCAACGCTTTGCGTGCACGGCGGTCATAGGGCATGATTTTCCCCGCCGGAGCCGCCTGCGCCGGGTAGATTTTGCGGCGTATCACCCTTCGCGTTGTAGGAGCTCGCTCGCCAGAAAGGCAACGCAGCCCACTTCCGGCTGGGAAAATCACGTTTTGGCTTTTTTCAGCGGCAATTCCTTGATCTTGTCGGGGAAGTGGCACAGATCGCGCACCACGCAGGTGGGGCATAACGGCTTTCGCGCCACGCAAGTGTAGCGCCCATGCAGAATCAGCCAGTGATGGGCATGCGAGCGGTATTTTTCCGGCACCCGCTTTTCAAGCCCCAATTCAACATCCAGTACGTTCCTGCCGGGCGCGAGGCCGGTGCGGTTGGAGACACGGAAGATATGGGTGTCCACGGCAATCGTGGGTTCGCCGAATGCGACATTCAACACGACATTGGCGGTCTTGCGCCCCACGCCCGGCAATTCTTCCAGCGCCGCACGATCCTTAGGCACTTGGCCCCCATGCTTCTCGATCAGGATCTTCGACAGAGCGACGACGTTCCTGGCCTTGCCGCGATAAAGCCCAATCGTCTTGATGGCATCGGCAAGGCCCGCCCCTCCCAGCGCCACCATTTTCTCCGGCGTGTCTACGGTCTTGAACAAAGACTCCGTGACCTTGTTAACAGATTTGTCAGTGGCTTGCGCCGATAGCGCCACTGCTACCAATAGCGTGTAGGAGTTTTTGTATTCGAGCTCGGTTTTGGGCTCGGGAATATGCTTCTTGAGGCGCGCGAAAAACTCCTCGATCTCGCCACGGGTCATGAGCTTGATCATTAATCAAACCAACGCGGGGGTTTTTCAACCCTAAGTTCGCCGTGCGTGCTCACGTGCTCGCGTCCCACGCAGCGCTCCTGCTCAAGTCCAAGAATTTTTCGCGATTGGCCTTACAGTCCGAGCACATCGGTCATGGAATAAAGGCCAGGTTTTTTCCCTTGTCCCCAACGTGCGGCTTCGAGTGCACCACGTGCGAAGATGGACCGGTCTTCGGCATTATGCGACAGCGTTAACCTTTCGCCCACGCCCGCCAGGAACACTTGATGCTCGCCCACAACCGAGCCGCCTCTCAGGCTGGCAAAACCAATCCCTCCTTCTCGGCGTGGACCGGTCTCGCCATCGCGGGCGCGCAGTGCGTTTTTCACAAGCGAAATGCCACGGCCCCTGGCCGCCGCTTCGCCCAGAAGCAGGGCAGTGCCCGACGGGGCATCCACTTTGAGTTTGTGGTGCATCTCCAGAATCTCGACGTCGTAACCGGGAAGGGCCTTGGCGGCACGTTCGACCAGGGCCGCCAGCAAGGTCACGCCCAGGCTCATATTGCCGGACTTGACAATAATCGCGTGCCGCGAGGCGGACTTGATCCGGGCTTCGCCTTCCGGCGTGAATCCGGTGGTGCCGATCACATGGACAATACGGGCTTGTGCAGCTAGGCCTGCCAACATCACCGACACCGTCGGACGGGTGAAATCGATCACGGCCTGAGCATCGACAATCAAAGGCAACGGATCGGCGGTCAACTTGACTCCGTTACGGGCAAGCCCGGCCAATTCGCCGGCATCGCGGCCCAGCTCCGGATGGCCTTCCGCTTCCAAGGCGCCCGAAAGAACCACCCCATGCGCCTGAGCGATCTCGCGAACAAGGGCGCGGCCCATGCGGCCGGATGCACCGGCAACCACGGTATTTATATCGGCCATGGCTCTACACCTTGGTGTCGACCGGCGGGGACATCTCGTCGCGCCGCGCCACCGTTACCATGGCGGGACGCAGCAACCGATCGCCAATCATATAGCCAGCCTGCACCACATCCACGATGCTGCCGGCCGGTTTGCCATTGCCCGGCACTTCGGCGATGGCCTGATGAAGATTGGGATCGAATTTTTCGTTCTCGGTGGGGACTGGCTTGACGCCATATCGCTCCAGAGTCGCCATCAATTGCCGGTCGGTAGCTTCTACGCCGTCCAGCACGGCTTTGACCTGGGGATCGGCCGCTTCACGCAATTCGGGGGCGCAAGCCGCCAGCGCCCGCGAGAAATTGTCGGCAATCGAAACCATGTCGCGCGCGAATTTGGTGACCGCATATTGCGAGGCATCCGTCTTCTCGCGCTCGGCGCGGCGGCGAATATTCTCCGCTTCGGCGAGCGCGCGCAGGCGCTGGTCGCGCAAGGATTCGACTTCGGCCTTCAGCACCGCGATAGGATCGGGCACGGGATCGGCAATCCGCGCTTCTGGCATTTCCTGTTCGGTTTCTTCGCTCATGGGGCTCCTTAATGCCCTACCGCTTCGCTACTCGAGGGCTTGTTCCTTAAACGCTAACCAAGCAATCGTCCAATGACTTTGGCGGTATGGTCCACCATGGGGATGATGCGGCCGTAATTGAGGCGGGTGGGCCCCACCACGCCGATGACGCCCACAATCTTGCCCGCGGCATTGGCGTAAGGCGCCGCTACGATGGAGGAGCCCGAGAGGGAGAAGAGCCTGTTCTCCGATCCGATAAAGATGCGCACGCCGTCCCCATCCTTCGCCAGTTCCAGCAGACGGATCAAATCCGCCTTGCGCTCGATATCATCGAACAGAGTGCGGATGCGTTCGATATCGGCCTGGGCCTCCACGCTGTCCAAAAGATGAGAGGCGCCGCGCACGATCAAAACTTTATCGTCGGCGTCGCCGCCCGGCTCGGCCAATGTGGCAAGTCCCTCAGCAACGATCTTTGCAGTCAACGAATCGAGCTGGGCGCGGTCGCTCTCCAGCTCGGCCAAAATTTCGGCTCGCGCTGCGTCGATAGTGCGCCCGGCCAGCCTGGCATTGAGATAATTGGAAGCCTCAACCAATGCCGACGCCGGAAGGCCTGCCGGCGCGTCGATGACGCGATTTTCGACCTGCCCATCCTGGCTCACCATGATTACCAACGCTTTGCCGGGACCGACATGGACGAATTCGACATGCTTGAGAGGCGCGTCCTGCTTCGCCGTCACAACTAGTCCAGCACAGCGAGACAGGCCTGAAAGCAGGGTTGTGGCCTGGGTGAGAACGTCTTCCAGGCGCCGTCCGGTGCCCGACATGCGGGCCTCGATGATCCCACGCTCCTGCGGTTCCAGATCGCCCACTTCCAACAGCCCGTCCACGAACAGGCGTAGGCCCCTTTCGGTAGGTACCCGTCCGGCGCTGGTGTGCGGGGCATAAAGCAAGCCCATGGCCTCCAGGTCCGCCATCACATTGCGGATTGACGCCGGAGACAGTGTCAGTGGCAGGCGCTGGGACAACGTGCGCGAACCCACCGGCTCACCCGATGCCAGAAAGGCCTCCACCAGATGGCGGAAGACCTCCCTTGGACGTTCCTCCAAGCGCGGGTAGGTGAGACGGGCTGCAAACGAATCCAAGATAAGCCTTTGATAAATCTACGCGATTTGTCTGATCCGGCGGCCCATGGACGTGCAGGGGCCAAAGCGGCTAGGTAACCGCCCGAACTTTCCACTTCAAGATATACGCCACCATGCGCCTCTCCAATCGCGGTTCGGATTCCCTGCGCTCTATCACGCTGGAACCGGGCGCCGCACGCCATGCCGAAGGTTCCTGCCTGGTCAAATTCGGTGACACCCATGTGCTGGTCACCGCCAGTCTCGAAGAGAAAGCGCCACCCTTTCTGAAAGGGTCAGGCAAAGGATGGGTGACGGCCGAGTATGGCATGTTGCCTCGTTCCACGCATGAGCGGATGCGGCGCGAGGCGGCAGCGGGAAAACAGTCCGGCCGCACCCAAGAAATCCAACGGTTGGTCGGACGGTCTCTGCGCGCGGTGTGCGACCTGTCCGCTTTGGGAGAACGGCAAGTGGTAATCGACTGCGACGTGCTTCAGGCCGATGGCGGCACCCGCACCGCGTCGATCACCGGCGGCTATGTGGCGCTGGCTCAATGCGTAGCCTTCATGCAGAAAACCGGCCTGGTCAAGGCACCAGTGCTCAAGGATCAAGTCGCAGCGATTTCCTGCGGCATCGTCAAGGGCGAGGCCTTGCTGGATTTGGATTACAGTGAAGATTGCACTGCCGAGACCGACGCCAATTTCGTGCTCACGGGCCAAGGCGGGTTGGTAGAGATTCAGGGCACCGCGGAAGGTGCACCCTTTACCGAGGAACAATTGGCGCAACTGCTGCGTCTTGCGCGCAAGGGCGTGAGCGAGCTGGTCGCGCTGCAGAAGCAGGCGCTCACATGATGCTGCCGCGCGGCAGCATTCTCATTGTCGCCAGCCACAATCCCGGCAAGGTGCGCGAGATTAAGGCGCTGCTCGGACCGCATGGCATCGAGCCCGTGGGAGCCAAGGAATTGGGTCTGCCAGAGCCGGAAGAAACGGGCTCAACTTTTGCCGCCAATGCGGAATTGAAAGCGCGCGCCGCCGCTGACGCCGGACGTCACCCCGCGCTGGCCGACGATTCCGGGCTGTGGGTGGACGCCCTCGACGGCGCGCCGGGAATCTACTCGGCGCGCTGGGCCGGTCCCGCCAAGGATTTTGGCGTTGCCATGGCCCGGGTGGAACGGGAATTGCTGGAGAAAAAAGCGCACAATTTCTCGGCCAAATTTGTCTGCGCTCTTTCGGTGGCGATGCCGCAGGGCGAGGCCAAGATTTTCGAGGGTGAAATATATGGCCGTCTCACTTTTCCGCCCCGAGGCCTTCGCGGTTTCGGCTATGATCCGATCTTCATTGCCGATGGCTACGAACAAACCTTTGGCGAAATAGATCCGCACATGAAGAACGCTATGAGCCACCGCGCCCGCGCCTTCGAGAAGCTTCTT
>DATFSP010000103.1:0-12321 GCA_035262545.1 Rhizomicrobium sp. | reverse complement strand
CCTCGTATCGACCCCGAAACGGGCCGGGTGGAGGAGATGAACTCCATCTACATGATGTCGCATTCCGGCGCCCGCGGCAGCCCGCAACAGATGAAGCAGCTGGCCGGCATGCGCGGGTTGATGGCGCGTCCCGACGGCTCGATCATCGAGACGCCGATCCTGTCGAACTTCAAGGAAGGCCTCACCGTGCTCGAGTACTTCAACTCGACCCACGGCGCCCGCAAGGGTCTGGCCGACACCGCGCTCAAGACGGCGAATTCGGGTTATCTCACTCGCCGCCTGGTGGACGTGGCCAATGACTGCATCATCACGGCCGAGGATTGCGGCACCAAGAAGGGTGTCACCGTCCAGGCCGAGATTGACGGCGGCCAGGTCGTATCGTCGCTCACCGAGCGGATCCTGGGCCGCACAGCGGCCGAAGATGTGAAGCATCCGGATTCGGGCGATGTGATCATCAAGCGCGGCAAAGAGATCACCGAAGATCTGGCCGAGAAGATCGAAAGCGCCCATATCCAAAAAGTGCGGGTGCGTTCAGTCTTGACCTGCGAACTGCCGGAAGGCGTATGCGGCAAATGTTACGGCCGCGACCTTGCGCGCGGCACGCCGGTCAATATCGGCGAGGCGGTCGGCGTGATTGCTGCCCAGTCCATCGGCGAGCCGGGCACCCAGCTTACCATGCGCACCTTCCATATCGGCGGCGCGGCGCAAGTTGCGGGCCAGTCGAAAGTGGAAGCCTCGTATGACGGCAAGATCCGTATCGTGAACCGGAATATCGTCAAGAATTCCGACGGTGAGCTGATCGCGATGGGCCGCAACATGCAGTTGGTGATCACCGACAATAAGGGTCAGGAACGAGCAACCTACCGCATCGTCTATGGCGCACGCCTGAAGGTGGATGAAGGCGCCCCCGTCAAGCGCGGCGACCGCCTGGCGGAATGGAACCCCAATGCCCTGCCGGTGCTCACCGACGTGGAAGGCATCGTCAAATATGAAGACCTGATTGCCGGCGTCACTGTGCGCGAAGTGTCGGATGAAAAGACCGGCGTTTCGAACAAGGTGGTGATGGACAGCCGCGGAACGGGATCCAAAAACGCGCCCGATCTCAGGCCTTCAATCGTCATTGTGGACAAGAAGGGCAAGACCATCCAGCTGCCGGGCGGCGGCGAGGCGCGCTATTCCATATCGGCCGACGCGATTCTCTCGGTTGAAGATGGGGCGGAAGTCCGGGCTGGCGACGTGCTCGCCCGTATCCCCACTGAAGGCGCCAAGACCCGCGACATCACCGGCGGTCTGCCGCGCGTGGCGGAATTGTTCGAGGCGCGCAAGCCCAAGGAAGCGGCCGTGCTGGCCGAGACCGACGGCTTTGTAGAGTTCGGCAAGGACTATAAGAACAAGCGCCGGGTGATCGTGAAGCCCAAGTCCGACAAGGTGGAGCCGACCGAGTATCTCATCCCCAAGGGCAAGCATATCAGCGTGCGCGAGGGCGATTACGTAGAGAAAGGAGACTATATCGTCGAAGGCAATCCCAGCCCGCACGATATCCTGAGAATCAAGGGCATGGAGGAACTGGCCACCTATCTGGTCAAGGAAATCCAGGACGTCTATCGGCTGCAAGGCGTGAAGATCAACGACAAGCATATCGAAGTGATCTGCCGCCAAATGATGCAGAAGCTCGAGGTTACCGAGGGCGGCGACACCACGCTTATCGCTGGCGAGCATGTAGATGCCACCGAGCTAGAGGACGCGAACAAAAAAGCTGAAGTGGACGGCCGCAAGGCTGCCGAAGGCAGGGCCATCCTGCTCGGCATTACCAAGGCGTCGCTCCAGACAAGGTCCGTGTTCTCGGCCGCGTCGTTCCAGGAAACCACCCGTGTCCTCACCGACGCCGCGGTCAATGGCAAGGTGGATATGCTGGAAGGCCTGAAAGAAAACGTCATTGTCGGCCGTCTCATCCCGGCTGGCACCGGCGGTGCCATCGCCCGCCTTCGCCATATCGCCACCGAGCGCGACAAGGCGATCCAGGCGGAAGCGGCGGCACAGCAGCCCGTGGCGGCTTTGGAAGCACCGACACCGGCCGAGTAACGCCATCCATCATCTGCAAAGAAACAGGGCTGCCCGCGAGGCAGCCCTTTTTCATTTCATTTAGTCGAGTTGCCCGAATTCGTCACCTGAGCTTGTCAAATCGCGAGGGCTCAACTTCCATACGTTCCTCATCCCTTGACACGCCCAGGATTACGACAGGCAGAAATCCGCCAACGCGGGCCTAATGCACATAGTTGATTGCAATTACCGGCGTGGCCGTTGCGGTTTCGTTGCGGGCCCAGGCGGTAATCCTGGCGCCCACGATCACGCCAAGATTGCCATTCAAATCATATTCCAGCGCTGGTGCCACATAGAGGAGTCGTCCCGTGCCGGAGTTGCTGGCCAAAGGCGTGACTTGTCCATTCCTGCTGTCCATACCGGTGACGTGCGTGGAATTGTCTTGTTCGGCCCAGAAATCTATCGCCGCTACCCAGTTGCGGGTAATGCTGTATTCGAAGGCGAGATCGCCATAGAGTGATGAACCTGGACTGGCATCGCCTAGAAAACCAATATCCGTACCGTACACGCTCATATTCGTGACTGCGACACGGCTGGAGCTGGCGTAGGAGACATTGAGCCGCGTGCGCAGGATTCGCCCCGTCGGCATCCAGAAATAGCTTTGGGAATAGAGCGACACGGTTGTGGTGTAGGCTCCGGCGCCGAAGCCGTCGCTGCCGCGTTCGAGTTGGTCAAATTTCCCGGTGGGAAATGTCTCCATCACATTGAGCGAGATGGTGGGCAGAAGATGACCTTCCTCGAATTGGGTGAACTGATATTGACCTTGAAGGCTCCAATCGCCCAACTGGAGGGTGGAACTGCTTTTGCCGCTGTCGGTCTGCCGATATCCGAAGCGGGGAATGATGCCCATAGTGAAGCGGTCTGCCACACCGTAAAGAAGATACGAGAAGGAACCGAAACTATTTTCCTGCGGCACAGCATGCGCCACACCATGAGAATCAAAACGGGCGAAGGGGATGGAATCGAAGAAATAAGGTTCGAATAGAAAGTGGCCTGGCGGCAGCGTCGGTGCGGCAGCGGCCAGGAGCGGTCCCGTCCACCAGGCATCGTCCATAGTCTGGCGGGAGTTTCCTTCGTCCGCGCGGCCCACTTGCGGCCAGAGCGACAGCAGAATGACCCCAACAAAAATTAAACCGGCCAGCATTTTGCCGTGCCTCATCGTCCGTGCTTTCTTGCTCGATTTCGCGCGACGGTTTAGCCGCGGGATCGTCCCACCGCTTCCCGCTTCTTGCCGTCGAAACATCTTTCCTGCAGGTAGAAGGAAAAGTGGCTAGTCTCAATGGCCGCTTTTTGGTATTTTGATATGACCACTTGCGAGGTGCCATGACGCGCGTTCGCGGCAGCTTCTTTCCCCCCATCGCGCTCGACGTGAGAGCGGAGCGGCCGCTCTATCGTCAGCTCTACGATTGGTATCAGCAGGCGATCCTGGAAGGGCGTCTGCGCCCGGGGCAGCGAGTGCCCTCCACCAGGAGTCTGGCGCAGGAATTGAAACTGTCCCGCATTCCCGTAATCACTGCTTACGAACAGCTTCATTCGGAAGGTTATTTGGAAACCTTCAAGGGCGCAGGTACCGCCGTAGCCGCTGCCATTCCCCGAGATGCTTTTAGTCCGGCGAAGCCCGTGTCTGATGCTCGCAAAGGAAAGCCGCGCGCTTCCCGGCGACTTCGTCAGGTCATGGCTCTGCCGCCGGATCTCAACGCGGAAACGCTCGGCATCTTCCGGGTGAGTTTACCGGCCCTGGATCATTTCCCCAGCGACATCTGGGCTTCACTGGTTGCTCGGCATGCGCGCAATCCCTGCCGGCTGGCGTTAGCCTATGGGGGCCCGATGGGGCATCTACCGTTCCGTGAAGCGATCGCCGAATATCTGGGCGCGGCGCGGGGCGTGCGCTGCGATGCTTCGCAGGTTATGGTCGTGTCAGGCTCCCAGCATGGACTTTCCATCATCACACGGGCGCTGTTGGATCCTGGCGACGCGGTGTGGATGGAGGAGCCTGGTTATCCCGGCGCGCACCGCGCCTTCATGATGGCCGACGTAAGACCCGTCGGCGTACCGGTTGATCAGAATGGATTGATGGTAGAGGAAGGCATACGTCGCTCAGTTCATGCGCGGGCCGCCTATATCACGCCGTCGCATCAATATCCTCTGGGCATGACCATGAGCGCGGCTCGCCGGATGATGCTTCTGAACTGGGCGGCCAAGCGGCGCGCCTGGATCATCGAGGACGATTACGACAGCGAATATCGCTTCGGCAGCCGTCCTTTAGGCGCGGTGCAGGGCATGGACCAGGGAGACCGGGTGATCTACGTGGGTACCTTCAGCAAGGTGCTCTTTCCATCCTTGCGGGTGGGTTATCTGGTGATCCCCAGGGATCTGGTTCCCCTTTTTTCGATGGCGCGTGACGCGCTTGACCTGTTTCCTTCCGTGTTGTTCCAGAAGGCCCTCGCCGATTTCATTCGCGAGGGCCATTTCGCCCGCCATATCCGCCGCATGCGCATGCTTTATATGGGCCGCCGGGAAATTCTGGTGGAGGCGCTTACCGCTGCGCTGGGACAGAGCGTCGAGGTCGTGAGCGCCGATGCCGGCATGCATCTTGTCTGCCTCCTGCCACACGGCATCAACGACCGGCGCCTTTGCGCCAGAGCGGTAGAAGCGGGGATTTCCTTAATTCCGCTTTCTACCTGTTATCTGGGAAAGCCGAACCGGCCAGGACTGGTGATGGGATACGGCGGGACCGACCGAAAGGACATCGAAACAGGCGTGCTCCGGCTGGCGCAGATCCTCAGGACTGCCAAGACACACCGGTGAGGGAACAACCAAAACCAAAATCAGGAGGCGGGCCGCACCGCGCCCGGTTAGCATAGTTCCATGAAACTGCCTGAACCATTTTCCTGGAGCCGCGCAGAGGCGCGCAGCGGCAAATTCGATGGCAAATTCCTCATCGGGGTGAAGACCACGGGAATCTATTGCCTGCCGTCTTGCCCCACCCATCCGCCCAAAAAAGAGAATGTCACGCTGTACCGCACCGAGGCGGAATGCGTGGCAGCGGGTCTGCGCGCGTGCAAGCGCTGTCGGCCCGACCTGTTCTACCGGGGCGAGGACGAGAACATTGCCTTGTTCGAAGGGTTGGCGGCACGCGTGAGGGGCGATATCGCGGGTTTTACTGATGCGTCGGCACTGGCAGAGGGAGCGGGTGTCAGTTTCACCAAGTTGGGCGCTCTGTATCGTGAGCATGCGCATCTGGCGCCGGCGCAATGGCTTCGACGCGAACGCGTACGCCAGGCTGCGGAGCTGCTTCTTTCAGGGAACGCCAAAGTTGTGGATGTGGGTTATGAAGCGGGCTTTGAAAGCGAATCCGTATTCCACCGCCAATTCCTCTCGCTCACCCGCATGACGCCGGGCGCCTATCGCGCTCTCTCGAACGTGTTCCTGCTGCAATTGCCGGCGACCTACCGGGCCAAAGAAGTGCTGGCCTATCACGCTCGCGATCCCGAAAGTTTGTGTGAGAAGAGCGCGGACAACAAGATCTGGAAAGCCCTGCTCACGCGAGAGGGCGCAGCGGTACTTGAATTGTCCCTGGAAAAGGAAGGTGCGTGGGCGCGTGTGCACACCGAGAAGAAGTTAGGGCGGTCCAGTTATGCCTTCCTGCACGAAGCCGCACTGAAGGTTCTGGGCCTGAACAACGAGACGACACCGTTCGAAAGCCGTCATGCTGAATTCACCGCCCCCAGAAAGGGTCTGCGCCTCCCCAATATTCCGACCGGCTTTGACGGCTTGGCCTGGGGCATCATCGGCCAACAGATCAATGTGAAATTCGCCTCCAGCCTTCGCAGCGAGATCATCCGGATGGCGGGCGAGGAGATTGGCGAGATGCGTACGCATCCCACGCCAGAACGTGTGGCCGATATGAGCGTGGCCGTGCTCAACAAGAAACGCTTCTCCCGCTCCAAGGCAAATTATCTGATCGGCGCGGCTAAGAAGGTGGCGGCGGGTGAACTGGATATCGAAAATTTGCCGCGCGGGTCTGCTGTGGCCGCGGAAAAGAAACTCACCTCGCTTCATGGAATAGGGACCTGGACGGCGCGCTACACCATGCTTCGGGGTGGCTTCGCGGATGCCGCTCCGGTCGGCGATAGTGCGCTTGCCACCGCGCTGCAGCGGCTGCACAAGCTGAAGGAGCGGCCGGACCAGACGGAAGCCGCTAAGTTGATGGCGCAATTCGCGCCGCATCGCAGCCTCGCCACCATGCATCTTTGGACCAGCCTCAAGGAGCAGGCGGCGCCATGAAGCATTATTGGGACACGATAGAGACGCCCTTCGGGATCTTTGCCGCCTGGGTGAATGAGAGAGGGACGCTTATCCGCTTCAATCTTCGCGCCGCGGGCGCGGCCAAGGTCGAGCGGGACGCCAAGCGCGACAGTAATGCCTTAAGTGAATTGCGCCACCAGGTGAATGAATACGCTGAAGGCAAACGGCAGGTGTTCGACATTGAGCTGGATGCGGAAGGGCCGGAATTCAACAGACTGGTGTGGAACGCATTGCTCGATATCCCATTCGGCCGCACCACCTCGTATGGCGCGATCGCCAAGACCATCGGTCATCCCAACTCGGCCCGCGCAGTAGGCGCGGCCAATGGTGCCAACCCGATCGCCTTGATCGTGCCCTGTCACAGGGTGATCGGGAGCGACGGCAGCCTTACCGGTTACGGCGGGGGTCTTCCCCTGAAGCGCAAGCTCCTGGAACATGAGGCCCGCGTTGCGGGAACTCGGTTTGATCTGTTCGGCTGAGGGTCAATGCCCGAAGTTGGAAGGGCGGCTGCAACGAAGTAATCAAACGGAACTTGGGACTGATGGTGCTTAGGTGCTGGCATTGACCCCTTTGGCCAATAGCACGAGGTGTGGTGCCGGCTTATCATTGTGGTGCCATTCAAGGGAGGATCGAGATGTTATTCTCGGGTGGTTTTACGTTCTCCAACTTTCTCGCCGACGTTTTGTCGATCTTTATTTTCGTGCTGTGGTTCTGGTTACTGATCACCGTCACCAGCGACCTGTTCCGCCGTCACGACATCTCCGGCTGGGTGAAGGTGGTTTGGGTGATTGTGCTGATTCTATTGCCTTATATCGGCATCTTCATCTACTTGATTTCGCAACATCGCGGGATGGCCGAGCGTGATGTCCAGCGGGTGCAGCAGGCACGTGACGATATGCGCCAATTCATCGGCTACAGCACAGCCGATGAGCTTGCGAAGCTCGAACGGTTAAAGAATGCCGGCACCATTTCAGCCGAAGAGTTCACACGGCTTCGCGCTAAAGCTGTACAATAATCGAGACCGATACTATTCCGCTTAGGGGGATCAGGGCGGTGGTGTCCAGAGTCGTGGTCACATAGCGGTGGTTGCATGACGTATGGCTGCGCCCCGAACACAACAGCTCACGCCAAAATCCATATCGCCGAAACCGTTTTGGCTTTCACACGTCGCGAGGTTTGGGGGCAGTCGGCACGATGATAACAGCCGAGAGGAGTGTATCAAAGTGTCGCCGCGGGTTGCAGATAACAGCGACACTGTAGCAACGGCATAGGGCGGTCCGGTGGTTGGTTATAATGATAATAACTATCAACTATGGGGTGGCAGCTTGAGAAAATCGGGCAGGCATCTTGGTCGCAACCAGCTTTCCCTGGTTAAACACCTCACGGGGGAAGGAGCCCGTTTGTGGAGTTGCCGCAGCGCGGAGGTGCGAACTGGGGCCCTGAGCCCGAGCCGCGGACGGATCGGAGGGCCAGCAAATTAGCTCTTGAAATATCCTTACTTGGATCGCTTGACCCTTGGGAAGGCCATGGATATATAGCGCCACCTTCCAGGGCAGGCTGTCTGCGGCGAATCCGCAAAAACGCTGCTGGGAAGCCAGTTTATGAGCTTTAGGACGCGCGACTCAGAGGTTTTGTTCCTCTCAGTCCTCCGCAAGTTCGGACCGGGCGAATTCGTCCGAGTCCGGTTTTTGGTTTTGCTCATCTTCCGGGACGCCGGAAGAATGAAAAGAGGAATGGAATGCCAACGATCAATCAGCTCATTCGTAAGCCGCGGGGCGAAAAGCCCAAGCGTAATAAGGTGCCAGCGCTGCAGGGTTGTCCCCAGAAGCGCGCCGTATGCACCCGCGTCTACACCACCACGCCCAAGAAGCCGAACTCGGCGCTGCGAAAGGTGGCGAAAGTGCGGCTCACGAATGGGTATGAGGCGCTTACTTATATTCCTGGCGAAGGCCACAACCTCCAGGAGCACAGCGTGGTCCTGATCCGCGGCGGCCGCGTGAAGGACCTTCCGGGCGTTCGCTACCACATCATCCGCGGCGTGCTCGACACGCAGGGCGTGAAGGACCGCAAGCAGCGCCGTTCGCTCTATGGCGCCAAGCGACCCAAGTAATAGAGGAAGAACCAGATGTCCCGCCGCCACCGTGCCGAACGCCGCGAAGTCATCCCGGACGCCAAATATGGCGACCAGGTCCTCGCCAAATTTATGAACAGCCTGATGTATGACGGCAAGAAATCCGCCGCTGAAGGCATTATCTATGGCGCCTTCGACGCTATCGCCTCCAAGACCCGCCAGGATCCGCTGGTGGTCTTCCATGAGGCGTTGCGCAACGTTTCGCCGGCAATCGAAGTGAAGTCCCGGCGCGTGGGCGGCGCCACCTATCAGGTGCCGGTGGAAGTGCGCACAGATCGCGCCCGCGCGCTGGCGATCCGCTGGCTGATCACCGCCGCACGCGGGCGCAACGAGCCCACCATGCAGGGCCGCCTCTCGGGTGAGCTGATGGATGCCGCGAATAATCGCGGCTCCGCGGTCAAGAAACGTGAAGACACACACAAGATGGCAGACGCCAATCGCGCCTTCTCGCATTATCGCTGGTAACGGAACGCCCTATGCCTCGTACCACTCCGCTCGACCGCTATCGCAATATAGGCATTGCCGCGCACATCGATGCCGGCAAGACGACTACGACCGAGCGCATCCTCTATTACACCGGCAAGAGCCACAAAATCGGCGAAGTCCATGACGGCGCCGCGACGATGGACTTCATGGAGCAGGAGCAGGAGCGGGGCATCACCATCACCTCAGCGGCGACCACCTGCTTCTGGAAAGACCACCGCATCAACATCATCGACACGCCGGGCCATGTGGACTTCACCATCGAAGTCGAGCGCTCCATGCGCGTGCTGGACGGCGCAGTGGCGGTGTTCGACGCCGTGGCCGGCGTTGAGCCCCAGTCCGAAACCGTATGGCGTCAGGCCGACAAATACCGCGTGCCCCGCATCTGCTTCGTCAACAAGATGGACCGCACCGGCGCTGATTTTCAACGCTGCATCGACATGATGATCGACCGTCTGGGCACCCGTCCGATGGTGATCACCTGGCCGATCGGCACCGAGAGCGATTTCAAGGGTATTGTAGACGTCGTGAAGATGAAGGCACTGATCTGGCACGACGAGCAGCTGGGCGCCAAGTTCGACGAAGTCGAGATTCCGGCGGAATATGCCGACAAGGCCGCCGAGCTGCGCGCCGCCCTGGTGGAAATGGCTGTCGAGGAAGACGACGCTCTGCTGGAAGCCTATCTGGAATCCGGTAAGGAGCCCTCGGTCGAAGACCTTCAGCGCTGCATCCGCAAAGGCGCGATCCATTTCAAATTCGTACCGGTAATGTGCGGCTCTGCATTTAAGAACAAGGGCGTACAGCCTTTGTTGGATGCGGTGGTCGCCTACCTGCCATCGCCGTTGGATATTCCGCCGGTCAAGGGCACCGATCTCAAGGGCAACGAGGTCGAGCGCAAGGCCGATGACAAGGCGCCATTCGCAGGCTTGGCATTCAAGATCATGGACGACCCGTTTGTGGGCTCCATCACCTTCGTGCGCGTCTATTCCGGCACCGTGTCGTCGGGGACCGGCGTGCTCAATTCCGTCAAGGACAAGCAAGAACGCGTCGGCCGCATGCTTCTGATGCACGCGAATTCGCGCGAAGACGTGAAGGAAGCCAATGCCGGCGACATCGTCGCCTTCGCGGGCCTCAAGCTTACCACCACTGGCGAAACGCTCTGCGATCCCAACAATCCAGTGATCCTGGAGCGGATGGAATTCCCCGACCCCGTGATCGAAGTGGCGATTGAGCCCAAGACCAAGGGCGACCAGGAAAAGATGGGCATGGCACTGATCCGCCTCGCCCAGGAAGATCCATCCTTCCGCGTCACTACCGATCAGGAATCCGGCCAGACCATCCTCAAGGGCATGGGCGAACTCCATCTGGAAATTAAGGTCGACATCCTGAAGCGCACATACAAGGTGGAAGCCAATGTGGGCGCGCCCCAGGTCGCCTATCGCGAGACGCTCACCAAGCCTGTCACGATCGACTACACCCATAAAAAGCAGACCGGCGGCTCAGGCCAGTTCGCCCGCGTCAAGATCGAGTATGAACCGCTCGCACCTGGCGAGGGCTTCGTGTTCGAGAATGACATTGTCGGCGGCTCGGTGCCCAAGGAATTCATCCCTTCGGTGGAAAAAGGACTCAAGGCGCAGAAGGAATCGGGCTTGTTGGCGGGCTTCCCGGTAATCGACTTCAAGGCGCGTCTGGTGGACGGCGCCTATCACGAAGTCGACTCCAACGCGCTCACCTTCGACATCGCGGCCCGTGCGTCGTTCCGCGAGCTGGCGTCGAGGGGCGCGGTCAAGCTGCTCGAGCCCATCATGAAGGTGGAAGTCGTGACGCCGGAAGATTTCCTGGGTGGCGTGATCGGCGACCTTAACTCTCGCCGTGGTCAGGTGCAGGGTACCGACTCACGCGGCAACGCTCAGGTGGTTACCGCGATGGTGCCGTTGGCCAACATGTTCGGCTACATCAACACGCTGCGCTCCATGTCCCAGGGCAGGGCCCAGTACTCCATGCAATTCGATCATTACGAGCAGGTGCCGCAGGCGATCGCGGACGAAGTTAAAGCCAAATACGCTTAAGCATAGATCAAAAAAGAATCTGAGTTCAGGAGACCAAGAAAATGGCGAAAGCAAAGTTTGAGCGTAACAAGCCACACTGCAACATTGGGACGATTGGTCATGTGGACCATGGCAAGACGTCGTTGACGGCTGCGATCACGAAGGTTTTGGCGGAAACGGGTGGGGCGACGTTCACGGCCTATGACCAGATCGACAAGGCGCCGGAAGAGAAGGCGCGCGGCATTACGATTTCGACGGCGCATGTGGAGTATGAGACCAAGAAGCGGCATTACGCGCATGTCGACTGTCCTGGCCATGCCGACTATGTGAAGAACATGATCACGGGCGCGGCCCAGATGGACGGGGCGATCCTGGTGGTCTCGGCCTCGGACGGCCCCATGCCCCAGACCCGCGAGCACATCCTTCTGGCCCGCCAGGTGGGTGTGCCGGCGTTGGTGGTGTTCATGAACAAGTGCGACATGGTGGATGATCCGGAGCTTCTGGATCTGGTGGAGATGGAAGTGCGCGAGCTTCTCTCCAGCTACCAGTTCCCGGGTGATGAGATTCCGATCGTGCGTGGTTCGGCGTTGATGGCGCTGGAAGGCAAGGAGCCCAAGCTTGGCCATGACGCGGTCCTGGAGTTGATGCAGAAGGTGGATGAGTATATCCCGCAGCCGGATCGTCCGATCGATCAGCCCTTCCTGATGCCGATCGAAGACGTGTTCTCGATCTCGGGGCGCGGCACTGTGGTGACGGGCCGGGTGGAACGCGGCATCGTCAAGGTTGGCGAGGAAGTCGAGATCATCGGCATCCGTCCCACCTCCAAGACCACGGTGACGGGTGTGGAGATGTTCCGCAAGTTGTTGGACCAGGGTCAGGCGGGCGACAATATCGGCGCGCTTCTGCGTGGTATCGAGCGCGACGGTGTCGAGCGCGGTCAGGTTCTGGCCAAGCCCGGTTCTGTGACGCCCCATACCCAGTTCATGGCGGAAGCCTACATCCTGACCAAGGATGAGGGTGGCCGTCACACGCCGTTCTTCACCAACTACCGTCCGCAATTCTATTTCCGGACTACGGACGTGACGGGGATCGTGAAGCTGCCGGCAGGTACGGAGATGGTGATGCCGGGCGACAACGTGTCGTGCGAAGTGGAACTGATCGTTCCCATCGCCATGGAAGAGAAACTTCGTTTCGCCATCCGCGAAGGCGGCCGCACCGTCGGCGCCGGCGTCGTGGCGAAAATCATCAAGT
>DATFSP010000102.1:0-5044 GCA_035262545.1 Rhizomicrobium sp. | reverse complement strand
TCATAGTCTTGCGGCGGGATCACGCCGCCCACCAGCACCAAAATATCCTCGCGGCCACTGGCTTTGAGTAGCTCCATCAATTGCGGCACCAGATGGAGATGTCCGCCGGCGAGGCTGGAAATGCCGATGGCGTCGGTTTTGGCGGCAAGCGCGTCGTGGACGACTTCCTCGGGTGTGCGGAACAGCGAACCGATTTCGACTTCGAAGCCCAGATCGCCGAACGCAGTGGCGACCACCTTAGCGCCACGGTCATGGCCGTCCTGCCCTAGCTTGGCGACCAAAATCCTGGGCCTGCGACCTTGCTCTTTGGCAAAGCTTTCCACGTCTTCGGCGATCTCACCGAGCGCAGGAAAATCCTCGCCGTAGACGCCGGAAAGAAACCGGATCGTCGCTTGATGGCGCCCAAATATTTCTTCCAAGGCGAAGGAAATTTCGCCCACCGTCGCGCGCGCACGCGCCGCATCGATCGCCAGTGCCAGGAGATTGGCGTCCCCCTTGGCGCCCTTTTTCAACGCACCCAGCGCCGCAACCACTTTGGCGGCATCACGCGTGGCTTTGAGCTTTCCGAGTTTTTCGATCTGGGCGGTACGCACTTGTTCATTGTCGATAGTACGGACCTCAATCGCTGGTTCGTCCTCACGGCGGAATTTGTTCACGCCCACGATGACATCCTCGCCACGATCGATACGCGACTGGCGCCGCGCGGCAGCGGCTTCGATTTCGAGCTTGGGCCAGCCCGCGTCAACGGCTTTCGTCATGCCGCCGTCTTTTTCCACGCGAGCGATCAAACTGCGCGCCGCTTCGGCCAGCGAATGCGTGAGCGACTCGACATAATACGAACCGCCCAAAGGATCGATCACACGGGTGATCTGCGACTCGTGCTGGAGGATAAGTTGGGTATTTCGCGCGGTCCTGGCCGAAGCCTCGGTGGGAAGCGCGATGGCTTCGTCATATGCGTTGGTGTGGAGTGATTGAGTGCCGCCCAACACCGCCGCAAATGCTTCCAACGTCGTCCGTACGACATTGTTGAGCGGATCCTGTTCGGTGAGCGAGACGCCACTAGTCTGGCAGTGGGTGCGCAAAATCCGACTTTCGGGCAATTTCGCCCCGAATTTCTCCATAATGTCCGCCCAAAGCAGCCGTGCGGCACGGAGCTTTGCCACTTCCATGAAGAAGTTCATGCCGATGCCGAAGAAGAAACTTAGACGCGGTGCGAAGCTATCCACGTCCAAGCCCCGCTCTTTTGCGGCGCGAACATAGGCGATGCCGTCGGCGAGAGTGAAGCCCAGTTCCTGCACGGCGGTCGCGCCCGCCTCATGCATGTGATAGCCGCTGATCGAAATGGAATTGAAGCGCGGCATCTTTTCGGCGGCGAAAGCTATGATATCCGCCACGATACGCATGGAAGGTCCCGGTGGATAGACATAGGTGTTGCGCACCATGAATTCCTTGAGGATGTCGTTCTGAATCGTGCCCGAAAGACGATCCGGCGGAGCCCCCTGCTCTTCTCCCGCAACGATGAAACTTGCGAGAACTGGAAGCACCGCGCCGTTCATGGTCATGGACACGCTCATGCGGTCGAGCGGAATGCCGTCGAACAGAATTTTCATGTCCTCGACGGAGTCGATCGCCACGCCCGCCATGCCCACATCGGCTTCAACTCTGGGGTGGTCGCTGTCGTAGCCGCGATGCGTGGCGAGATCGAACGCCACCGACAGGCCCATCTGTCCAGCTTTCAGATTCTGGCGATAGAAGAGATTGGATTCTTCGGCAGTGGAGAAACCGGCATATTGCCGGATGGTCCAGGGCCGGCCCGCGTACATGCTGGCGCGAGGGCCCCGGGCAAATGGGGGAATTCCCGGCCAGCCGGTTTCATACCCTTCGAGATCTCGCTCCGTGTACAGCGGTTTAACCGCGATCCCCTCAGGACTCTCCCAGACCAGATCCCGGACGTTGCGGGCTTTGAGTTCCCGCTCCACCGCCTCTTCCCATGCCTTACGCTGATCGCTCATGGCCCATGTTTCCTCGGGACGCCGGTCTGCGCAATTCCGCATCTTTCTCTCCGCCTACGGAAGATCGAGTCCCGCAACCCGGCTCCGACTCCAGTGCTGGTCATGTCCACAAGATGTTGTGGTCTGCGCTCCTTGACAGTCAGCTAAATGTATGAGAACAAAGGCGGATATTTATCATGTTAGTGATTCGGACACGCTTCGTTCTGCGATTGTTCTAATCTATGCATGAACATCCACAGCGGACTGACTCAAACCTTTGATAAAAAGGCGCTATTTGTGCCTTTCGATCCTTGGCTACGCTTTCCACCCGGGCCCGGCCCCCCCATATTGAAACCATGACCCAAAGATCCGCGCCTGCCCGTGTGAGTGCGGTCCTCGGCCCCACCAATACCGGCAAGACCTTCTTCGCCATCGAGCGCATGCTGGCGCACCGCTCCGGCATGATCGGCCTGCCGCTCAGGCTTCTGGCGCGCGAAGTTTATGACCGCATCACTCGACTCAAAGGCGCCAACGACGTCGCACTGATCACCGGAGAGGAGAAAATCGTGCCCAAGGGCGCACGATTTTATGTTTGCACTGTCGAAGCCATGCCGCTGGAGATCGACGTCGCTTGCCTGGTAGTCGACGAGATTCAACTCGCCGCCGATTCCGAGCGCGGCCATATTTTCACTGACCGGCTCCTCCATGCCCGCGGCCTGGAAGAAACGTTGTTTCTTGGCGCGGAGAGCATGCGAGGCGCCATTCAGCGCTTCATCCCTAAAGCCTGGTTCATCACAAGGCCGCGTTTTTCCGATCTCGCCTATGTTGGCGCGAAAAAACTCATGCGCCTGCCCCGCCGGTCGGCGGTGGTTGGTTTCAGCGCCGAAGACGTCTATGGCATTGCCGAGATCGTGCGGCGCCAGCGCGGCGGCGCCGCAGTGGTATTGGGCGCGCTCTCGCCGCGCACCCGCAACGCGCAAGTCGCGCTCTATCAATCCGGTGACGTGGATTTCCTGGTCGCGACCGACGCTATCGGCATGGGCCTCAACATGGATGTGGATCACGTGGCCTTTGCCGGCGCGGAGAAATTCGATGGCCTTGGCTTTCGCCCTTTGGCGGCGGCGGAAGTTGGCCAGATTGCTGGGCGCGCCGGACGATACATGAATGACGGCACATTCGGCGTAACCGGCGAATGCGAGCCTTTCGAGGATGAATTGGTGAACCGTGTCGAAAGTCATCGTTATGACGCCATCAGGGTTTTGCAGTGGCGCAGTGCGGCGCTCGATTTTCACTCCTTGCACGCGCTGTTGCAAAGCCTGGATGCGCCGCCACCCGAGCGCGGTTTGGCGCGGGCGCGCCCTGCATCTGACGCAATTGCCTTGCACCACCTTGCCAATGAAGGGGACATTCAGGCGCTGGCCACATCGCGGGACGGCGTCAAACGCCTTTGGGAAGTCTGCCAGCTTCCTGATTTCCGCAAATTGTCGGCCGACGATCATGCAAGGATCGTGCGCACACTTTTCCTCTTTCTGATGAACGGACGGATTCCAGACGACTGGATGGCCCGTCAAATCGCACGGCTGGACGTGGCGGAAGGCGATGTGGCGACCCTGTCGGGACGGCTCGCGCAAATCCGCACTTTTACCTATGCCGCGCATCGTCCGGGTTGGACCCGCGATGGCGGCCATTGGCAAGCCGAGACCCGCGCGGTGGAAGACCGGCTTTCCGACGCCTTGCATGAAAGATTAACCCAGCGGTTCATCGATCGTCGCGCCTCCATCCTGATGAAGCATCTCAGCGACGATGAAATTGCCGAGGTGAAACTGGAAGAAGATGGCGGCGTTCTGATCGGAGGCGAGTTGATCGGGAAGCTCGATGGCTTCCGCTTCACACCCGATCCGCGCTCCGAGAATGACGGCAACGGCGCATTTCACGCCCGTATGTTGCGCGCTGCTGCAATGCGCGGCCTGGAAGGAGAATTTCTTGCCCGCGCCCGCGCGCTTGCGTCTGCACCGGATACGGCAATCACCCTTAGCGAACATGGCAAATTGTGGTGGGATGGCGCGATTATCGCTCATCTTACCGCCGGGCTTTCGCCGCTCGCGCCAAGGATCAGCCTGGCCGCTGATGACTTGCTCAATGGTGCGCCGCGCGCGTCCGTGGAGGCCCGGCTGGAAGTCTTTCTCGCACGGCAGCTGGAGAAAAAGCTCGAGCCGCTATTGGCCCTGTCACGCGCCGCCGAAGCGCGGGCCGGAAGCGAGTTGGCACTGCCTGCCCAGGCGCGGGGTCTTGCCCATCAATTGGCAGAAAATTTCGGATCGTTGGACCGGCATGGCCTGGCCCTGCCTCCGAAATTGGGACCGATCCTGCGCGCTCTGAAGCCTTTCGGTATCTGGTTCGGCCGGCGTACCGTCTATCTTCCGCGCCTTCTGCGGCCTGACGCAGCCGGTCTGTTGGCGCTCCTTTGGGGCGTATGGACCAAGGCGGCGCAACTGACGGGTCCGCCGGCACCCGGACTTACTTCTTTTGCCCATGACGGCGAGAAAGACGATTTTCTCCATGCGGCGGGTTTCAAGCTTATCGGCGGGCGCGCCATCCGCTTCGACATGCTGGAGCGGTTGGAGGAAGAGTTGGACAAAGCCACCGTCAATGGAACCGCTGCAGCCACCTTATTGCCCAAGCTCGTCTCGCTGCTGGGCAGCAGCAACGAAGAAGGGCGGCTTGTCTTGGCAGCAATGGGCTGGCGGCAAGTGGATGTGACGGACGCGTTCCCGGTATGGCGCAAAGTCCAAGAAAAACGGCGGCCTCAAAAGTCAAAGCCGCCGCCGGACAATTCACCCTTCGCGGGATTGAAAGAATTGATCGCAAAATGAGCGCCGAGCGTATCGACAAATGGCTGTTCCATGCTCGCTTCTACCGTACAAGGGCAATGGCACACGCGGCCGCGAGCGCCGGCAAAGTGCGGCTCAACGGCATCAGGGTGGAAAAACCGGCGCAACCGCTTAAACCCGGTGATATCCTTACTTTGGGGAGGGGAAGCGAAATCGTGGCCC
>DATFSP010000101.1:0-17768 GCA_035262545.1 Rhizomicrobium sp. | reverse complement strand
TCGAGACAGTGCCGGTGCCGCTCGCTCCGGGCGATGCGATCCTTTTTCATGCCAATCTTTTGCACCGCTCCAGTGCCAACAAATCCGACAAAAGGCGGTGGAACTACATCTGTTCCTATAACGGTGTGAGCAACAGGCCGTTCAAGCGCGCGCGCGACTATGGCCATGACGGCAAGCTCGTGCCGGTGCCGGCGGGCGCGATCCGCGACTTTGCTGCCGGGTTGAAAGGGCGCAAAGCTCGCTGATAGTTTGACGGTCGAGGGGGGAGGGCCGGGATGAAGCGTTGGACGAGCGGGATTCTGGGTGGGCTTCTGGCTTTCGCCGCCGTGGCGGCCGCCTCCGCCGACGAGCGCGATTACAATTATGTGCCCCGCATCCCCACGGATTCGCGGATGATCGTCGGCCCCAAATGTCTTGCCATGCAGGATCTGGTGGGGTTCTCCCTATGCGATCCGGCCAGCCATCGGGACTTCATGTCGTCGCTCCGTCATTGGCGGATGGAGCGCAAAATCTATGTTGGTTATGACGGGGCGCGCTACGACGCGCCTGGTCAGCGCTGGACCCAATCGAGTTTCATCCAGCCCACCATGATGGTGGAGGATCGCTTCTTCTTCGATCCGGCCACGGGCAAATACACGGTGGACCGCTATCTGGACGACCTGGAAAAGCGCTATGGCGGGATAGATAATGTGGTGGTCTGGCCCACCTATCCCAATCTCGGCATCGACAACCGCAACCAGCTCGACATGATCCTGGCCATGCCGGGCGGCGTCGAGGGCGTCAAAGGGATGGTCGCGGATTTTCACCGCCGCGGCATCAAAGTCTATTTCCCGATCAACATGTGGGACGAGGGCACGCGCGATCCCGGCCAGTCCTGGCCTGATGCGGTGGCTGCGTTGATGAAACAGGTCGATGCCGATGGCGTGTTCGGCGACACCCAGGACGGCGTGCCGCTGGCTTTTCCCCTGGCAGCCGAGAAGATCGGCCATCCGCTGGCCTTTCAGACCGAGCTTTGGCCCAGCGACGAGGACGTGGCGTGGAATCTCTCGTCCTGGTGGCAGGAAGCGCCTTCGGTCTATCAGCAATTCGCTCCGCCTATCGACCGCTACAAATGGATCGAGCCGCGCCATATTCCGGTGGTGGCGGAACGCTGGAGCCGCGACAAGACCGATGTCTTCCAGGTGGCTTTCTTCAACGGCATCGGCATCGAAAGCTGGGAGAATATCTTCGGTTTCTGGAACGGCTTGACGGCGCGAGATGCCGAAGCGCTTCGCCGTGTCGCCGCGCTCGAGCGGGGGGTGGCGCCCTTCCTGGTGAGCCAGGACTGGGAGCCTTTCTATCCCATGCGCGATTTTGGCGTGTTCGGGAGCCGCTGGCCGCTGGCAAATCAGACCGTATGGACGGTGGTAAACCGCAATGAATATGCGGTCGAAGGTCGCCAGATGAACATTCCGTTCAAGGCGGGTGAGCGCTATTTCGATCTTTACCGCGGTGAGGAACTCAAGCCCGAGCGCGACGGCGACGATGCGATTCTCTCATTCGCCATCGAAGGCCATGGCTATGGCGCGATCCTCGCCACTTCAGCGGCGCCAGATGCGGCGATGACCAGCCTGATGGCGAGGATGAAAGATCTGTCCGCCAAACCACTGACTCAATTCTCGCAAGCCTGGGCGCCCTTGCCGCAGCATCAGACGGCGAATGCGGCCACCAAGCCGGCGAAAACCGCGCCAGAGGACATGGTGGCGATACCGGGCGGCACATTCGACTTCCGCGTCCAGGGCATCGAAGTGGAAGGCGGCGACGCCGACGGCGTGGATGTCGCCTATCCATGGGAAAACTCTCCCCGGCGCTTCCATCGCCACCAGATGACGATCCATCCATTCTTCATCGACCGTCACAATGTCACGAACAGGGAGTTCAAGGCGTTCCTGGACGCCTCGCGCTATCAGCCGAAGGATCCCGCGAATTTTCTCAAGGATTGGAAGAACGGCACCTATCCCGATGGCTGGGCCGACAAGCCGGTGACTTGGGTGTCGCTGGAAGATGCGCGGGCCTATGCGGCATGGGCTGGAAAGCGCCTGCCGCATGAATGGGAGTGGCAATATGCAGCCCAAGGCTCGGACGGCCGCGCCTATCCCTGGGGGCCGGAGTGGAAAGACGACGCCGTGCCCTCGGCCAACAAGGAACGCAATTTGCGCGGACCCGATGCGACGCTTGCCCATCCGAACGGCGCCAGCCCCTTTGGCGTGCTGGACCTGGTGGGCAATGTGTGGCAATGGACCGACGAATTTATGGACGAGCATACGCGTTCGGCGATCTTGCGCGGCGGGAGCTATTATCAGCCGCAGGGCTCGCTCTGGTATTTCCCGGATGCGTATCGCAACGACCAGCACGGCAAATATCTTCTGATGGCGCCATCCAAGGACCGGGCCGCAACGGTGGGGTTCCGCTGCGTGGTGGATGCCGAATGAATTTTGGGGAGAGGACAATGACGCGATTTGCGACAGCGATTCTGTTGGCGGCAGCCGGCCTGGTGGCGGCGACTTCGGCGCGTGCCCAGGACACCTATTGGCAGCCCGATCCGACACGCCAGCAAACCTACACGCCGCATCGCGCCTCGAGCGCCGATCCCAAAGGCGCGAACGCGGATTCCCGCAAAGTTGCCCCCGGCGCCACGTATACGGTGCTGGACGCGGACGGGCCCGGCACCATCTCGCATATCTGGTTCACTATCGCCGACAACGAGATCTATCATCTGAAGCGCATCGTGCTGCGCATCTATTGGGACGGCGAGGCCACGCCCAGCGTGGAAGCGCCCATCGGCGATTTCTTCGGGCTGGGGCTCGGCACCTATCACAGCTGGCATTCACAAATGCTGTCGGTGGGAAGCGTGAAAAGTCTGAACAGCTTTTTCCCCATGCCGTTCGCCCGTCACGCCCGCATCACCGTCACCAATGAAGGACAGGAGCCGATCGGCGACCTTTATTACAATATTGATTACCGCACCTATCAGCACCCCCTGCCGCCGGGCACGCTTTATTTCCATGCGCAGTACCGCCAGGCGCAGCCCCTGCACGGCTGGACCACCAATTGGCTACGCAACGGCGATCCGCAGATCGACAACAAACCGAATTTCACCGGCGAGGACAATTATGTCTGGCTCGACGCCAAGGGGCACGGCCAGTTCGTCGGCGTTACGATGTCGGTGATCCAGAACCAGGATGATTGGTGGGGCGAGGGCGACGACATGTTCTTCATTGACGGTGAGAAGGCGCCGTCGATCGCGGGAACCGGCAGCGAGGATTATTTCCTGGGCGCGTGGGACTTCGGCGGCGAGCCTTTCTCATACGATCTCTATGGCGCGCCAGTGGTTGGCGAGGAGGTCGCCGGCAGCCATTCCAGCGTCTATCGCTTCCATCTCGATCAGCCGATCCCGTTCCAGAGTTCAATCAAGGCCACAATCGAGCATGGCAACGCCAATGACCGCTCGGACAATTATTATTCCGTGGCCTATTGGTATCAGGCCGAGCCGCATGCGCCGTTCCCGCCTCTGCCTCCGGTCGAAGAACGCCTGCCCCGGTTACAGCCGGTGGGCGGGCCGGGAAATGCCGGCCGCTAATGCGAATTGCGGACGTTCTGTGAGCGGGCGATAAAGTCGGCGCGCGTATTCTCCGAAGGGAAAGGTTCGCGGGGGCTGGGCACGCCGAGGAATTCGCACAGGGGTCCCCAGCCCTGGCTCACCTCATAGACCAAGATCCGCTCGGCCGGGATCGTGCGGACCACTTCGCGCGTGTGCTTGCGGAAATAGTCGGTCATGAAGGCGCGATCGTGAAGATGCGGCCCAAACGTATCGAGGAAGATGTTGAAGAATTCCGACATCGGCCCGGGATTTGCGGCGGGCCCGTCGGTCGCGAAGATCGTCGCCTGGGTGGAATCGAACCATTGGTCGGGATCGCGAATAGTGTGCAGCACCTTGGCCTGCGGATAATAGGCCACCAGCTCGCGCCAAAACTGCGCGCCCGGATAGTCCACCACCGAATGATAGCCCGAAAAGATCGCTTCCCAATCGGGCCTGCCTTTGGCCGCTTCGATCCAGAGTTTGGCGCTCTCGGGATGGGCGAAGACCTCGACCATGTGATGACAAGGCCCGAAGCCCAACATGCTCAGGGCCGAATGCAGCGACTTGGTGCCGGTCCGGCCCAGTCCCGTGCCCACAATTTTCAGCGCCATGATCGCCCCAAAAAGCCTGCTCATCGCGTGATTTTCTTCTCATGGCATGTTTATGTTCCCGGGACAATTCACCAATTGGTCGCGGGAAATCATGCGCTCGGTCCGGATCACTTGCCTGCCCATCAATGCCGAGAGCGAAAAACCTATCACGCTGGACGCCGTGCTCGATGAAGAGGACCGGATTCACGGCCAGTATACGCTTTTCGGCATTTGGGGCCGGCCGGGCACGGACGAGGAATATTACCCATTTGCTTTTCATGGCGATGGCGTGATCGATTATGGGGCGGCGCTGGATGCCAAGTCCGACCGCTATTTCGATTTCGATCTCAGGACCGGCAAAATCGCGATCAATCGCATGTTGTCTTATAAGGCCAAGGACCGCTCCATCGTGGTGGGCTATCTGATCGACGATGTGGCAGAATTGTTGGTTACGGCGAAATAATTTCAAAAGCACAATCAAAACGGGGCGGATAATGACAAGCACGAAAATTCTACTTCCTGCGGTCCTGGCGATCGGACTTGGCGGGGTTCTTCCCGCGATGGCACAGGCCGAGGCTCCGCCCAAGACATTTTCCGCCGCCGTCCAGCAGGTGACCAGCCGCCCCGATTACGTCCATGGCGAATTCGGCCTGGAAGTCTATTCACTGGACACAGATAAGGTTGTGTTTGCGATGAACGGCCAGCGGCTTTTCACGCCGGGCTCGACCACCAAACTCTTCACCGAAGGCACCGCTCTTTATCTGTTGGGCGCGGACTATCGTTTCCACACGCCGCTCTACCGCACCGGGAAGATCGACGGCAAAGGCACGCTGCATGGCGACCTGATCCTGGTGGGAAGCGGCGATCCCAATCTCTCGGATCGCCTGCAGCCGGATGGGACACTGGCTTGGGTTGACGAGGACCACACTTACGGCGGCGCTGAATCGCGCCTTGTGGGCAAGGATCCGGTCATAGTCCTGCATCAATTTGCCAAGGCGGTAGCCGCTGCCGGCATCAAGCGGGTGACCGGACGGGTGCTGGTGGATGTGAGCATGTTCCCGGAAGGCGCGAAGGATCTGGGCACCGGTGAGTACATCTCGCCCGTGGTGGTCAACGACAATGCCGTCGACATCATCTATGCGCCCGGCGCCACCATCGGCGCTCCCGCCAAACTCACGACCGTCGCGCCCCAAGTGCCCTACGTTCATATCGTCAACAACATCACGACGGCGGACGGGAACAAGGATCATGTGGAGAGCAAAGTCGTCGTCGATGCCAAGAACGGCACCGAGACCCTCATCCTCACGGGTACGATCGGCCAAGGCAGCGGACCTGTGGTCTTTGCCTACGCGGTGAAGAAGCCGTCGCAGTTCGCCGGTGTATTGTTGACAGCGGCGCTAAAGGACGCAGGCGTAAAGGTTGCGGGCAAGCCGGATGCGATCACCGACGCCACCGCGACCCGTAAATTCTATGTTGACGATATGCGCGTGGCCGAGCATGTGTCGGCCCCACTGTCGGAGGATGTCAAGCTTACCTTGAAGGTGAGCCACAATCTGCACGCTTCGACCATGCCCTATGTGATGGGCGCGGTCTTGGGCCATGCTACCGACAAGATCGACCAGAAAGGCTTCGAGCTGGAGCGCGATTTCCTGAGCCAAGCCAAACTCGATCTGACCGGCGCATCACAATCCGATGGGGCGGGCGGCGCGGGCGTCGCCTTCTACACGCCTGATTTGGTGGTCCACTACCTCGCCTATATGGCGCACCAGCCGCATTACGACATGTTCCATAATGACCTGCCGATATTGGGCAAGGACGGCACGCTGGTGGATACGCAGAAGAATTCGCCGGGCGCCGGTCATGTCTTCGCCAAGACCGGCACCTATGGCGGACGGGACTATCTCAATGGACGCCGCCTGATCACCGGCAAGGGGCTGGCGGGTTACACCACCACCCCCGACGGACGGCATCTGGCTTTCGCTTTCTATGTAAATAATGTCGAACGCACCGATGACCAGGACGTCTCCGACATGTGCGGCCAGGCGCTGGGCGAAATCGCATCCGCGCTATACGCCCTTCCGCTCGAAGGCGAGGGGGGCGCTCGCCAAGCGCCGGTGGCGAGCGGGCGCTGAAAGCGCGCTATTCGTTCGTAAGCGCGCGGAACACTGCGCCGCCAGCGCCTTGACTGCAGCTTTACGCAAGGTCCCCGCGCACGTAACATGGGATCGGCGTGGGGTGTTGTCGGAATGACCGCCATTCGGTCGCGTCGGGCTCAGGACCTTCTTTTGTACGCCCTGTTCGCGGTGGCGATCACGGGTGCCTATAGTTTCGGCCTGTCATTCGGCAAGGGCGTCGCCTCGCCCTTCTGGTTCCCCAATTCCATCCTGCTCTGTGCGCTGCTGAAGACCAGGCCGCGCAATTGGTGGATCATCTTTATCACTGCGCTGTCGATCCGGCTCGCCTTGCAACTGCCCGCGGGCTATTCGCTTCTCTACACCTTGGCTTCGTTCTCCATTGAACTGGGCGAGGCGGTGGCCGGCGCCACCGTAATGCGCCGCTTCCTCCCCAATCCGGTTCGCTTCCAGACAATCCGGGACTATTTGGTCTTCGTCCTATTGGTAGTAGTCGCGATTCCGGCGGTTACCGCCGCCGTGGGCGCGGGCATGCGCAACCCGGTGTTCAGCTACACTTATTGGCGGGCTTGGGAGCAATGGTTCGGCGGGGATGCTCTCAGCCAACTTGTCGTCACACCGGCCATTCTCTATCTGGTGTTCGATCCACCCTGGTGGCGGCGGAAATTCGAACCCGGAAAAGTGGCGGAGGTGGGTGCGCTGATCGCGGGGCTGGCCGTGACCGGCTATTTCTCTGCCAACACGGGCGCGGATGGATACCTTACTGCGGTCCGTTTCTATGCGGCGGTGCCGTTTCTGATCTGGGCGGCGATCCGGTTCGGGATGGCGGGGGTCAGCGGCGGCGTTTTCCTGACTGCCTTGTTCGCAATGGAGGCGGCGCTGGCCGGACGCGGACCTTTCCAGGGACTCACCCCATATGGAACCGCCACCGCGCTGCAAAATTTCTTCCTGCTCCGTTCGGCGCTCCTCTCGGTCCTGGCGATTGCGATGGAGCAGGGCCGGACCGTGGGAAATTCCCTGCGCGAGAGCGAGGAACGGTTCCGCCGCCTCGCGCAAACCGCGCCGGTCATGATCTGGATGTCGGGCCCTGACAGATCGTGCATTTTCGTCAATCAAGGCTGGCTGGATTTCACGGGCCGCAACCTGGAACAGGAGCTTGGCCGAGGCTGGACCGATACCATCCATCCCGACGATTCGAAAAACGCCTTCGAGCGCTATGCCAGCGCGTTTGACGCACGCCAGCCCTTCGAGGCGGAATTCCGCTGCAGACGACAGGACGGCGCCTGGCGCTGGATTCTCTCGCGGGGCGTGGCGCGCTACGAATCCGATGGCGGCTTTTCCGGTTATGTGGGATCGGCGCTCGATGTCAGCGACCTCAAAAAGGTGGAGGAGTTGAGCCGCGCCCTGGTGCATTCTCAGCGATTGGCGGTGATGGGTGAACTGACTGCCACCATCGCCCATGAGATGCGCCAGCCGATGAGCGCGATCCTGCTCGACGCCAAGACCGCCGAGCTTCTGGCCACCCGGCCCAACCCTCCGATCGACGAAATGCGCGCGGTGGTGGGCCATATCCGCGACAATGTGCTGCGCGTGGATTCTGTGATCAGCCGGGTCAGGGAATTTTTGCGCAAGCAGGACGCCCCGCCGCAAATGGTGGACATCAATGACGTGGTGCGGGATGTCACGCACCTGATCCGGGGCGACGCGGTGAGGCGCCGCATCCAGGTGCGCACATATCTGGATCGCAAGGCGCCGCTAGTGCGCGCCGACAGGTCCCAGATTGAGCAGGTCGTGCTAAATCTCGCCGTCAATGGCATGGATGCCATGGACCATTACCAACCGGATAGGGCGCGCGAACTGGCGCTCGCAACAGACTGGTCCGGCAACGGCGTGGTCGAGGTGCGGGTGAAGGATTGCGGCCAGGGAATCGCCCCTGAGCATATGCCGCTGTTGTTCGAATCCTTTTTCACCACGCGTAACCAGGGCATGGGGCTGGGCCTTAGCATAGCCAAGTCCATCGTGGTGGCTCATGGCGGCGCGATTTGGGCGGAAAATAATTCGGGCGGTGGTGCCGTCTTTCACTTCACCGTTCCTACTGAGGAGCCTTCTCCCCCCGCTTGAATCTGTTAAAAAGGTTCAAGGGTAACGGGGGTAAGCGATGGTTCGTGCGCGCATTCTGATCTTGATGGGCTTTTGCCCCTTATTCCTTGCTGCGCCGGCGACCGCGCAACCGGTCGCGTCGCCGTCCGCGGCGATGGACCGCGACCTTATGGAAGTTACCGTGCCCGGCCTGGAGCGGCTTTACGCCGAGCACAAATATACCGTGACGCAAGTGGTCGATTGGTACCTGGCGCGCATCCATCGCTATGACGGCATCTACAAGGCGGTCGAGACGCGGATGGAGAAGGAGGCGTTGGCCGACGCCGCGCGCGAGGACGCCGATAAAAGCGCTGCGCACGGCCTCCTTTGGGGCGTGCCTATCGTGATCAAGGCCAATACCAGCATCGGCGGGCAAGTCACCACGGATGGCTGGGCCGGTTTTACGATGCCGGGCCATCAATTGATCGCGCCCAAGGATGCGCCTGTGGTCGCCAAGCTCAAGGCGGCGGGCGCCATCATCATCGGTCACACCAATATGCCCGACTTCGCGAATTCCGACGAAAGCCGCTCCAGCTCCTTCGGCCGAACCGGCGACGCCTATGACGTGCGCTTTTCACCCGGCGGTTCGTCAAGCGGCACGGTGACCTCGGTTTCCGCCAACATGGCCATGCTGGGCACCGGCACCGACACGGCGAACTCCATCCGCATGCCAGTTGCGACCAGCGCGCTGGTGGGCGTCTTTCCCACCCGCGGCCTGGTTTCCATCGCCGGGATCGCGCCGCTGGACTGGATGCTGGACAACACCGGCCCCATTGCCCGCGACGTAACCGATGCGGCCATCGCGCTGTCGGTGATGGCGGGGAAGGACAAGTCCGATCCGCCGCTCGACCAGGCGCCGGCGGACGCGCAGAATGCTCCTTACACAGATTATCTCAGGCCCGGCAGCCTCAAAGGCAAGCGGATCGGCGTGCCCGCTTTCGTGCTCAAAGGCACCGGAACGCCGTTCCATGGCACCCCGGCTTCGGTGCCCGAATGGGCGGCCGACAAGCGCCAAGCCGATGAAGTGCTGCCGCTCGATCCCCGGACACGCGAGGGGTTCATGAAGGACCTGGACGAACTGCGCGCGGCGGGCGCAACCATCGTCATGGACGACACGGTGTTGCCGGACGAATTCGCGCGGGCCGCGAGCCGCATCGGCACCTATCCCTATGTGCGCGAGGGGATGGAGCATTTCCTGCGCGACTATGGGCCGGCGCAATATCGTTCCATCGCGGAATACCAGCGCGTGACGGGCCAGCCCATTCTTCCCAATCCCATCGGCGAGGGCGACTCGAACAGCCATATCGGCGGCGTCACCATCGACCAGCGCGAGATCGAAAACGATCCCGAAGCCGAAGCGAATTACTACGGCCCGCGCCGCCGCGCGCTGGCGATGTATCTTGGGACGATGGATCGCCTGAAACTGGACGCCTATGTCTATCCGCCCATCCAGATGCCGCCTCCAGATGACACCATGCCCCAGAATGGCAAACTCTCTGGCGGGCCGCATTCGGACACGGGCTGGGTGAACATGTTGGGCGTTCCCGCAGTGGTGGTGGTTGGCGGTTTCTATCCCGGCGGGTTGCCCTATGGACTGGAATTCTCGGGACGGCCTTGGCGCGACGGAGACCTTTTGGGCCTCGCCTATGGTTATGAGCAGGCGGCAAACCACCGTCATCCGCCAGTCCTGGTGGAGCAGGGACTGCTTCCGAACGCGCCGTAAATAGCGAGTGGCCGGGACGGCCGGAAGGGATGACGATTCCCTGAAAGCCGTGCCGCGCGAATCCGGGAGTCGGGTGGAAACGTAGGCGCGGTTTTCGAGCGCCGCCGCTGCTTGACCGGAGAGGCCGCCGGGACCAATTTGCGCCCCGGACAAAAGGCGGGCTGTGAAATCATGGACGAGGGCCAGACCCAGATCGTCACCTTTGCGCGGCACGCCGATTTCGCGCTGGAGGAACGCGTCCATTGCCTGGAGATGATTGAAGGCTTCGATTTTGGCCGGCTTTTCTTGCTGGGGCCGCAAGGCGCCAGCATCGGAAGAAGCCCGCCCGCCGATATCGTGCTGGCGGATTCCGAAGTCTCGCGTTCGCATTGCAGCCTCGCGCTGGAGAATGGCGTGATGACGGTCACTGATCTCAATTCCACCAACGGCACCTTCGTCGACGGCGCGCGGGTGGTGGAGCCCACGCCCGTGCCGGTCGGCGCGATCCTGCGCGTGGGGCGTCAGTCGCTGAAGCACGAATGGCGCACGCAGAAGGAAATTCTGCAGCACGATGTATTCGAGCGGGAGTTGCAGAAGGCGCATTCCTATGTGCTGGCGCTATTACCACCGCCCATCGCGGACGGCCCCATTCGCGCCGACTGGCTGTACGAGCCTTGTTCCAAGCTCGGCGGCGACGCCTTCGGCTATGGTGCGCTCAACGACACGCAATACCTTATCTATATGGTGGACGTGTCGGGCCATGGCGCGGGTGCGGCCATGCATAGCGTGGCACTCATGAATCTGCTCCGCCAGCGCGCGGTGCCTCGCGCCGACATGGCCAAGCCTGAAGAAGTCCTGGCGGCGCTCAACTCCATGTTCCCCATGGAAGATCATGCGGGCATGTATTTCACCATGTGGTACGGCGTCTATGACCGAGTGAGCCGCGAATTGCAGTTCGCCAGCGCCGGCCATCATCCCGCCTTCCTGGTGCAGCCGGCGCGGGAAACCTATGTCGCGCTGCGCACCCGAAATGGACTGATCGGGGCCGATCCGGGCACGACCTATCGCGCCGACAAAATGATCGTGCCCAAGGGCGCGTCGCTTTATCTTTTCAGCGACGGGGTTTTCGAAATTGTCACAAAAGACGGCATAGAGTGGGGATTGAGCGATTTCCTTCCGTTCCTGCTCCAGCCGGCTGCGCCGGGGCTGAGCGAAAGCCAGAGACTTTACAAAGAGGTGCGCAGGTTGGCCCAGTCGGGCGGCCTGGAAGACGATTTTTCATTATTGATTCTGAATTTCGAGTGAGCGGCGGGCCGCGGCGGAGGGCGTTATGGAACTGCAACACAGCGACGTGGGTGAGGTGCGCAAGGTCGTGCTGGCCGGGCGGCTGGACACGGCGGGTGTGGACCGCATCGAAACCAAGTTCGGCGCGGTCATCGTGCCCGCAGGCAAGAACACCGTGGTCGATATCAGCGAAGTGACCTTTCTTGCCTCCATGGGCATTCGCATGCTGATTGCCACCACCCGTTCTCTGTCGCGCAAAGGCGCGAAGCTCGCCATGTTTGGCGCAACCCCTGCGGTCAAGGAAGTGATCGAGACCACTGCGCTCACTGACATCATTCCGCTGGCCGCAACGGAAAACGAAGCCATCGGCATCGTGGCGGGATAGACCGGCTTGGATCTGCGCCCGGAACAAGAGACCGGTCTGCGTTCGGCCCAGGTCGCCGGCGGCGCGCTTCTGCTCGTGCTCAACAACACGCTGACAGCGGTGGAAGATGGGCGCAACGAGATTTTGCGCCATCTGGGTCCGCTTGATCCCCTGGTGCGGAACCGGCTGGAAGTGTTGTTCGAGGAATTGGTCTCCAACACGATCCGGCACGGCTTTGCGAAACATTCCGCTCAGTCCATTCATGTGCAGGTGAAGCGGACGCCCGGCGCGGTTGAACTCACTTTCGAGGATGACGGCGTGCCCTTCAATCTGCTGGAGGCGCAGCCGCCCGAGCCCTTCACCAGCATCGAGACGGCGCGGGTGGGTGGACTGGGCATTCCCCTGATCGTGAAGATGGCCAGCGCGCTTCGCTACGAACGGCCGGCGCCCACTAGTTGCACGGGCTTTCGCCCGTCAAACCGGACCATCATTTCCATCGCGACTTGAGAGCGTCAGAGCGTGGCGGCGCTGGAGGCGGCATAAAGCGCGCCGGCCGTTTGCTTAGCGGCAGCGGCTTCGGTCAGCGCCGCCGCCAATTGGTGGAGATCGCTGGTCGCGGCTACCGTCCTGGCGAGATCATAGAGGTGCGCCGACAGGGTCTTGGCCTGGGCGGCGTTATCCTGGCGCAGTTTGTAGGCGTTCTTGCGGGCGGAAGAAGCCAGCAACCAAGGCTTCTCGACATTGGCCAAACTCGTCACCTGGTCGCAATAGGATTGCGTGGCGGTGTGAAGCGCATCGAACGCCTTGCGCCGCGCCGTGACATAGAAAGGCGTGGCCGCCGTGTATGCATCCTGGAAAGCGGCGAAACTCGTGAGCGTCAGCCGGGTATTGTCCACGATCTGGTCCGCGTCCTGGGCGGCTGGCTGGGCGAGTTTCGCGTCCAGATCTGTCTTGGCCTGCTCCAGCTTGGCGATGGCGTCCTCTGAGCCGGGCGCGTCTTTTGCCGCAGGCATGGGTTCGGCGTCGCGCCACGCGCGTCTTTCTGCACGGGCGAGAAGGCCGTCCTCGGCCTTGGCCATGTCGTCCGCCGCCGTGCTCAATTGGCCCGCATCCGCCTTCGAGGCAACGAGGTCCGCGAATTTTGTCTTGGCGTCGGTGAGGGCGGTGATCTCGCTGTCCTTGCGGCCGGCTTTTCTCGCCTCGTCGATCAATGCGTCCATGCGGGCGGCCAGAGGCTGGCCGGTTTGCGCGGGTTGGCTGGTCTGCGCAGGTTGGGCGGCACTGGCCATAGCATCGGGAGTCGTGACGGTCGCAGGCTTATGCTGGCGGGTAACGATGAACCCGACCCCAGCCAGGACCGCGAACAAGGCCGCCGCGCCCAGAGCCATCATCGTGAATTTGCTACTGCCTTTCTTCGGCGGAATGGCGGCATGGGGTGCGGCTTGGCTTGATGCCCCCTGCGCGATTACTCCGGCCCTCGGCGGCTTGGCTTTTGCCGCCTCGGGTTTGGCCGGTGCCGGTCGTGGCGCAGGTTGCGGCGAGGGTGCCGGTCGTGACGAGGCACCCGTGGCGATGCGGGTAGGTTCGTCCACCGGCTCAGCCGTTTTCGCATCGAATTGTTTCAGCCAGGCCGAAATGGTGGCCGGACGCTCCAGCGGCCGGATCGCCATGGCGGACTCCACGCTGCGGATGAATGTGCGGCTGAAGCCCGGCCAGTCCCGCGCCGAAAGCGCGTGGCTGTCCTCGCCATGCATGCGCTCCAAGACTTCCGGCGGCTTTTCACCGGTGACGCACTGATACATCACCACGCCCAGGGCATAGATGTCGGTCCAAGGACCCTGAGGATAGCTCTTCACATATTGTTCGATGGCCGCGTAGGGCGGGGTGTAGAAGGTGACCTTGGTGCTGGTGGCCTGGTTGGATTCGAAACGGGCCGAGCCGAAATCGATGAGGACGGGACGGCCTTCCTTATTAACCAGGATATTGGCGGGCTTGATGTCGCGGTGAAGCACGCCCGCCTGGTGCGCCCTTTCCAGCCCCTCAGCCACAGGACGGATCAGGGCCATCAGGCTTTGCTCGTCGAATTTGCGCCCGTCGCGCAGCATCTGGGACAGCGAAACGCCGCTTTCGAAATCCATCACCATGTAGGCGGTGCCATGAATCTCGAAGAGGCTGCGCACCGCCACCAGATTGGGGTGGCGCTCGGGGTGAGAAAGATTCCACAGGATCTTGGCTTCCTCGAGAAATTTCTGGCGGCCCAGTTGATAAATTTCTTCGGACGAGGAGTCGGTTGGCGTCACCGTCGCGCCATCAATCCGGTCGCTGATCGAACCGGGGAAATATTCCTTAATGGCGACGGTTTCGCCGAAATAAACGTCCTTGCCGCGATAGACGATGCCGAAGCCGCCCACGCCCAGGACGGCCTCGAGCCGCCACTCCCGCAGGACGGTGCCTTCGGGCAGGGCCTTATTGTGATAAGGCGCGCTCACGTGTCAGCATTCCCCAAGCCTGGTAGACGCGGTAGCTAGACATAATTGTCAAGGTTTTTCCAGATAGTCTGACCTGGGCTGTGGCGGGGTGGATGGGATCCATGCGTTTCGAACAAGCCATGCGCACCCATGTGGGAAGCAGGCGCAAGAACAATGAAGACGCGTTTCTGGCGCGGCCCGAAGTTGGCTTATGGGCGATCGCCGACGGCATGGGGGGCCATGATGCCGGCGACGTGGCAAGCGCCACGGTGGCGAAAAAGCTTGATGCGGCGGCGCCCGGGGCCGATTTACCCGCGCGGGAAAAAGCCGCCCGCGCCGCCATCGAGGACGCCAACCGGGCGCTGTGGGACATGGCGCGAGGTAGCGCGCGCACCATCGGCAGCACGGTGGTGGCGCTGGTCACGGCCGGCGAGCGCTTTTGCTGCCTGTGGGCGGGCGACAGCCGCGCCTATCGCTTGCGCGATGGCACGCTGCGACAACTCACGCGCGATCACAGCCTGGTGCAGGAATTGGTCGATACAGGCGATCTCGCGGCAGAGGAGGCGGCAAGCCATCCCAACTCCAACATCATTACTCGGGCCGTGGGATCTGCGCCCCGGCTGGAGCTCGACCGCGTGGATGGCGATCTTCGCTCGGGCGATGTGATACTTCTGGCCAGCGACGGGCTCACCCGCTTGATGCGCGACGACGAGTTGGCGTCGGCCGCATCGGCGAACCTGGAAGCGTTGGCGGATCAGTGGGTGATGACAGCGCTGGCGCGGGGTGCGCCCGACAATCTCACCTTCATTCTGCTGCGGGCGGGCGCTGAATCTTAGCGCGAAGTGTCGGGAGCCGAGAGCTCCGGCACCAGCGACAGATAATAGTTGATGGATGGGCCGATATTGGCGATGGGCGTGCGCTCGTTCAGGCCGTGACTGAAATCGTCGGACTCCTTGATGAAGATGGGACTGGCGCCATAGCTGGGCACATGATGATAGCGAAACCACATGCTGTCGCTGGCGCCTGACGCCATGCTGGGAAAGACCGGCGTGCCGGGATAGACAGCGCCGATCGCCTTGGTCACCGCCGCCACCAGATCCGGCCGCATGGGCGAGGCGTCGTTCGGCACCGAACCCTGGGTCACGTCCTTGAACTGGACAGCCGGTTCGGCAGCCACTTTCTGTAATTCCGCCATGATCGAAGCGGGACTATGGCCAGGGAAGATGCGGCAATTGATATTGGCCTCGGCGTGCTGTGGCAGCGCGTTGAGCGCATGACCGCCATTGATCATGGTGGCGACGCAGGTGGTGCCGATCTTGCCCACCATGGCGGGATTGGCGGCGAGTGTTTCAATCGCTTCTTTGTCGGCGGGATTGGCCGCGAAGGCACGCATCGCCGAGCCGGTCTTGGGTTCCACATATTTCGCCGCTTCCGTGAAATAAGCGTGGGTGAGAGGACTGAGTTCGGGCTTAAAGCGGTAATTGCCAATCCGGACCAGCGCCGCGGCCAACTGGTCGATGGCATTGTCTTTGCGCGGTTCGGAGGAATGGCCGCCCTGATTGATGACGGTGAGGCGGAAATCGGCATAGGTCTTTTCCGCGCCCTGCCAGGTGAAATATTCCGGCTTGCCGGTCTTTTCATTCAAGACGCCGCCGCCGCCGTCGATATTGAGCACCAGGTCGGCATTGGCGAGCTTCTCGGCGATGATGCCGCTGGTCTTCATGTCGGTCTCCTCGTCGCCCGAGAATTCCAGAACGATGGTGCGGCGTGGTTTGTAGCCCTCGCGCTTGAGCTCGATCAGGCTCGCAATGGCGATGGTGCCGTCCAGCTTCATGTCGGTAGCGCCGCGGCCGAACAGATAGCCGTTTTCCACCACCGGCGTGAATGGATCACGTTTCCAGTCGGCGGGCTTTGCCTCCACCACATCCATGTGACCGGAAATCACCAGCGGCTTGAGGCTGGCGTCGCTGCCCGGCCAGCGCGCGATCAGATAGGCGGTATCATCGACCGGCGTGATGACGACGTCGTTCGCCTCGAAACCGCCTTTGACCAGCGCGTCCTTATAAAGAGCGGCCACTTGCGGGGTCTGATTGCCCGGTCCCGCCACCGAGCGCAGCGCGATGGCTTTCTTGGCCAAATCCAACGCTTGTTCTTCGGCCTGGGGATGGCCGGAAGGCGCCGCCTCGGCGCTGGCCGCCATCATGACCAAACCAAATATCGCTGTTCCAATCCGCAATTGCTCCTCCATACCCTCGAATATTCAAAGCACGTTTCGTGGCAGTTGCGAAGCAGGGGAACCTCGCCTTGCCCACGCAGTTGGCGTAGGCTTCGCGCCGGGTGACGCAGTTGTGCTCCTCTTGAAGATTGAGGTGGATGATGCTGCACAAAAGTTTTCTTCTCTCTGCCGCCTTCCTTGTTCTCGGCATGCCCGCGCGCGCGCAAAACGCGGCGCTGCCCGACGGGCCCGAGAAAGACACGGTGCAAAATGCCTGCTCGGCCTGCCACGCACTCGGCATGGTGACCAATTCCGGCCACAGCAAGGCCGAGTGGAACACCGTCGTGCACATGATGGTGAATGCGGGCGCGCAGCTCACGCCCGGCCAGCTTCCGCAGGTGGTGGATTATCTCGCCAGAAATTTCCCCGAGAAGAGCGCGCCGTCCGCGCAGCTCGTGCCCGGCAATGTCCAAGTGTCCTTCAAGGAATGGGACGTTCCCACGCCAGGCTCGCGCCCGCATGATCCCATGTACGCGCCGGACGGCATGGTCTGGTACACCGGCCAGATGGCCAATGTGCTGGGCCGCTTCGATCCCAAAACGCAGCAATTCAAGGAATTTCATCTTCCCGACGGTTCAGGCCCGCATGGGCTGATCCCCGATCATGAGGGCAATGTCTGGTACACCGCCAATTTCGGGGCCTATATCGGCAAGCTCGATCCCAGAACCGGCAAGGTTACGCAATATCCGATGCCGGACCCCAGGGCGAAGGATCCCCACACGCTCCTGCTCGCGCCAAACGGCAATATCTATTTCACGGTGCAGGGTGGCAATTTCGTGGGCCGGCTCGATCCCAAGACGGGCGAGGTCAAGCTCGTTTCCTCGCCCACGCCGCGTTCCAATCCTTACGGCATGGTGATCGATTCCCATGGCACGCCCTTCTTCGTCGAGTTCGGCAGCAACAAGGTGGCGCGCATCGATCCTGATACGCTGGCGATCAAGGAATATGTGCTGCCGCATGAGGATTCGCGGCCCCGCCGCGTCACCATCACGCCGGACGACATCATTTGGTACTCGGACTATGGGCGGGGCTATCTGGGCCGCCTCGATCCCAAGACCGGCGCCATGAGCGAATTTCCGTCGCCGGGCGGACCCAAATCCCTGCCCTATGGCATCACGGCGATCGGCGATGTGATCTGGTACAGCGAGTCCGGCACCCGTCCCAATTCGTTGGTGCGCTTCGATACCAAGACCGA
>DATFSP010000100.1:0-18322 GCA_035262545.1 Rhizomicrobium sp. | reverse complement strand
CCCACTGACGTCCATGCTTCGCATTGCGCCAGCCAGGGGACTGGGCAGCGATATATGCTACGGCGCATTCTTTGAACGTGATCGCCTTCGCCGTTTCCAGACGCGCCTTTTGGCGGGCATCGCGACGGGCATCGATGGGATCAACGCCTTCATGGCGCAACCGGCGTGCATCCAGAGCCTTTGCGCGGGCTTCCTGCAAACCGAAAAGGGAAACCGGTCCCAGTCCCATCCAGCGCGGCTTGCCGTTCAACATATAGCGCAAGACCCAGTTCTTGGTGCCTTCCTTGGTGATGCGCAGATAAAGGCCAGCACCATCGGCAAACATGCCGGGAGCGCTGGTTTTGCTGACTTTGAGGGCAGTCAGTCGGCCTACAGCCCGTGCCATTCGATCCACAATCCAGCCCACAACGACAACGCGGATTATGGCGAGCGCTGGCGGTCGTGTCCAGCACGAAGAACCGCAAAATATGCAGTATTTAAAGGGTCAAACCAGCATGCCTCGAACGGGCACGAATGTCGGCGAACGGAGGCGTGGCGGACAGAGAGGGATTCGAACCCTCGAACGGCTTTCACCGTTACACACTTTCCAGGCGTGCGCCTTCAACCACTCGGCCACCTGTCCTTAAACCCCGCGAATATACCGGCCCGCCCGTTCCTGCAAGCGTTGCGGAAAGTCCTTGCTCGCGCGCGTCAATCTGCCCGGTGTCCCGGCTGGTCCGAGACGAAGGCCTCGACGCGAACCTGTGCCAGACCGCCCGTTACACCCAGCGTCCCTGCAGCGGCGCTGGAAAGATCGATGACACGGTTCTTCACATGCGGGCCCCGGTCGTTGATCCGGACTTTTACCATCATGCCGTTGCGAAGATTCGTGACGCGCACGACGGTGCCGAACGCAAGGCTGCGGTGCGCGGCGGTCAAATCGGTACGATCGAAATATTCACCCCCGGCGGTGCGCTTGCCCTGATTGGCTTTGCCGTAGAACGAGGCAACGCCTTGTTGGGCAAAGTAAGGTCGCTCTGTGGCCATAGGCGGACGTGGTGCGGCGGGTACAGGCACGGGCCGAGGCGGTGAAGCCGGCGCGTTCGTGGGAGGGGATGGTGATACAGGCGCAGCCGGTGGCGCTGATGCAATACGCCGTGGTGCCGGCGCCACGCAGGAGGCGACACCGAACAACGTCATCAGCAAGGGCACAAACACACGTTTGGGCATCAGACCTTCATACGCAGGTTTGCCTGACGCTCAGCCAATTGGCGATCAACAAAAGCCCCGGCCTTGGCGCCGGGGCTTTTCGTCGAGCGGGAATGCCACTAGGTCGCGACCAATGTCGCCAGCCGATCGAGCTCTTCCGGCGTATTATAGACGTGCGGCGAGATGCGAAGCGCGGGTTGATTGTTCACCCGCGTCGCAGCGCAAGCGACTTTGTGATTCTGATAGAGATCCTTGTGCTTGCCCGACACATCGTTGAGAGCGACGGCCAAGCAGGGACCCCACATTGCCGGATCCCCTGAACCCCAGACCTTGATACCCTTGGCCTGAAGCTTCTGGCGCATGCTGGCCGCGTTGGCGCGGGCGATGCGCTCAATCGTGTCCGCGCCGATGGCATCGCGCTCATCCAATGCAACCATCAAGCCTGGCAACATAGGATCCGTGCGCTGGCCGATGAATTCGAAATTCTGACCGTTCACTTCATCGGGCTTGGCCGAGCGGTAATAGTTGACGCTAAGAATAAGGGGATCGAGTTCGGACTGACGCTCGGGCCGGACATAGAGCACGCCCCCACCCAGGGGGCCCATCATCCATTTATGGGTGCTGCCCGAGAATGAATCGCAGCCCAATTGTGCCACGTCAAGTTTCATCCAGCCGAAAGTCTGCGCGCAGTCCAGATGGAACCAGATATTCTTGGCGCGCGCGAAGCGGCCAATCTCGGCAGCAGGGGCTATCAAGCCCGCGATGTTAGTCATGTGCGACAGCGCGATCACCTTCGTCTTGGGCGTCGCTAGCTTAAGATATGCGTCCAGTACTTCCTGCGCGTTTTTGGGTTCGTTTGGCGGATCGGCCACCCTGACGACGATGCCCTGTTCCTTTTCCCGGCGGTGCCAATAATTGCTGTTGGAAGGATGATTTTCCCGCCCGATGATCACTTCGTCGCCGGCTTGCAGCGGCACCCCGCGCACGATATTGCCGCTGCTCTCACTGGAATTGCGGGTGAGTGCGACGGCATCCGTCGTCGTATTGACCTGCCGCGCGAAACGCGCACGCAGCTGTGACGAAATATCGACGAAGCGCTCACGATATTCCTGCGACGGGTCGGCCTGAAGCTCGATCGAAGAGGCTTTCTCAGCCGCGCTGGCGGACTGGAAAGTGGGACAGAGATTGGCGGCATTGACATAAATAATGTCCGGTCCCAGGCCCATGCGCGCGCGGATCGTGTTGCTGTTCTTTGCCCCTTGCGCGATAGCCGGCTCGGCGGTTGCAATAGCCGCCAGACTCGCCGCGGTCTGAATTAGGTGACGCCGTGAAATATCCGTCATAGCAGTCCTCCCTAGCTGAATTTATTTCCCGATTTTGTCTCGTCTTGTTATCCGGCATTCCCCCACCGGGTGCTTTGGAGAGTGTGCGCCAGAGCAGCTGTTTTGACAACCAAGCTGATTACATTCCGTTGATTTTCCCAGGTCTTGCGCCGCCCGCCGCGGACTTCCCGTCTTTGCAAAGGCGTCGATTTATCCGTTAGATAGCAACTTTCAGAGGAACTGAGCCGTGGTCGAGGGCACTGATCTCTTGCGAAAACTGCTCCTGGCCTTTTCCGTGGCCGTGATCGTGATTCTCACGCTGGCCGCCGTTTTCGCGCCTTATGTCGATGCCGAATTATCACCCTTTCTTTCCCCCCATGCGATCGTCGATCCCGCGCCTGCTACGCTCGCCAAGGGCCGCATGGTGGATGATTATTTCGCGGTCCAGGATTTGGGGGGCGGCGCCTTCGCGATCGGTGAACCGCGCTACTATCAGCAGAATTACGCCTATCTGATTTTGGGCGACAAACGTGCGCTGTTGTTCGATTCCGGCACTGGCACGCGGGATATCAGCCCGGTGGTTGCCTCGCTCACGCATCTTCCCGTCACCGTGATGGTCTCGCATCTTCATTTTGATCATCTGGGTGGAATTGCGCCTTTCCATCACATCGCCATGATCGATTTGCCGGATACGCGCGGCGACGTTTCGGGCGGGCGCTTCTCACCCGGCCGCTACGAATATTCAGGTTTCGTTGACAGACTCTCGCCGCCTTCGATCACGGTGAGCGAATGGGTCAAGCCGGAAGATGTAATCGATCTGGGTGGGCGCAAGCTCACCGTGCTCTCCACACCGGGCCATACGCCGAGCTCGTCCGCCTTGTACGATCCCTCGACCCATCGCCTTTTCATCGGCGACTATATTTACCCCACAACGCTCTATGCTTTCCTGCCGGGAGCGAGTCTCTCAGCTTATCACCGCACGGCGCAAATGCTGTTGAACAGGCTGCCGCCGGATACAATCCTTTGGACGGCGCATTGCTGCCGCAAAGGGGAGGGCATCTCCGCGCCCTGGCTGACGATGAAGGACCTGCACGATCTCGACGACGCGCTGATGCAGGTGAAGGCGGGGGCGATCGAGTCGAAAGGATTTTATCCGCGCGTCTATCCGGTCAATGGGGAAATGACCCTTGCCACCGGGTTTTCCTGGAACAATCGCTGAGGCATGGCATTGAAAAATTGGGCGACATTGTTGAGTGCGGCGGCATGCTTGATGGCAGCGCCTGCTTTTGCGGCTTGTCCGGTTAAGGCGCCACCAGGTTTGGCCACGGCGGGCACGCTCACGATCGGTGCAATGCTCACCAATCCGCCCCAGACTTTTGTCGAGGACGGCCAGCCGGCGGGCTTCGATATCGACCTGTCGCGCGCCATCGCCCGGCAGATGTGCCTCAAGGCCGAATTCGTGAATGTGACGTTTGCGGGACTGTTTCCCGGATTGATGGCCAGGAAGTTCGACTATCTCAGCTCGGGCCTGGGCATCACGCCCCAGCGCAAGGAGACGTTCGATTTCGTGCCCTACTTCCTGGGCGGCATTCAATTGGTGGGACGCAAGGAAAGCCACTTCTTCTTCAGGAACGAGAACGGACTTTGCGGCCTCAAGGTCGCCACAATAGCCGGGACCACCCAGGCGCTGGCGTTGGAACGCGCCAACAAACAGGTCTGCAAGCCCGACAAGCAGATTGATCTCAGATATTTTCCCAGCTTCAACGATGCCGTGATTCAGTTACGCAAGAAATCCGCAGACATCGCGTTTGTGGATTGGGCTTTCGCCTCCTACATTTCGCGCCTCATGCCGGAGCTTGCACCCGCCAGTCCGATCATATCGGGCAGGCCCGAAGTGCCCCGCAACCAGATGGGGCTCGCGTTCCGCAAGGAAGAGAAGCAGCTGGAGGCCGCCGTGACGTCGGCGCTTCAGGGGCTGCAAAAGAGCGGCGAATACGAAAAAATCCTCGACAAGTGGCGCCTGAGGGACGGGGATATCCGCAAACCTGTCTGACGCGACAGCAAGTTGGGTGGCTTCAGGCGGATCGCCGTGCCGCAGCGCAACGCAGTCGATTCAATCCGGTCCTAACTTGCTCTACTCTGCGGGGCCGATTCAGGGGGTTAGGTCGCCATGGTGTTCGACAGCAAGGCGTTCTTCGACACGCTGTTCTCGACCCAATTTCTGATGCCTGCGCTCACCACTCTGGGTATCACCCTGGTGGCAATGGCGCTGGCGATCCTCCTAGGGTTCGGCGGAGCGCTTGCGGCCCTGTCGCGCTCCAAAAGTTTGCGCGGATTGGTGCAAGCCTATCTGGGTTTCTTCCGCGGTGTGCCTGTCCTGGTCCAGATCGTGTTCTGGTATAACGCGCTCCCCGTCCTCACCAACAACGCCATCAATCTTCCAGCGCTGGTGGCCGGGACCTTGGCATTGGGCTTAAACGAGGGCGCTTATATGACCGAGATTATCCGCTCAGGCCTGATCTCCGTCGATCCCGGCCAGCGCGAGGCGGCGCGCGCGCTCGGCATGACCAAGGCCAAGGCAATGCGCCGCATCGTGATGCCGCAAGCCTTGCGCGTGATCATCCCGCCCACCGGCAATCAATTCATCGCCATGCTCAAGACCACCTCGCTCCTGTTCGCCATTGCCGTGCCGGAGATATTCGCCACGGGTACGGACATCTATGGGCGCAATTTCAAGTACTTCGAAGTCCTATCGGTGGTGAGCATCTGGTATCTTGTGCTCACTGGCCTATTGACTGTGATCCAGGGAGGGATCGAGCGCCGCTTTCACATACGACAGCGCTCCGCCGTTAAGGGTGTACTGGCCGTGGAGCATAATTGAGCATGGCGCTGGTCGAAATCCGCGATGTGCACAAACGCTTTGGTTCTCTGGATGTGCTAAAAGGCGTTTCGCTGGAAGTCGAGGCGCGCGAAGTGGTATGTCTTCTGGGCGCCAGCGGCAGCGGCAAGACGACCCTGCTCCGCTGCATCAACCATCTCGAGACAGTTGACCGGGGCGAGATCAGGGTCGAGGGCGAATTGATCGGCTATGCGCCCGGGCCGGACGGCAGACTGAAGGAAGAGTCCGACGCCATTGCATCCGCCAAGCGTGCAAAGATCGGCATGGTGTTCCAGCGCTTCAATCTCTTCGCCCATCTCACAGCGTTGGAAAACATCACCGAAGCGCCGGTACAGGTGCTGGGCGTCTCGAAGGCCGAAGCTGAAAAGCGCGCGCTGGATCTTCTGGCGCGTGTTGGCCTTAAGGACCGGGCAAGGCACTATCCGCATGAGCTTTCCGGTGGCCAGCAGCAGCGGGTGGCGATCGCCCGCGCCCTGGCGATGGAACCTCGGCTGATGCTGTTCGACGAGCCGACTTCGGCACTCGATCCAGAATTGGTGGGCGAGGTGTTGGAAACCATGCGCCGCCTTGCGGCCGACGGGATGACCATGATCCTAGTGACTCATGAACTGGCTTTCGCCCGCGAAGTGGCCGACCGCGTGATCATGATGGCGGACGGGCAGGTTGTGGAAGACGCGGCGCCGGCGGAATTCTTCTCCGCCTCTTCACGTTGGAAACATTGGTATAATCGGAATAATTGGCCGCGACCCCCGGGTTGACCCCCGACTTGGCGGGCAGTTTTTACAGCTTTCGGGCGGGAGAAAGCTGGAGATAAAAAGCGTGGCGCGCGGAAGTGCTATGCTGGCCCCCAGGGCGAAGGGGAGGAGAGACGAAATGAAAAATTATACAAGAGTAGCTACGCCTGTCGTCCTGCTTGCACTGGCGATTGCTACACCTGTTTTTGCTCAAATCACTATCGCCCCACCTCCTTCTCGGCACAGGGACACGACAATGCCACGGCCCCCGGACACACAACCACGGCACCCGGACACACGGTCACTGCACCCCAACATATATCACCCCGACAGACAGTCACGGCCCCGGGACACACAGCCACGGCCCCCAGGCGGCTAGAAAACGACAATTGAAAGAGAGCCTGGTGAAGGATTAGGCCCGCTTCTTGGGCGGACTGCCCCGCTTCGGTTGCGCGCGCCCCCGCCCAAGGAAGCACGACTACAACCGCAACACGATGGTCGGCGGCATTGCAGTTTGACTTAGGGGATCGGGATAAGCAGGCCGACGCTCATGGACAATGACTGTTCGTGCCCGTGCCCAAAATTGAAGCGGTATAGGGTTTCTTGAAAAGGAAATCGGCGTCCCATTCGGTTTGTCCAGGGCTGAACAGGGGCGAAACTCCCGCCTCGATTTCCAGAACATCTTCTATGGGCGTTGTTTCAACTGCGAAGTTGGGACCAAATCCCGTGCCGCCCCTCAAACTAGTTTCGCTCGCACCGCCGACCTCCAGAATGGCGGATGGTTCTTCGGCGTGACAGATCGACGTACCAAGCACTGTCATCGCAGCAACAAAAAGGATTTTCTTCACGAAAAAATATGCCCCAAATCCTCGGCCAGTTTGACGACCTCGCCCAGATCCCAACACCAGAGAGGCGCGTGAATCAATCTAACTCGTCAAGCCGCCTTATTATCTCTTCAGAAATGTCCCTCAACCTCGCCAACAGGGACACGCAAGACAACTGGTCGCCGGCCAACGGTTGCCGCCGAAGGTTGGCGATATACCAATCCACCTCGCTTTGGGCTTCCAAAAGGTCTTCCCGGCTCATTTGGTCACGGTTTGCCACAAATGAACCCTAGGCCGCAGCCCCAGACCCCATCAACCCCAGTTTGGGGACTCGAAGCACGAATACAACCGCAGCACGATGGGCGGTGGGTGGTCCAGGGCTTGGGGTGATCCAATGCAGCGCGTTCTGTTTCCGGATTTGGATTGGAAAGGGATTTGGAACAGCGACCGTCTTGGTGCAGCGGCGCTCCCCCACAACGCTGACGCGCGTTAACATCTCGATCACTTTCCGTTGATACAATTTGCGACAATCCAGGGGCGTTACACCCAGGGGGCTTGGAGAGAGGGCTGAGTGATCCCAGGTCGCTCAGCCCCCATCGCTTTGTGCGCGATCCAACTTATTGACAATTTGATTTAAAACGCACGGGCGGTAGATGCTTTTTAATTAAAGTCCTGTCTTTAAGCTGCCCTTGGGTAAATCTGGGGACAACCAATGATTGCACTGCTCAAGAAATTCACTGCCAATCAGGGCGGCGCCACGGCGATTGAATATGGCCTGATTGCCGCCTTGATCTCAGTTGTCATCATCGGCGCGTTGACACTGGTTGGCACCAACCTCAACGCTGACTTCACCTCGGTCGCAAGCTCGCTGCGGTAATTTCAGTCTACGTGATGGTGGGGCTTGGGGAGCCGGTGGTGTAAAGCCATCGGCTCTTTGCTTTTGTGGATGTTGGCAGGAAAGGGCGTGGCTCCGATCACGGTGGGGATTATAAGGGGACCATGATCCCACCACGCCCTCTCCCGAATAGGTTTTGTACTATCACAACGTGTAAGACTGGGAAAGTAGTTAACGACCCCTTATCATTTGTTATGATGCAATTTGCGCTGCAAAAACGCTCAGTCAATTGGCTTTGGATTTGCAGCGACTGTTTTTGCGAGGCCCCTTCCTGTCCTTGACCAACGTGCGGACTCGGCTGCTTTCTCGCGCGCTGCTTTCTCCAACGCTGGCATCGTGCGGCCATGGGCTTCAAAAATCTTCACAGGTTTCGACAGGAGCCATCTGACCAAGGCCGATCAACGGTCCCTGAATCAAAACGAAAACGCAATAAGCCGCCAAATTTATAACGACGCGCACTAAGCGCGTCGGCCACGAAACCCAAGGCGATCTAAAGAGAGCCGATGGACCAAATTCCATCGGCTCTTTTTTGCCCGCATGGTGGGAGTTTCCCGCCCGTGGTGGCTTTCGTTTCACACTTCGGAGCGATGACCGTTAGGGCCGTACTCTTTGCTGACCCTATTGACTGTGGCTTGGAGGCTCAAAATTTCTTTACGGAGCCGACGGAGTTCTTGGTTACATCAACCCACTGAGTGAGTTCAGTGCCTTGCCGGCATAGGCGCAGAAAGAGAGCAACGTTTTTCGTGGTCGTTGCACTTCTTAATTAGCGTTTCTATTTTCTTGACCGACAAACTCATATTTTTGACCTCCGACTTGCCCCCCGACTTGGCGGGCGATTTCAGGTCTTTGATTTTCCTGGGGTTTTCACACGGATGGCGACAAAAATCGTTGTCAAATCAATTGGTTGTGCGGTCTTTAGCGATGCTCTCCGGACATCCTCGGAAATGATTTTTTCGGAATTCTTCTCCGCCCCGCAACATCCCAGAAGCCGCGCCTTCCTGGCGCGCTCGATGAGGGCATGATGACGACACCTGCGCCGCACGATCCTTCCTGGTGGTTTGCCGATGCGTTGAAACGGGAGGTCGGCGCCCCCGCGCCGAACCTGATCGGCGAGATCAATGTGGATGTCGCGATCGTTGGCGGGGGCTATACCGGGCTTTGGACGGCGCTGGCCTTAAGGGCGAGGAAGCCTGCTCTTTCCGTGGCCCTGATTGAGGCCAAGCTGTGCGGCTCTGGCGCCAGCGGCAAGAACGGCGGGAAGGTCCATGGCTATTGGGCAAGCCTCGAGGGCATGTCCCGCAACATCGGCGAGAATGGCGCGCTCGCCCTTGCCCGCGCGGGAACCGCAGCACAGGACGCCATCCGGGCCTTTGCGACCGCGCCCGGCCGCGATGTGTGGTGGCGCGAAGCTGGCAATATCCGCGTATCCTGCGCGCCGGCCCAGGACGTGAAGATCGCTGGCTATGTTGATGCCGCGCGGCGCTTGGGAGTGTCCGACATGGCGCTGCCTCTCACTCCCATGGATGTCGCCCAATATTGTCGCTCGCCCGTGTTCCGCGGCGGCGTTTTTTTTCCTGAAGGCGCCAATCTTCATCCGGGCCTGATGGCACGGGCTTTACGCAGGGCAGTGCTTGAGGCGGGTGTGGACCTCTATGAAAACACCCCCATGACGGATTTGGACAAGGCCGCGCCCAATCGCGTCCATACGCCGGAGGGCCGGATCATCGCGCGCGAGGTGGTGCTGGCCACCAATTGCGATCTTGCGGGCCTCGCTGAAACCAAACCGCATGTGAGCGTCTTTTCCAGCTATGCGCTGATGAGCGAGCCGGCTCCCCAGGCGATTGAGGCCCTCGGCTGGAACCATGACCAAGGCATCTCGGACATGCGCATGTACCTGCACTACTTCCGGAAGACACCGGATGGACGGGTGCTGATGGGCTCGGGCTCCGGCCCGATCGCATTCAATGGCAATACCGATTCCCCGTGCCTGCGCGAGGACCCTGCCACCGCACGCCGCGCCGAACGGGGATTGCGGCGCCTCTTGCCTTCGTTCCGCGCTGTGCCGATCGCCGCAGCCTGGGGCGGGCAAATCGATGTCTCCGCCGACCGGCTTCCTTTATTCAAGACCATCCCCGGGACTCGGGTGCATTTTGGATGCGGCTATTCCGGACATGGCGTCAATCCCACTTACATTGGCGGCCAATGCCTGGCCTCGTTGGTCCTGAAGGAGAACGACATTTGGTCGAACCTGCCACTTTGCCGGCGAGATCCGCCTCGACTGCCGCCCGAGCCGCTTCGTTACTGGGGCGCCCGTGCGATCAGGCGGTCGATCATTGCCTGCGAAGAAGCTGAGGAGCAGAACCGTCCACCATCGCCGCTGGCCAGCGCCCTGGCATCCCTGCCGAGAATTCTAGGTATGCGTATCGGCACCCGCTAAAGGAAGAGTCCATGACCATCGCCATCAAGCGAGTCTATGATCCGCCCAAACCGTCCGACGGCTTCCGCGTGCTGGTGGACCGGCTCTGGCCGCGCGGCCTTACCAAGGAAAAAGCATCCCTGGATCTTTGGGCCAAGGAAGTGGCGCCATCGCCCGACCTGCGCCGGGAATTCAACCACCGGCCGGAGAAATTTGCCGAGTTCAAGAAACTCTATCGTTTCGAGCTGGCGAAGAATCCCGCGCTGGCCGCGTTCCGCCGCGAGTTGAAACGGCCGAGAGTCACTCTTTTGTTCGGCGCCCGCGATCCCAAGGTCAATCACGCGTCCGTGTTGGCCGATTATTTGCGCCAGCGCGCGAAGCGGGCCCAACGCAAGAAAAAGAAGCCCTTACCCGCGAACAAACGGCGTCACGCCGAGGCGCGGCGCCGGTCGCGATAGATCATCCAGATATTGCGGGCATAGATGGGCAAAGGCAGGCCCTGGCCCAGCGTCAACGCCCAAGCTTGTTGATGGATCACATAGGAGAAGCTGAAGAGGCCGCCGATCAGGCTGCAATACCAGAAGGTGACGGGGATCACACTGTGGCCTTCCTGCTCGCTCTTCAGCCATTGGATCAGCATGCGGACGCCGAAGATCGCTTGGCCGCCAAACCCGATCAGGTTCCAGAGCACATCGTAGGGGTGCGCCAGAGCGGCGGCGTACCAATGCCCCATGAGACCCATCTACAACTCCTCCGTGCCCGCCGGACCGCCATGCCGCCGTATCAACCAGCGCACGCCCAAAAGATCATTCACGCTCACCAGAAGGCGACCGAGATTGGTGTATTTCGAACGGCCCGCCATACGGGGCCTGTGATGGACGGGAACATAGGCCACTTTCCATCCCTCCCGCTGGACCAGGGCAATCAGATAGCGGTGGAGATGGTCGAAATATGGAAGCGCAAGAAATGCGTCCCTGCGGAATGCCTTGAGACCGCAGCCAGTGTCGGCCGCGCCATCCTTGAGCAACGCGTTGCGCAAGCCATTGCCGATGCGGGAGGCGAGCCGGCGGCTCGCATTGTCCCGGCGCTTGACCCGCACCCCAGACACCAGCCCCAACTCGCGATCGCTGTCGAGCAGTTTAAGGAGTTTGGGAATGTCGGCGGGATCATTCTGCCCGTCGCCGTCCAAGGTGACGATTGTTTCGCCCCGTGCAGCCATGACTCCGCTCCTGATGGCGCGGCTCTGCCCCAGATTGCGAGCATGGCGCCGCGGTTTGAAATGCGCGATCTCGCTTTTCAGCCGCGTGAGCTCCGCTGCCGTCGAATCACGCGACCCGTCGTCCACGAAAATGATTTCATGATCGGGTTCGGCCTTGAGTGCAGCCGCAATCTCGCGAGCGAGCGCGGCCACATTCTCCGCCTCATCCTTGACCGGCACCACTACCGAAACCGTCATCGTTCGCGAATTTCCCAAAATCCTGGCGCTTGGCTAAACTGACACAAGTTCAATTGGCGCGCCGCCCCTCATGGGCCGCGCCTTATACAGTCCGAGAGATCAGGCAACAACATATGAGCGACGCCACTGTGGTTCCGGCTTCGCCCGCACCGGCAGAAAAGCCGCGTCTCCTGGGCTCCAGGGAGCTTCACAGGTTCGCCTATCCCCTGCTGGCGGTGGTTTGCCTGATGTTGTGGTTGCCGGGGATTCTGAGCCTGCCGGCGCTCGACCGCGATGAAAGCCGCTTTGCCCAATCCTCCCGCCAGATGCTCGAGAGCGGCAATTTTGTGGACATCCGTTTTGGCAAGATACCGCGCTACAAAAAGCCCGTAGGCATCTATTGGATGCAGGCCGCCGCTACAGCCATCGCCGGTCATGCCGAGAATCGTGCCGACGGTCAGGCCACGAAAATCTGGACCTATCGCCTGCCGTCCCTGATCGGCGGAATTGCCGCGGTGTGGCTCACTTACTGGCTAGGTTCGGTCTTCGGTGCGGCAGTGGGTTTGGTGGCGGCGTTGCTGCTGGGATTCTCAGTCCTGCTCACCGCCGAAGCGACCATCGCCACGACCGACGCAGTGCTACTTGCGACCGTCATGGGCGTTCAAGGTATGTTGTTGCGAATTTACCGCGCCGCCGCCGACGGCACCTCTATCTCTACCAGATTGGCGATGGGGGGCTGGGTCGCGTTCGCATTGGGCATTTTGATCAAGGGGCCGGTCATCGCTGGTGTGGCGGGGTCCACTGTCGCTGTCCTTTTTATTTGGGACTGGCGGGCGAAGACCGGCTTGTCCTGGACCTGGCTCAAGGCTTCAAAGCCGATATGGGGCCTGGCACTGACGCTTCTCATCGTGGCGCCTTGGCTGATCGCCATTTGGCGCGAAAGTCAGGGCGCCTTTTTCCAACAATCCTTGGGCAACGATTTTGCGGCCAAACTGGCAGGCGGCCAGGAAAGCCATGGCGCGCCGCCGGGTTATAATCTTCTGATCTCGACCATAGCTTTCTGGCCGGCGATTCTATTCGTGTTGCCGGGGGTGGGCCTCGGCATTGCCAGAGCCAAAGAACCCCCGGTCCGGTTTTTATTAGCCTGGGCCGGGAGCTGGTGGCTAATATGCGAGGCCGTCCCCACCAAGCTCCCACAATATGTGCTGCCGGCCTATCCGGCCCTGGCGATTCTTGCTGCGCTCTGGGTGCTGGTACCGAAAGCGGAAGATCAGGGTCTCAGTCTGGGCTGGCGCAAGTCTTTATCCGCGATAGCCGTCATCCAATATCTGGTGGGACTGATCGCGCTGTCGGTGGCGCCGGTCTGGCTACCCAAGCTCTATGGCGACGGCTTGGCCGTTGGACTGGCCGTCTACGCTGTGGTCGGCGGTCTGATCGGCCTCGGCGCGGTAATGATGCTTTTTTCCGGAGCCCGGCTGATCGCGTTCTCGCTGGCGCTCATGTCCCTATTGATTCTGGCACCGACCCTGACGGCTGGCGCGGGCCCCCGCCTCAACGACATTTGGCTAAGCGAGAAGCTCAAGGTGCTGGTGGCCAGGGATACTGAGCCGGGTGATCCGCCGCCGGCCCTGGCCGGTTATGAAGAGCCCAGCCTGGTATTCGCGCTTGGCAAGGATGTTGATCTCACCGATGGGCGCGGTGCCGCCGGGCAGGGTGCCGAGCTGGGCGGCTTGGCATTGGTGGATGACCATGAACGGCCGCAATTCCTAGCCCGTCTGGCTGAGCTTCAATCGGATGCGACGCCAGTCGACGAAGTGACTGGCTTCAATTATTCGCGTGGGCGGAAGGTGCATGTCACCGTCTATCGCGTGCGCAAACTTGTCTATGCGCAGCCGCCGGCGCATCGGGTTACGCACCAGCGTTAAGCCTTCACGCACTTGACAACGCCGCTCACTGAATAAATATCGTCGCAGTCGTTCCGTCCGGATGATGGTCGAGCCACGGGGGCGCCGCAGGACGGGACCGTTAGGATCGCGATCTCGCGCGACATGAGACGGTAAATGGCTCTTGAGGTGGCGGGCCGCGCAATCAGGACGGCCGCGCGATCTTTCCGCAAAAATCAGGACGACGCGCCCCTCCAGGACACGCGTGCGCCTGTCGCCAAGCTGCATTTGCCCGGACCAAAGACCGAGCTGCGCTTTCCGGTGAGCCGGTCTTTACGGGCCTTTTATCGGCGATTCTGGCCGGGCACTGGACCTGCCGAATGGAACGACTGGCGCTGGCAGATGCGCACACGCATCCGCACGTTGGAAGAGCTCGCGCGTGTCTTCCGGCTTTCCGAAGACGAATATGCTGCGGTCGCCAAACACCAGGGTCCGCTGCCGGTCGGAATCACACCCTATTACGCTGGATTGATGGGGTTGACCGACGCGTCCGAACCCTTGCGCCGCACTCACATCATGACGGGTGGGGAATATCTCAGAGCCCCCGGCGAAGATGATGACCCGCTATCCGAAGATCATGACACGGTGGTGCCCGGCCTGGTTCATCGTTACCCCGACCGTGTCCTGTTCCTGACCACGGGGACCTGTTCCACCTATTGCCGTTATTGCACCCGCTCACGGTTGGTGGGCAATCCGGGCGGCGAATATCAGTTTTCCAATCGCCAATGGGGAGACGCCATTGCCTATTTGGAAGCGCACACAGAGGTGCGCGATGTGCTCTTGTCGGGCGGCGATCCACTAACATTGTCGGATGACAAGCTCGACTGGCTGCTGTCGCGGCTGCGCGCCATCCCCCATATCGAGTTCCTCAGGATCGGCACCAAGATGCCTGTGGTGACGCCCCAACGCATCACGCGCAGCCTGATTCGGGTGCTGAAGAAACATCATCCTCTATGGATGAGCCTCCATTTTACCCATCCCGCCGAGTTGACCCGCGAGGTTGCGGAGTCCACCGCCCGCTTGGCCGATGCCGGTATCCCGCTCGGCAGCCAAACTGTGCTGCTCAAAGGCATCAACGACGATCCTGCTGTGATGACAACCCTGATGCACGGCCTGCTCAAGAACCGGGTCAAGCCCTATTACCTCTATCAGTGCGATCCGATCCGGGGTTCGGCGCATTTTCGCACCGGGGTGGACAAGGGGCTTGAGATCATCCAGGCGCTCCGAGGTCACACTACCGGCTATGCCACGCCTTTATTCGTTATCGACGCGCCGGGCGGCGGAGGTAAGATCCAGTTGGCCCCGGACCCGGTCGTGGGCCGCGACGGTGATGATGTCTTGCTGCGCAATTTCGAGGGCAAGATTTACAAATACCCGGATCCTAACGGCGCTTTGGGACGCTAATATTCGCCATGCGTATTGGGGTCACCTATGACCTGCGCAGCGATTACCTTGCCTTGGGTCTCTCCGAGGAAGAAACAGCCGAATTCGACGCCGAGGAGACGATCGCTGCGATTTGCCAGGCTCTTTCCGCTTTGGGCCATCGGCCGGAGCGCATTGGCGGCATAAGGCCTTTGGCGCAAGCCCTGGCGCTGGGTCAACGCTGGGACGCGGTCTTTAATATTTGCGAAGGGCGCAAAGGCGTATCCCGCGAAGCCCAGGTGCCGGCTTTGCTGGAGGCTTATGATATCCCTTACGTCTTTTCCGATCCGCTGACCCTGGCGCTCAGCCTGGACAAGGCCATGACCAAGAGGGTGGTGCGCGATGCGGGCGTGCCCACTGCCGATTTTGCGGTGATCGAACACGAAGCCGACATCGCCAAGATAAATCTGCCACTCCCGCTGTTCTTGAAGCCGGTATCGGAAGGCTCAGGCAAAGGTGTGGACGCCAGCTCGCTTGTGACGGACCGCGGCCAGATGGAAAGCGTGGCCCGCGATCTTCTCGGCCGCTTCGGCCAGCCTGTGCTGGTAGAGGAATTCCTGCCAGGGCGCGAATTCACCGTGGGCATCACCGGAACAGGAGAGCGCGCCTCGGTCTTGGGTGTGAGCGAAATTGTGCCCAAGGACAAATATGTCGGCCAGGCTTACGGCTACAAGAATAAGTCCGACTGGGAGGACAGGCTCAGCATCGTGCCGGTGAGGGACGCGGACGCCAAAGCGGCTGGCGAGGTGGCGCTGGCTGCCTGGAAGGTGCTGCGCTGCCGCGACGGCGGCCGCGCCGATGTCCGGCTGAACAAAAGTGGCAGCCCCTGCTTCATCGAGGTCAATCCGCTTGCCGGCATCCGGCCCGGCTATTCCGATCTGTGTTTCATTGCCGAATTTCAGAATCTTTCTTATCGCGACCTGATCGGCAAATTCCTGGGTTCGTTCCTCGAGCGGCATCCCGGGCTCGCCCTGCCTCAAGCGGTAAAGCGGGAGGCCAGAAAATGAAAATCCTGGTGCTCCACTCCGACATCACCACCGATGCGCCACCCGAGGAGCTGGATACGCTAATCGCCGCAGAGGCGGTGGTCAGGGCGCTTCAGGCGCGCGGTCACAAGGTAGAACAGGCGCCGTTCCGGCAGGAACGGCTTCAAAGCCTTCTGGGTCAGATCGCCCCGGAGATTGTCTTCAATCTGGTGGAAGGCGTGGACGGACAGGGGCGGCTTGCACCCATCGCGCCCAAGATGCTGGCGGCCGAACGCATGCGCTTCACCGGGGCGAGTGCGGAAGCGATGGCGCTGACCAATGACAAGCCCCTCACCAAAAAAAAGTTGCGCGACGCGGGTCTCACCACACCGGACTGGACGGTGCCGCCCGAATGGCGGGACCTCGATGCCGGTAGATGGATTGTCAAAGCGGCGCTCGAAGATGCGTCCCTGGGGCTGGACGATCAATGCGTGGTGGAAGTTGGCCAAGTGAAGGCACGTGCCCAGAAATGTGCAGCTCGTTTCGGCGGCTACTGGTTCGCCGAACGCTATGTCGAGGGCCGTGAGTTCAATATCGCTGTGCTGGACGGGTGCGTCCTGCCGATGGCGGAAATGTGTTTCGAGCATTGGCCGGCCAGCAAGCCCCGTATCGTGGGCTATGACGCTAAATGGGAAGAAGATTCGACGGGCTGGAACGGGACGGTGCGCGCTTTCGGGGTAGAGCGGAACGAACCGCGCCTCGCGGCACAGCTCAAATCGGCCTCCGAGGAGGTTTGGCGTTTGTTCGCCTTGAGCGGTTTCGCGCGCGTGGACTTCCGTGTGGCCGAGGACGGGACGCCTCTGATCCTGGAGATCAACACGAATCCATGCATTTCGCCGGACGCGGGCTTTGCCGCGGCCGCGGCGGAAGCAGGCATTGGCTATGAGACGCTGATCGAAGCCATAGTGGAGGCAGCGTGATTGCGCTCGGCCGTTCCTATCCATGCGTGATGGGCGGTCCTGTTCTGAAAGCTGCAGACCCTGCCATATTTAACCTGCGCTATTTCAGCCACTGCCTGAAATGCGGATTTTGCCGCGACGCTTGTTGCGATCATGGCGTGGATATCGACCTCGATAACGCCCGCCGGCTGAAGGCACTGCCCGAGGATTTCCACCGTCGCATCCGTGCCCCGGCGAACGAGTGGTTCATTGGCGAGGTGACCCAGGATCTTGAATTTCCGGGTGGGGCCCATCTGCGCACCGCAGTGACGGACGGGGCTTGCATATTTCGCAATCCTGCCGGCCGCGGTTGCGCCATCCACGCCTATTGCCTGGAACACAAGCTCGACTACCATCATTACAAACCGATGGTGAGTGTGCTTTTTCCCGTGACATTCGAACAAGGCGTGTTGACCGCTTCTGGCGAGGCGGTGGATGGAAGCCTCCTCTGCGTGGGGACAGGTCCCAACCTTTATGACGGCGCGCGCAGCGAACTTGGCTATTATTTTGGGTCGGGTCTGATCGCCGAGCTCGACGTGTTGAATGCGCGCCATGGTTGATGTTCCCTCCTTTGCCGACGTGAAGAACGCGGCCGCACGCATCGCGCGCTATGCGGTCAGGACGCCATTGGTGGAAAGCCCGGCCCTAGGCGCGTTCCGCGGCAATTGCCGGGTATTTCTCAAGCTCGAATCCTTGCAGCGCACCGGTTCGTTCAAATTTCGCGGCGCGGCCAACCGAATCCTGATGATTCCCGAAGACCAGCGCGCGGCCGGCGTGGTGGCATTTTCGTCCGGCAACCACGCGCAGGCTGTTGCGGCGGTGGCGCAGCTTTTGAACATTCCCGCCTTGATCGTGATGCCGGGTGATGCGCCAAAGGCAAAGATCGAAGGCACCCGCGCGTTTGGCGCGGAAATCGTGTCGTATGACCGCGTGCGCGATGATCGCGAAGCAATTGCGGAGCGCCTCTGCAGGGAGCGGGGCGCGACCCTGATCAAGCCATATGACGATCCCCAGATCATTGCGGGCCAGGGCACGGCAGGCCTCGAGATCGCCGAGGACGCAGCGCGCCTGGGCGTAGTCCCCGATGCAGTAGCGGTGCCCTGTTCGGGCGGCGGACTTGTCACCGGTATCGCTCTGGCCTTGAAAGGCGCTGGCATGGCGGCCTTCGTGCACAGTGTCGAGCCCGAGAATTTTGATGGCATGCGGCGCTCTCTGGCCATGCATAGCCGCACTACGGCGCCCGGAGGGAAGCTTTCCATCGCGGATGCCTTGATGGCGCCC
>DATFSP010000099.1:0-2355 GCA_035262545.1 Rhizomicrobium sp. | reverse complement strand
ACCCAAATGGTCAGGTTTCGCATCGGCCAAATTTATAGGATCTGCCGCGCCCTAAGCCCAATGAAATATCCATACCGCCTTACACGAGGCGCGCGTTGGGCTATACAGGCACGCTTTTTTATCGGGGCTTGCCATGACCATCCGTTCCTTCGCGCTGTCTGCGCTTGTGCTTGCGCTTTTGTCGTCCGCGGCGCTTGGCCAGGACGCGCCCTATTCCGCGCCCTATCTCGTCAAGGCCGACCATGCCGTGGTGCTGCGTGCGGCCCGGCTTCTCGATGTCGCGGGCGGCAAGATCGTGAGCCCCGGCGAAATCCTGGTCCAGGGCGACCGAATCGCCCAAGCGGGAACGAGCGTCCAGCATCCCGCCGGCGCGGAAGTGATCGACCTTGGCAACGCCACCTTGATGCCCGGCCTGATCGACGCCCATGTGCATCTCTTCCTCCACCCCGGCGCCGAGGACATGCAGACGGTGGAAGAGTCGGTGCCGCAACGGGTGATCTTTGCGCAACTGGCGGCGCGCGACGATCTCATGGCGGGCTTTACCGCCGAGCGCGACATGGGCACGGAAGGCGCGGGCTCGGCTTCAACGGCTGTGCGCGATTCCATCAACCGGGGCCTGATCCCAGGTCCCCGCATGCGGATGAGCGCCAATGCCATCTCCATCCTGGGCGGGCATGAAGACGCCAACCGCTTCAATCCGGCGGCTCATGTGCCGGGCAATGCCGATTACGCCAACAATACCGACGAGCTGATCGAAGTGATGCGCCAGCAACACAAGGAAGGCGCCGATTTCTTCAAAATCTACGAGACCGGCACGGATTCGATGCAAGGCAGCGAATTCCATTCGCCCTATCAATATACCGAATCGGAGTTGAAGGCGGCGGTGGATGAAGCCGTGCGGCTGGGCACCAATGTAGGCGTACATGACCAGGCCGAGCCCGGCACGCTGTTTGCTGCCGAAGCGGGTGTCGCCTCCATCGATCATGCGGCGCAATTGAGCGACAAGACCATGCAGCTGATGAAGGATAAACACATCCCCGCGGTGCCCACCTTCCAGGTGATGGAATTCTTCGCCGGCATCGCCCCCACGCCACAGGCCGCAGCGCGCGAACGCGCCATGCTGGATTACAAGATCCGCGAATTCAAACGCCAGCTTGCGGCCGGCGTGCCCTTTGCGGTGGGCTCGGACGTTGGGCCGTTCGCCCACGGCACCCAGGGACGTGAATTCGAGCTGATGGTGAAATACGGGATGACGCCGGTGCAGGTACTCCAGGCCGACTATCTCAACGGCGCGCAGATCCTGCGCTGGCAGGGCCAGATCGGGGAATTGAAGCCCGGCTATTATGCCGACATTGTCGCGGTGCCGGGCAATCCGCTGGACGACATCACGGCGGTCGAGCATGTCTCGTTCGTGATGAAGGGCGGGTATGTCTTCAAACGGTAGGCGCCGGACATAGTTCTGCGATGAATTAGACCTCCCCTTATGTAAGCTTCCGAAATCGAATTCGGAGGCTCTTATGTTCTTCGTCCCTGGCGAGTTCCTAGTCGCACGCCGGTTTGCCCTGATCCTCGCATGTGCCATCGCGATGGCGGGACCCTCACAAGCGCAAGAGGCAAAGCCGGCGGAGCCCAATGTCGCGGCTGCCAATCAGGCAGTTCTTTCACAACTGCCATTTGAGGACAGGCAGGATTTCGACGACGCGCGCCGGGGCTACATTGCCACGATACCGGACAATCCGGACCGGTACGCTTTCCTCAAAGGCGACGCGCCTGCCACGGTGAATCCTTCCCTCTGGCGCGAGGCGCAACTCGACGCCATCAACGGCTTGTTCAAGGTCACCGACGGCGTCTATCAAATTCGCGGACTGTCGGTCGCGGCCTTGACCATCGTCGAGGGCCAGACCGGCATCATCGTGATCGACACGCTGGCGTCGCCTGGAGAAGCCCGCACCGCCATTGACCTTTATTTCTCGCATCGCCCGAAGAAGCCCGTGGTGGCGGTCATTTATTCCCACGACCATGGCGACCATTATGGCGGCGCAAGCGCATTGGTTTCGCCCGCCGATGCCGCCTCCGGCAAGGTAAGGGTCATCGCTCCGGCGGGTTTCATGGCGGCGCTGACGGAAGAGTCGTCGGTCGCGACAAACTTGGCGGGAGCCCGCGGGCAGTTCCAGTTTGGCGCGACACTTCCGGTTGGAGAGCGCGGCACCGTGGATTATGGCGAGGGCGAAACGGTGACTCGGGGGCCGGGCGGCGCGGGACCGATCGTTCCGCCCAACGACGTCATTCGAAAGCCGATCGAAAGCCGCACCATCGACGGTGTGAAGTTCGAATTCCAGCTTGCCCTGGATACGG
>DATFSP010000098.1:0-6460 GCA_035262545.1 Rhizomicrobium sp. | reverse complement strand
GTCCGGTCGGTGCGCCTTTTCCGGGTGGCGCAGTTCGAGGCGATCGATCACGACTGTCATGGGCGAGATATAGAGGGCGGACGAGTTAAAATCACCCATCCCAGATGAGGGTGCGGCTATGCATATTATGACTTTATTCCTGCCGTGAACTTTTGTCTCGCCAAGGCGTTGCCCAGGGGGCATCGAGAAAGGGTTGTGCATGGCCGTCCGCACGCACCGTTCCACCGTTGTCTCCATTCGCTCCCGCCCTTCCGGCCTGAAGGCGCGCCTCTATCGGGCGGCTATGAGTCCAGCCGCCAAGATCACCTATGTCACCATCGGCGCCATGGGTGTGGCGGCGCTCGCCGTGGCTATCTTTGGGCCAGGCCCCTTCCAGCGCGGAATCATCCGGCCCGCGCGTGATGCCATCACCGATCAGACCGAAAAGCTCTGGAGCGAAGCTCGGCCATTGCGGGATCAACTCAGCGGACTAATCTCCCGCGCCGCCAGCGAGAGCGTGCGCGAAAAGCTGATCCAGAGCTTCCAGAGCTGGATAGGGCATTTCAGGGCGACCTGATTATTCCTCCTCCGCTGTTCGTGCGCTTGAAGCGTGCTATGGGCACCTCCCCACGATACGCTTCGCATGTGCGGGGGCGGGCCGGAGCCGGCCAAGCTTCGAGATGCGCAGCGATTGATCGTCACGCGCCTGTGCTAGTGTCCAGCCATGGACAGCATAGTAAAGACAAATCCCTCCGGACGGCCCAGCAGGATTCCGTTCGATCCGGTGGCCACTGAGGGCTCGTTGTTTTACGCGTTCTTGGACGCCCGCAACCGGTTCGGCGGCGGCACGCCCGCATTGGTGGATGGGGATGGCCGAGTCCTCACCTACGACGAACTCGTGCGTGCCAGTTTTGCCTTGGGACATGCGCTGCGCAAAGACACGAAGCGAGATGAAAAAGTGGGCGTGATGCTTCCCACTGGCATAGGAGCAGCGGTGGCATTCATGGCGCTCTGCGCCTATGGCCGCATTCCCACCATGATCAATTTTACCTTCGGAAGCGCCGAACTCAAAAGCTCCATTCGCACGGCGGAAGTGAAGCGGGTGATCACGGCTCATCGCTTCATCGAGTTGGGCAAGCTCGAAGAGACGGCCCAGACAATCAGCCAGGTGGCAGAGCTGGTCTACTTGGAGGATGTGCGAGCCAGACTTTCCTTGTTCAGCAAGCTCACTGGATTGCTCGGCAGCCTCTCGCCCAATCTGGTGGCGCATCGCTCGCACCACGAGAAACCGGCAGCCATCCTGTTCACTTCGGGAACGGAGGGTCAGCCCAAGGGCGTAGCGCTCAGTCATCACAATATTTTGGCCAATATCGGCCAAGTGCGTGCCCATATCGATCTTTATGAAGGCGACGTGCTGTTCAATCCGCTGCCGGTTTTCCATTGTTTTGGGCTGACCGTGGGCATGCTCCTGCCGTTGATCGCGGGGGTGAAGGTGATCTGTCATCCCACGCCTCTCCAACCGCGCGAAATCGTGCGGCGCATCCGTGAGTCCCGGGCCAGCATCCTTCTCTCCACCGATACTTTCATCAGCCAATATGGACGGGCCGGCGAACCGGGCGACCTCGACAGCCTCAGGCTGGCGGTTTGCGGCGCAGAGCGCGTGCGCGATGAAACCCGCACCTTTTTCCGCCGCAAATACGGGATGGAGATTTTGGAAGGCTATGGCGTTACCGAAGCCTCCCCGGTGGTCGCAGCCAACCAGATGGAAGCCAATCATCCGGGCACCGTCGGGCGGCTGATGCCGGGCATGGAAGCGCGTCTCGATCCGGTCGAGGGCATTCCCAATGCGGGCATTCTAAAGGTCAGGGGGCCCAATGTGATGCTGGGCTATATTCGCGCCGATGCGCCGGGCCGCATCGTCCCTCCCCAAGACGGATGGTACGACACCGGCGATGTCGCCAGCATTGACGAGGATGGTTTTATCGCCATTCGCGGCCGGGTCAAACGGTTTGCCAAGGTGGGCGGTGAGACCGTGTCGTTGGCAGTGGTTGAGAATATCGCCGCCGCGCTCTGGCCCGACAATAATCACGCCGCCGTGGCAGTGCCCGACGCCAACAAAGGCGAGCAGATCGTGCTCGTGACCGATGTTGCTGGCGCCCGCCGCCTCGATCTGGTGGCTTGGGCCCAGAACCATGGTGCATCGGAGCTAGCCGTCCCCCGCAAGGTGATTAGCGTCGCCGAACTTCCCGTTCTGGGCACCGGGAAAACCGACTATGTCTCAGTTCAAAAAATGGCCGAGCGGGACCCCAAAGCCGAGTTTTTCTGAAATTGACAATCACTCGCAACTAGACTAACAGGGAGCCATCCCAAGGTTTGGTTTCATGATTGTCTGTGTCTGCAATAGGCTGAACGAAGAACGTATCCGCTCTGCCATCCAGGGCGGGGCGTGTTGTTCCGACGACGTCTATGCCGGCTGCGGCGTGAAGAAGAATTGCGGACGATGCCAGGAAACGATCGAAGAAATGTTGGACGAAAAAGCCGCGCTGGAAGCGGCGTAGTCCAAGCCGAAGCGCCCGGTCCCAACCCGCACGCTTCCCTTCCTGGCGATCCCAAGACCCTCGAATTCCTCAACCTCGTCCTCAAGAACGAACTCACGGCCATCAATCAATATTTCCTGCATTCGCGGATGCTGGCCGATTGGGGCGTGAGCGAACTCGCGAAAAAGGAATACGACGAATCCATTGACGAGATGAAACATGCCGACAGGCTGATCAAGCGCACTCTGTTCCTGGGCGGACTTCCCAATCTCCAGGACCTTGGCAAATTGTTGGTTGGCGAGAATGTGCGCGAAATCATTGAATGCGATCTATCGCTGGAAACGCGCTCGCTTCCCGATCTCAAAATGGCGATCACTCATTGCGAGGACATCAAAGATTACGTGAGCCGGGAATTGTTTGTCGACATCTTGGAAAGCGAAGAAGAGCATATCGACTGGCTGCAAACGCAGATCCGGCTAATCGAGCAGGTGGGGATGGAAAATTTCATCCAGCTCCAGACCAAGCCCAACCAAAGCGGGTCTTAGAAAGAGCCACCTTCGTACGATCCAGGTTCAAGAAACGATTTAGCGATAGATGGCATTCAGCAATCTCGCCAGCCGCATGCCGGCGCGGGCCAATTGCAGACGAACCACTTGGCTTTCCGCGCGCACATAGTCGCGCGGCAGCTTGACCGGTCCGCGTATTGGCAAGCCGGAATAAATTTCCTTCGCTGCCACACCGAAACTTTGATTGGCCCAATCGACTGTCGTGCCCGCCGCGAGTTTTGCTTTACTTTGCTGCGTGAACCCTGCTTCGATGCTTCCTGCCACGACGCCGGGATCCGTCCCCAAGGCTTCAATCATGTCTTCGTCCCACACGCGATGCAGATTGGTGCGCCGGCCGTTCAGGAACACAGTGATGCTGTTGCCGCCTTTGTCGTGCCGGTCGGCCGCATGAAGAGGCTGATGCAGGTCACCCACGAAATGAATCAAAAAGCGCAGCGCGTCCAACTTGGCCGAACGTGAAGTCTTAGGATCGCGCAGCAAGACGATATCGCGATCAATCTGCGCCACGGCGCAATCGTCGTGGGCGCAATCGCGGCTGGGATCGTAGCCTTTGGTGCCGATTTCGATATTGACGAAGTGCCAGGCCGTGGTCTCAGGACGGTCGGCACGAATTTCATCGGCCCAACTCGATTCGAGCACCATCATCGCAGGCGCATCGCCGCCCAGAAGCTGGGAGATGCGCAAATGCGCCGCAGGCGAAAGATTGTCGGCGGCAATTTGGGCGATCACCTCATGGCCTTCCGGGCCCCAGGCATGAGCGGGAATCGGAAAAACCAGCAGAAGCGGCAGAAGGAATCGATGGAGTTTGCCCATCGTCCTGCTCTATCAGGCCGCGAAGTTCCTGCACATGACGCGTCGGCAATAATAACAATAATAACAAGCGGCAAAAATGCTTGACGGCTGATTAACCATTGGGGCTTAGTCTTGACCGACGCGCGCCGGGTGGGGTCTCGCGCTAGGAAGGGCTAAGGGGGAGCGGGCGCTAATCGCGCCGCCACTCCTGAATGACGGGACCGGGTATGAACCAGGAGTTTGGTGCGCCGCGCGCACGCACGAATTTCACGCAGGATGACCGCGGCGGCACAACGCTGGCAGTCACCGACGGTCGCTGGACCTTCGTCTCCACATCCTTGTCGCTTCTGGTCTTGGGCGCCGTCACCTGGATGGCGGTTGGCACCTTGCCCGTCTCGCGTCCCATGGTCGGCGCCCCCACCCACACGCCCGTGACCTATGAGCTCTTCATGCAGTTGGTGCGGGCGGGCGGTGCCAACCGCCTTGCCGCGCTGATCCCGCAGCGGGGACCGGTGCCCACAGGCGATGAAGGCCAGTCCACGCCTACGCCGGGCGTAGAGAACCGTACCGTCACTTTGGATCGCGGCGATACATTGGCAGGTGCGATGGAGGATGTGGGCGTTTCCGCTGCCGACGCCCACGCGGTCATCGCCGCCATGGGGAAAGATTTCAATCCCCATGCACTGAAGGCTGGCATGACGTTCGACCTAACTTATTCGTTGGCGCCGGTAATTGACGCCGCAGGCGACCCGACTAAACCGCAAAAACCGAAGACAGCGGTGGTGATGGTCAATCATAAACCGGTGACCGTGCCAGTGTCCGAAGAGGACAGCGATGCCGGCGCCACCCCCGTGGCTTCGCAGAACATCTCGCGCCTTTTGTCATTGCATTTCTCGCCTAACATCGATCAGGACGTCACCATCACCCGCACCACCGACGGAAGCTTCACCGCCAGCATGGTGCAGAAGGAACTTGCGGTGCATCACCACCGTGCTGGAGCCACGATCGATTCCAGCCTCTATTTGGCCGGCATGCAGGTGGGCATTCCCGCGGACATCGTAATCGAGATGATCCGCATGTTTTCCTATAAGGTGGACTTCCAGCGCGACCTTCATCCCGGCGACAGTTTCGAAGTCTATTATGATTACTACTACACACCCCAGGGCCAGCCGGCGAAGACCGGCAACATCTCCTATGCGCGCATGCGGCTCTCGGGCCGCGACGTCACGCTCTACCGATATCAGCCCGATCCCGACGAGCCCGCCGACTATTTCGACGCCAAGGGCCAATCGGCAAAAGGCATGCTGATGAAGACGCCAGTGGACGGCGCGCGCATCTCCTCCGGCTTCGGTCAGCGATTTCATCCCATCTTGGGTTACACGCGCATGCACAAGGGCGTCGACTTCGCAGTGCCCACCGGCACGCCTGTGATGGCGGCGGGGGCAGGCGAGATTTCCTTCATGGGTTGGGCCAATGGTTATGGAAATTTTGTCGTGATCAACCACGGCAACAACTATTCCACGGCGTACGGCCATCTATCGCGCTTCGCGACGGGCCTGCGGCGCGGCTCCCGCGTGCGCCAAGGCCAGGTCTTTGCCTATAGCGGCGCGACCGGACTCGCCACCGGTCCGCACCTGCATTACGAGATCCGCGTCAGCAATGAGCAGGTTAATCCGCTCACTGTAAAGGTGGCCGAGGGCCGCTTGCTGAGCGGCCCCGAGTTGCGCACGTTTCTGGATCAGCGCTTGAAGATGGACACAACGATTGCGGCGTTGCCACTTGAGACCAAGGTGGCGGACATTTCCGCCGATCTCAGGCAGGCAAAAGCGCGCTAACGCAAATCCCTTTCCCTCGGCGCTTATCTCCCCGCCGCCCGCTCAAAGTCGCGGTGCTCGTTGCGCTCGAATGTCCACTGGACATGCTCGCGCGGCCTAGCCCTGCCGCCCCTCAACTTCGTCGCAGCTGACGTGCCACCTGAAGCGGGCGTGTCAATTCAGCGCCATTCCCGCAGGCGCTGCATCCACCAATTCGTCGGTGGCGGCGGCAAATTCCTGCCCATTGAGAGTGAGCCCCACTTTGCTGGCACTCACTTTTACCTTAGCGCCATCGCCGATCTTGCCTTCCAGGATCATGTGCGCCAGTGGATCCTGTAGCCGGCGCTGGATCACCCGCTTGAGCGGCCGGGCCCCATAGACAGGATCATAGCCGGCATGGGCCAGCCACTCGGTGGCCTTCTTGTCCAGCACGATCTCGATCTTGCGGTCTGCAAGAAGGCGCGAGAGCCGTTCAATCTGGATGTGCACGATCTTGTCCATGTCCGCCCGCGTGAGACGATGGAATAGAATGATCTCGTCCAGCCGGTTGAGAAATTCCGGACGGAAATGAGCGCGAACTGCCGCCATCACCTGAGCGCGAGCGTGTTTCTGGTTGCTGACCGCGTCCTCGTCCGAGAGAAATTCAGTGCCCAAATTCGAAGTAAGGATGATCACCGTGTTGCGAAAGTCCACGGTGCGGCCCTGACCATCGGTCAAACGGCCATCGTCCAGCACTTGCAGCAGCACATTGAACACATCGCTGTGCGCTTTC
>DATFSP010000097.1:0-17148 GCA_035262545.1 Rhizomicrobium sp. | reverse complement strand
GTCTGGGCATTGATCAGCGTGCTGCTGAACAAATTGCCCGCATTGCCGGACGAGATCACCGTTCCGGTGACCGGATTGAGGCCCGCGCCCGGCGTGCCTGGCGCGGCGCTGAATCCTTGGGCGGTAAGGATCGGATTGGGGCCCGTGCAGTTGGGGTGGAGACCATCGGCCGTGCTGGAACCCGTATTGTAGCCATTCGGATTGGCTGCGCTGCAGGGCTGGCTGGAGCCCATGGTGGCGATGATCTGGTTCGGCAGGCGGAAATTCTCGAACGATTTGCCGAATTTGTGGCCGATCGTGCCGAAGCTATAGAGCTGCAGATTGTCGCTGAAGTCGTAGCCGGCGTTCAATGCCGCCATCGTCAGCTGATATTGCGGGTTGCCGTCGATTGAATTGGTGCGCGGATAACCGATCTGGCCGGGCAGCAACGTGCCGGGGATGGCGACGCCAGTGCTCCCGAGCTTGGCCACGCCATTGGCGCCAACGCCGGTAACAGAGACCTGCGGCACCAATTGGCTTGCCGCATTGCACATGCGCTGATCGCAGCCGCCATTCTGCGTGAAATTCGCAAATGACTTGTCCACCGTGAAGTTGACGAAGCCTTTGTCGAACAAAGGCAGACCCAGGTTGAACGAAAGATCGTACTTCTGGCCATTGGCCTTTTGGCCGCTGAAACTGCCACGATCGTAATAGTCGCCGGCGGTAGCGGCAAATTGACCGCCGGAAGACTTGTTCTTGAGAATGATGTTCACCACGCCCGCGACAGCGTCGGTGCCGTACTGGGCGGCCGCTCCGTCCAGCAGCACTTCAACATGGTCAATGGAGCCCGAGGGGATCAAGGACAAGTCGGCGGAGGAGCTACCGGCTGCGAAGCCGCCCGAGTCCACATGGAGGTTGCCCGAATAATGACGGCGGTGGCCATTGACCAGGACCAACGTGTCGTTTGGAGAAAGGCCACGCAGCGCTGCCGACAGCGTCAAATTTGCAGTATCGCCGCCGAATTGCTGGGCGGTGAAGGAAGGAACGGTTTGGCCCAGTTGCTGGCGCAAGTCGGTTGAGCCGGTGCCGTGGCTCAAGGCGTCCGTGCCCAACACGGTGATCGGTGCCGCCGAGTCGGCGGCCGTCATGCCCTGCACACGGGTACCGGTGACGATCACCGTTTCCGCTTCATTGGCCTGTTGTGCATATGCCGATCCTGCCGTGAGCGTGAGAGCGGCGAGCGACGAGCCGACGAGCAGCGTTTGCGTGAATGAAATGCGCATTAAGTCCCCCTCGTGCGCGACATGTGATTATGGCGCGCAATGGCGCCTCACGGGCCAATTTGCGCTTTCCGGGAAGGCGTCGCGGTTCCCCCCCAGCGACAGCAACGATGCGCGGACAAACATTGCCCGCGAGAGTGAACGTGAGGGCTGCATGTCGCGTTGTAAACTATACCCAAGTATAGGAATTTTTCGCTTTCGAATGAGCTGTGGTAACTAGGCAGCAAGTGGGCTTGCGCGAGGAGGTCCACACTCGCGCTTAGTATCTAAAGGCTGCGTGGACCTTTCCGGTCGCGGAAAAGAACCCCAGGAAACCGTCCCTGGTCCAGGCAAATGATGGTGCACCGAAGGACTCGACTTCGGCGGAAATTGAAAACCTCTGTCCGTGCGGCCTAGCCAATTCGGTGCGCACATCGTCTTCAAGGCGCGCAATCTGCCCGGATTCGTCGAACACCAATGTCCGCCCGATCACGCCGGTGACCGTCGGAGACGCAAAGACGTTGAGAATCCGCGTCATTAGATTCGCGCTGGCAAGATCGTAACGAAGGTCGGCAATCCGGAACGATTGAGTAGCGGAATCAAATTTCGGGGTTCCGCGCAAATATACCTGCGCGCAGGACCCAAACCAGCCCGTGACGTCCCAATCGGGATCGGCGCGGAAGCGCGCTTCCACCACCATGTCTGTGGCCGACGGCAGAATGTGAAGTGCATTGAATGCCAGCCGCATGCCCGCGACGTGTGGTGGATTGCGCTTGAGCGCGGCGAGCGCCAACTGCTCGGCGCGGGCATATGGCAGAAGAAATGGAATCGCGACCGAAAAACGGTCCGATGGCTCGGCAAGCGGCAAGGGTTGGGGCAAAGGCCCGGCCGGATTGACGGGCATGTCGTCCTGGACCAGGACTTGGCCCCGCGCGGCAAGCGCGAGCGAGAGAGTAAGGACGCCGTTGCCAATCTCCGGTTGCATCAAGCCGATCCTTTCCGGCCGCAGCACAAGCCATGCGCGCGGTGCTTTGCCCACTCCGATCGGCGCGAAGGCGCGGGTCCAAAATGATTCGACACTTGGCTTAAGTTGGATTTGCGCAATCGCCCCGTCCAACATGCGCCATACCGGCTTCGACAGATTCTCGCCATTCTCGTCCCACAAATGAGTCACGTTGGTAACCAATGGTCCTACGCGCAAATGTGCGTTGCCGAGCTCGATCCTTCCACTCGATTGGGAATGAAGCTTCCAATCCCGTTCGACTGAAAGGACGGAGCTCGCAGTGGCGACACCTTGGGCATCGGCGTGCGCCTTGGCGAATGGCAGAATGCCGGAGCCCTTGAGAGCAGCGCTCAACCGGAATGGCAGCCGGACCGCGAGCCGCCCATCCTCTGCGGATACCTCCGCGGGACCGGTGCGAAATGCCGTGAGATCGAGCCGGCAACGACCGAAGACGCACTTGACGTCCTGGTCCTTGAGATCGGCGATCTGCGTCTGGCTGGCGTCATCGATCAAGTGTGCGATTTCGGATTGGGGAATCGAGAACGTCACGGACAATGTAGACAGCGGTGGGGGAAACGCCGACCGCGGAGGTGAGAGCGCAGGTCGCGGAGCTCTGACCCCGCACCCAAGCAAAAGGAGCGGAAGGATAAAAGAAAGGTATCGGAAAGGCCGGCTCATGCCATCATCATCTTCGAGCCAACGCCCGCCCGCCGCTACCGGATCCGAGATGGATCAGGATTGGCTTGCGTCCGCCCCGTTAGGAGTGAAAAATAGCAAATTGGTTCTGCAACCCCGTCCAATCCTGGCTGCATTTCGCCAAGATTACAGGTTTGAGAGGTCGCGCGATGATGAAACCCTTTATTCTCTTCTTATCCATGCAACTCGTGGCTGTTCCGGCAGCGTTTGCCGCCGCTCCTCCAGCCGCCATGGAGGCTCCCGCGATCCAGGCTCCCCCCACAGCGGCCCGCATATTGGCTCCAGGAAACTCGCCGTACACGGCCAATACGGCAAAAGAATTCGCCGATACCTGCAAGCTGGACCCGAGCAGCTGTTCGGCGATGGTGGGCCAGGTGCTGATGGACCGGATTCAATTCTCCCCAACCTCGCACATATGCCTGCCGGGGGTCAGTTATGCCAACGCGATCGGCCCGTGGCTCGACACGCATCCCGATGCCCAGCGAATGCCTGCCCGCGACGGCATCTATCTCGCGCTTACGACAATATATAAGTGTGGTCCGCCCAATAATTATTGAGAATCAAAAGGGCCGGCGGCCTTAGCAGGCAGCCGGCCCCGTCTATTCTTGGGAGTGCTTAATTCAAGGCGTCACGCGGAGGGTCTTGTCCCACGACGCTTTGATTTGCTTCACTACGGCGTCCGGCAACGGAACATAGTCGAGCTGACGCGCATCGGCCTGACCGGACTTGAGCGCCCAGTCGAGGAATTTCAGCACTGCCTTGTTCTTGTCGGCCGGATAATCGTCACGCAGCAGCATGTAGGTCGCCGCGGTGATGGGCCAGCTTTTCTCGCCGGGCTGATTGGTGAGAATTTCGTAGAAATCTTGCACCTTGGTGAAGTCGGCGTTCGCTGCCGCCGACTGGAAGGACTCCATGGTCGGAGCTACGCGCTTGCCTGTGGAATTGACCATGTCGGTCCAGTCGAGGTTCGACTGTTTGGCATAGGCGTATTCGACATAGCCGATCGAGCCGTTGGTCTGTTGGACGCTGGCGGCCACGCCGGCATTGCCCTTGCCGCCGATTCCGCCCGGCCAGGACACGGCGGTGTCCGCGCCGACCTTGCTCTGCCACTCGGGATTCACCTTGCCCAGATAGTTGGTGAAATTGAAGGTGGTGCCCGATCCGTCAGAACGGTGCACCGTGAGAATGGCGGTGCTGGGAAGTTTCAGGCCGGGATTAAGCTTCTTGATCGCGGGATCGTCCCACTTCGTGATCTGCCCGAGGAAGATCTTGGACAGGGTCATACCGTCCAACACCATCTTGCCGGCGGCGACGCCCTCGAGATGGACGATCGGAACGATCGAGATCACCACTTGCGGGAATTGCACCAAGTGATTCTGGGCTATTTCGTCATGCATCAGCGGCTTGTCGGAATTGGCGAAGTCGACGGTCTTGGCCTCGATCTGCTTGATGCCGCCGCCCGAGCCGATCGCCTGATAATTCACCTGATCGCCGGTCTGCTGCTGGTATTTTTGCGCCCAGACCTGCAACACAGGATAGATCGCAGTGCCGCCGGCACCTGTGAGATTGTTGGCGGCCATCGCGGCGCCGGAAAGACACGTAGTGGCCAGGATTGCCGCTAGGATTGTTAAAGAGGATTTCATGTTGGTCCTTTCTGGCGCGTGCTGCGCGAGGATTAGTGACGTCAAAGATAGCGGAGGCCGACAATTGCGGAAGAAGACTTCCTCAAAGCTGGGATGCCCCACAACCCGCGCCCGCATTAGGGGGTGAATATTGCGGCTTCATGACAATGAGCCCATGGATCCCAAGAGCTTAGCCCTCGGGGTAATGGGCTAGCCTGTTGGTAAAGGGAAGCCCACCAGAGGAGTGTGGATAACGCGCCACACGCCCTTCGATGCCGCAACTGGTGCAAAAAGCGTCTTTCAGTCATTGCAAAAGTGTCACAGAACCCGGCTAGAGCCTCCATAACCGCGGCCGCTCCTGGCCGAAATGGGGTAGAGGGTGAAAATATGAAATCAAAATTCATGCTGCGATCCGGCGCGGCAATTGGTGTCCTGATTGCAGCGGTTTCGGCTGCGCCGGCCGCCTTGGCGGATTCGACCACGGATGTGGGTCCCGCGACCGTGACTTTGGGTGGCTTCCTGGCGATGGAAACTTTGTACCGCTCGCGCAACGAAGGCTCGGATATCGGCAGCACCTTCAGCGGCATTCCTTTTCCTAGCACCAGCACGGCACATACCTCTGAACTGCGCTTCTCCGCGCGCCAGAGCCGCCTCTCCCTTTTGGTCCAGGGCAATGCGGATTCGGACACTCATCTGGCCTTCTATGGCGAGTTCGACTTCATGGCCGGTCCCGGATCGGCAAACTCCAATGAGAGCAACTCCTACAGCCCGCGCATCCGCAACGTGTACGGCACGGTGGATTGGGACGCGGAGGGCGTGGAATTCCTGGCCGGCCAGAACTGGTCGCTCCTTACCCTCAACAGCCATGGCATCACGCCACGCAACGAAGTGCCCCCTGCCACCATTGACGCGCAATATTCGGTTGGCTTCGCCTGGGCACGCCAGCCGCAGCTGCGCATCGTCAAGAATTGGGATCACCAGATTTGGCTGGCTCTCTCGGTGGAAAATCCCCAGACCACCTTCGCGGGCGGTCCTGGCGGTCCTGCCGCAATTCCCGGCATCACCGTCGTGAACACGATCACCGGCGCTTCGGAGTTCGACAAGGCGGTCAACACGCTTTCGCTCAATCATGTGCCGGACGTGATCGGCAAAGCGGCGTGGGAACCCATGATCGGCGACAGCCAACCGCTTCATATGGAATTGTTCGGCATCTACCGGTCCTTCTATAGCCGCGTCCTGGTGGCGTCCCCGAACCTGCTGGGCCTGCCGGCCGGCAACGGCAATATCAATGTCTCGGGTGGCGGCTTCGGCGGCAGCATCGCCTATAGCGTGCTTCCCAAAGTGCTCGACTTGCAGATCAGCGCCATGCACGGCTCGGGCATCGGCCGCTACGGCTCCGGCCAGTTGCCGGACGTGACCTTCAAGGCCAATGGCGAACTTGCGCCCATTCAGGAGACGATGGTCCTCTTTGGCGCCACCTGGCACACGACGCCCTTGCTCGACCTCTATACCTATCTGGGTCAAGAATCCGAACAGCCCAAATATTTCAACATTACCAACACTTTCGTTGTTCCCAACGCGACCATTCATGGCGGTCTCGGCAACCCGGCAGTCGTGACCACCGGCTGTGCTATCGAAGGGGGCGCCTGCTCGGTCAACCTCCAGAAGGAAAGCCAGGTCAATGGTGGCTTCTGGTGGAGGATCTATCAGGGCCGGTTCGGCAGCTTCCGCTTCGGGGCCCAATACTCCTATACCAAACTCAAATCCTTCGCCGGCGTTGGCGGCGTGCATGCGCCCACCGACGACAGCATGTTCTTCACCAGCATTCGCTACTATCCGTTCTGACGGAAAGAACTGCTACGAGATCAAGGCCGCCGCTTCCACGGCGGCCTTTTTCTTTGCTCTCTAGCCGCTGGCATCGAACCAATAGCGGATCAACGGTCCACGGCCATCATTTGCGGCAGCGTGTAGGGAAGCGGCTTCAAATCGGGCGGAAGCCAACTCCTACGGGCGGTCACGGAAAAAAGCCGCTCGCGGCTCCAATATTCCAGTAGCCAGCCGGGATCGCCCAAAGGAGAAGCGAGAAGACCCTCCAGAATTTGGTGGAGGGCCGAACGCTGGTGGGCCGCAAGATAAGCCCTAGCCGCGGATAGAGAGGCCCGGGTGATCGTCTCGTGATAGCCGCCGCTGTCGGTATTGGCGGTTCCGGTCGCTTCATTGAAGGCACGAATCAGGTCCGGCAACATCTCGTCCAGATCGAGCGAAGGGCGGTTACGGATGAGCCACAAAGTGACCGCGAAGTGCGCGGCGTGTGTCCATTCCTTCTTGGGCAACGAGCGGTCGAGAAATTTCTCTGCTGCCCGCTGAATGTCCCCTTCGCTGGAAAACTGCCGTGACCTCATGCACCGGAGAATAACGGAAAAAGCCGCAACCGGAAGGTGTTGCGATCACAGATCCGCCGGATAGTCCGCCAACCCGCAAGCTTTGACGTAATTCTCAGAGCGCAGGAAGCTGTTCTTTTCCCCTTCGCTCATCGGCCGCCGCGGCCGGGGCGCGATCCTGTCATAGGAAGTCCGGCCCGAGCTACCAGAAAGCCTATATTTATTCAGATCGCGCATGTAATCGGGATTAAACTCGAGGCCAAGCTTCCCACAGAGTTCTTTCAAGAATGCGTCCGGCCGCGCGACGAAATCCTCATATTTGACCATCAGGGCGCCGGGCCTATCCCGGAAGAAGCCATAGAATTTGGCATATCGGCGGCAAAATTCGTCTATATCGGATTTGATGGGATTCCACGCATTGTAAGTTTTGCCGGAGAGAAAACAGTCCACCGGGTGGCGGAGTGACACAAGGCTTGTCGGCTCCGTAAAATCCAGGAGCGGCAGCGTCGAGGACGAAAAACGCTCCGAGGCGAAAAAATCGCCATGCGACCATTCCCTGAGCAGCAACGTCCTGCCCTCTCCCACCAAGCCGCAAAGGTATTTTATCTGGAACCGGAACAATTGCTGCCGGGCTTCCGCGATCAGGTCCCCGGACAAGTCGCTTCTGTATCGCGCCAGAAATTGATCAAGCACAGTAGTGGGCGAGAAGGCGGCATCCGGGATGTTGGAGAAATATGGATGAATCTCATTCAAGAGCATGCAATTGCCCTGGGCAGCCAGGGCCTTGGAAAAAATTGTGCCTCCCGAGGATGCCAGATGATGAAGGACGATCATGCCCATTGGTTCCGCGACGCGCGATAACCATAAGGGACAAAAGTCGCACCAATCTTCTCCGAAGCCTGGCAAATATTCGCAGAGTTTCTCGGCCTAGCGATTAAACGTTTTTTCACCCGCCAGTCTGGTGATACTCGCGAAGCGAGCGACCCAATGGCGGCGGAAAACAATGATTTCCGCCGCCATGGATATGGTTGGACCGTCAGGTGCCCGAAGGGTTGGCGGGTTTTTTGTGGCGCACCACTTTGTGATGGGCCTTGAAATGCTTGGGCATCAAATGGCGCTCGAGATAAGAAATGCGCGCGTTGGCCTTGATCAGCCCGGCCTGGAGCGTGTCGGCTTTTCCGTCCGCAGTCCGAGCGGTGCCAAGCGCATTGTTGCCAACACCATAAGCCTCGTCGGCGCGCGACTGGGCGGTCATGGCGTGGCTATCGGCTACTCCGGCATGGCTGTCAGCTGACGCCGCATGCTGATCGGCGGCATTGGCAGTATTCTGCGCCTGTTCCACCGATTCGCGCGTGGCGCAACCCGCGAGAAGCAACGGCATACCCACCCCGAGAACCAGCAAACCTCGGGATATTCTGTTCTTGTGCATTGGAGGCTCCCTGAAAAGATTACCGATTGGACAATGTCGGCCATGGCGCAATTAAGGCGGGAGTGCGCCCCAATCGCGGCTTTGCTGGAACCTTGCGCCACAAAGTGCGCCCCTTGCCGCTGCTGCGGTGAGGAAGGCCGCATAGCTCCAGGCCAGATGCCGTGCAGAGGTTTGCGCGCCAGTGGTTTGGTCGAATTGCTCTGAAAGATCACCGCTTTCCGGCGTGAAAGCCCGTACCGTTTCGAGAAATGCATCGCCCTTGGCGAGGTCGCCCGAGCGATAATGGAACTCTGCCGCCGCCAGCGTGGTGAAATAATATGCGCCACCCGAATAATAACGGTCGCCCTGATAGCGCCCCAGCGCTGGCGCTCGCGACGGAGGCCGGTGCTGATTTATGGCATAGGCCGCATCGAACAGATTTTCGAGCCGCGCCAGCGTCTGCTGGTATCGTTCACCCGACACCCTTGCGTGATTGGCGCCCAGTATCACCGACATGTCGAGCAGCTTTTCCGGCATGCCGTCATCGACAAAGCGAGACCTCAAATGGGCCTGCTCCGCCATCCAGAAATCATCCAGCATGATTTCGAGTCTCGAGCGTTCGGCACGGCAAAGCCCCGCCACATGCGTTTCGCCATGCGTCTCAAGCCAACTCGCGCCTTCTTCCAGCGCGGCCGCCGAAACCCTCAATGTGTAGGCGTGCAGGCCTCGCTCCTCTTCCCAGATGTCGAAACAAGGCTGGCGGGCATGGCGAAGTACAAAGGCCAAATCGCGGCGAAGCAGCTCACCCGCCGCGCCATCCGCACCCCAGCGCATGACGCAGAGCGCGCGAAGCGCCGGTCCGTCATTCTGCGGCCTGGGCCAGTCCGTGATGTCCAACGAGCCGTCAGGGTTGATCCGAGTCTCGGCGGGAATTGCCGTACCGTGTGCATTTTGGGCGTCGGTTCGCAGAAATTGGACAAAGTCCACGTTCGCGTCTTCGCGCCAGTGGGCGGGCAATTTGCGGCCGTCCAGATCGTGAAGATCGAGGCTGAAGCGCACGAAATCCTGGAAAAGCTCCTCTGCTACGGGAAGTTCGTCCCTCACCAAGCGAAGCGCGTCCATCACCAGCGCGCTGTCGCGGTACCAGTGAAAGAAATAATCCGGCTCGGGATCGTAGGCAGCCAGAACCGGCGAGGCGACCACCGATCCGGCCTTGGGGATGATGACCTGGCGGAAATGCTTTCGTTCCTTGATGATTTCGCGAGGGGAAATGCTTTTCAGCATCATCGCCGCGGCATGATCCCATTCCCGCGCGATCCAGCGTTCCAGCTCGCTCACACAGTGAACCCTTCAAAACCCAGGCGGGTCAGGCCCCGTTGCACCTCGGGCGCGCTCATGAACAAGGACCACAAAAGCCGGCTGCGATAATTCTCGATCATTATCACGATGGGCGCCTGGTCGATGGCGAGGAATGATTCTGCCCACCAATCGCGCGTCTCGTTGAATGCATCGGTGAAGCCGAAGCGGCCCCAGATGCGGTCTCCATGCGCGCCTAGAAAATGCCGGAGCGCGGCAAACGCGGCCTCCGGTGCGTAGGGGAAAGAGGAAAGCGCAGCGGTGGGCGAAATCGTGCCGTTGTCGTGAGCGGGTGCGTGGGCGTCGTAACCACCGGGATCGTCGCTGGCGGTGATCCCCCAACAAGCCGCGCTGTAGCCCTTGAAGCGATTGGGATTGGCCAGGCAATGGGCGCGGTTGATTGCCACTTGTGCAACATTCTGCTGCCAATAATCGGCATGAGCATCGCGAAGATGCCTGGGATCGAGCCCAAGAAAGGAATAATGGGCAAAGAATAGCGGTCCACCCAATTCGGGGCCGAGCGGCAGCCGCACATCATAATAGATTTTGCCATTGGCATAATCGGGCCCGGTACAGAAACCCTGCTCATAGACTTCCCGGCCGATGGTGTGAGGCTCGGGCGCGCCGGCGCCCAGCACATATGTGATGAGCGTCTCGTTCCAGCCCCGGATGGGAAAGTTCATCGCCCAGCCGCAATTGGGGCTCCAATGCCAGTAAAGGACATTTTCACCCCTGCGGTACCAATCCCATTCCACGCCTTCCCACAACGCGTTGATGCGAGCCGCAAAACCTTTTTCCCGCTCGAAATATTGCCGCACGGTGAGCAACCCCATCATCAGGAAAGACGTCTCGACCAAATCGCCCCCGTCGTCCTTGGGAGTAAACGGGATTGTCTTGCCGGTCGCGCCGTGAAGGAAATGCGGGAAGGCCCCGTGATGGCGTTCGGCGCGCTCCAGAGCCGAGAGCATGCGGTCGAGCCGCGCCATGGCGGCGTCGCGGACGACCCATCCGCGCTCCACCGCCACGACCAGCGCCATCAGACCGAAGCCGCTGCCGCCCACGGCCACCAGATCGTCCGGCGGATCCGATGTGTTGCTCGAACGGTCGCGCGCGAGAAAACTGCTGGGTTCGGCGCCTTCCCAAAAGAATCGGAACGTTTGTTGCTGCACCCTTTCCAGCAGGGCCTCGTCATTCAACGCAAGAAGCGCTTTAGTCATTTTTTCCATCAGCTGGGCTCCGGCTTGGGCATTGTGTCCGGATTCACCTTGTCGCTGTCCATCACGGCACGGCGGAAATCGGCCACACGAAGCAGGGTGGCGCGCCAGTCAGCGATGATGGAGAAATTGTCCACGAACCAGCGCAGCGAAGCTTGGACCTGATTGAACGCGCCCGCCGCCATCATCAAACCGCCGAAGCTGAGGGTGCCCGAAAAATAAGCCGGTGCGGCCACCAGGATTGGCGCCACCAAACTGAGCCAGCCATAGCCCGCGGTCACCCAGGTGAGCTCAGTCAGGCCGGTGACCAGGCGCCGCATCGCTTTGAGCACGCCTTTAAGGTCGAGGGCTACGCGCGCGGCAGCCCGGGCTTCGTCATTGTCCCGTTCGATCTCGCCGATATGCTCATTCGTGCGATTGAGCGAGGTGCGCAATTCGGACTCGCGCTGATAGCGGTCGGCATTGCGCCGGATCAGGCCGCGGCCTACCCAGTAGCTGAGCAGCGAGCCCGAACCCGCATAGAGGATAGCGGCCCACACCATATAGCCGGGGACGGTGAATATGCTTGCCCCCAAATGGAAGACGAAGCTGCCGGAAATCCGCCACAGGACATTCACGAAGGTGATCAACAGAATGGACGATTGCAGCAGCTCCACACCCAGATCGGAGGACAGCTCAGTCAGATGCCGCGCATCTTCATGCATGCGCTGATCGGGATTGACGCCCACCGGTCCCACCTGGGCTAGAAGGAAGGCGCGATGGGGTTTGAGCCACTCACCCACCAAATCCTGCACAAGCCCTTCGCGCAGCTTCAGCTTGAGCATCTCCGACAACCAGCGCTGGCCTACATTAAGCACCAGCAGTGCGCTTGTGATCACGACGAACACGCCCAGCTGTTCCACAAAGCTGTCAAAATCTCGCCGGGCCAATGCGTCGTAAAATGGCTGGTTCCAGCGATTGAGCCGGATCTGGCCATAGGCCGTGGCCGCGATAACCAAGAAAATCACGCCACCCAGCACGAACAAAGTGTTGCGCACCGGCGAAGCCAGCAGCGCGCGGATCATCATGCCCAATTGGCGCAGGAGCCCCGTGCCTTTTTCTTCCTTCATTCCAAGTTCGGGACGATCGGGACCCATTGCCAAACCTTGCCATTCCCTTGGCCGAAACGGGATAGAAAAAACAGAAGACCGGGTTAAGGTGCGGAGTTATCGGGCCCCCCGGCCCTGGGAGCCCATTGTGAGCCGAATCGAGTCCCTGGTCGCCGCTATGACGCCCGCCGAGAAACTGGGCCAAATGACCATGACCACGGCGGGCTATGCCGTCACCGGGCCGATCGCCACGACCGATCTTCGATCCGGAATAGTTTCGGGCGAAATTGGCAACGTTCTCAATCTCTATGGCGCGGGAGCGGTGCGCGAAGTTCAGACGCTGGCCCTGGAACAAAGCCGGCTCAAAATCCCCTTGCTGGTAGGCATGGATGTGATCCATGGCCACCGCACGATCTTTCCCATTCCCTTAGGCGAAACGGCAACGTTTGATCCCGCATTGTGGGAATCCACGGCGCGGGAGTCCGCGAAGGAAGCCGCCGCCGATGGCGTTCATCTTACTTTCGCACCGATGCTGGATGTTACGCGCGATCCTCGCTGGGGCAGGATCGCGGAAGGTCCAGGCGAAGACCCGCTGATCGGTCAGGCGTTGGCGCGCGCCAAGGTGAAGGGATACCAAGGCGCGAGTCTTTCCGCCTCCGACAGTCTTGCGGCCTGCGCCAAGCATTATTGTGCCTATGGGGCGGTGGCGTCGGGACGCGACTATGCGCCCACCGACGTTTCGCAACGCTCGCTGCATGAAATCTATCTGCCGCCCTTCGAAACGGCAGTGGCCGCAGGAGTCGCCAGCATCATGCCGGCCTTCACCGATTTGGACGGTGTGCCCATGAGCGCCAACAGCGCGCTCTTGAAAGATTATCTGCGCGGGCGTCTTGGCTTTGGCGGCGTCCTGATCAGCGATTACAACGCTATCGCCGAATTGATCCGCCATGGCGTGGCCGCAGATCTGGCCGAAGCCGCGGCGTTGGCGCTGAAAGCCGGCATCGACATGGACATGATGGCAAATGCCTATCGCGACGGATTGCCGGAGGCGCTCCGCCGCGGGCTGGTCGCCATGCCGGAGATAGATGCCAGCGTGCGGCGGGTTCTGGCCCTGAAAGAGCAGCTGGGCCTGTTCGACAATCCTTATGGACGCGGGCTGACTGCGGAGAGCGCCGAGATTCTGGCGGCGCGGCGTCAGATAGCGCGTGATGCGGCCGCGCGCTCGGTGGTGATGCTGAAGAACGATGCCGGCGCACTACCCCTCGCCGGCGGGAGGTTGGCCGTGATCGGACCCTTGTCCGACGCGGCGGGCGACATGCGCGGCTGTTGGTCGGCGGCAGGCCGTGCGGAAGACTGCGTGAGCGTCCTGGCCGGATTGCGCGGCGCGCTGGCGCCGCAGCAAATCGCCTATGCCCAAGGAACCGACATAAACAGCGATGATGAGAGCGGCATCGCAAAGGCGGCCGAGCTCTGTGACGGGGCCGACGCCGTCATTCTTTGCCTGGGCGAATCCGCGGTGATGAGCGGCGAGGCATGCAGCCGCGCGCATCCCGCCCTGCCCGGCAAACAAAAGTCGCTGGCCCAAAAGGTAATGGAGCGGGCCAAGGGCAAACGGGTTATCGTTATCTTATTCTCGGGGCGGCCATTGGTAGTGCCCGAGATCGTAGGCGGCGCAGACGCTGTGCTCGCGGCGTGGGCGCCAGGCAGCGAAGCCGGCAATGCCCTGGCGGATCTATTGCTGGGTAAGGTCTCGCCGTCCGGCAAGACGCCAGTGAGCTGGCCGCGCGCGGTGGGACAAATTCCCATCTTTTATAACCAGCGTCCCACCGGTCGTCCCGCCAATCCCGCCGATCATTACACCAGCAAATATCTGGATGAAGCGAATGACCCGCTTTTTCCCTTCGGTCACGGGCTCAGCTATGGCGACTTCGTTTATGCCGATCTGGCTGTGAGCCCGCCACAGGCGAGCCGGGATGGCACATTCACGGCCAAGGTGACTGTGATCAATCACGGACGGCGCACGGCCAGCGAGACCGTGTTCCTGTTTGTCCATGACAAGGTCGGCCGGGTGAGTCGCCCGATACTGGAGTTGAAGGGCTTCGACCGGATCACGCTCAGGCCGGGAGAAAGCGGTGTCGTGACCTTCACGCTCCCGGTTCTTGCGTTGGAATACCCGGGATTGGATCTTTCGCCACTCTACGAGCCCGGGGAGATCGAAGTCCTGGCGGGCCCGTCAGCGGACCGCAGTCGGGCGCTATCGGTGACCGTGCGCCTGATTTAGAGCGGCCCAGCCAGACTGGCCGGAACCAACGCGAGCATCAGGATCAAGCCCGGCAGCGAATAGACGTATTTGCCGTGATTGACCAAGGCCAAGGTGCCGAAAAAAATGATGAACCCGGCCAGGATCACACCCCAGATCCGTGTCACCGGATTGGAGAGAAACAGACACGTCAAGATCTCCAATATGCCGATCACCCGATGAGCGTTGAATGGAAAGCCCCAGTGTCTGTAGGCCTGACGGATGAAACGGGGTCCCAGCAGATGGATTAAGCCGCTCACGCCAAACAAGGTGGTCAAAGCCAGTGAATCGAGTATGGGAATTGACGGCATCAGACCCCTCCTGCTCTTTCGAACGGGAAATAGGTTCGGGTCCGTCACCTGAACAGAAGCTGAAGGCGAATGTCAGGCATAACTGTGGCGCATGAATTTTTCACTTAAAAACGTGGCTTCAGCGCAACGGACGAAAGGAAAAACCGGCAAGCGCCTTGACGAGGCGCTTTGAGCGAATCGAAGGCGTGACGATCAAACGGGGCGGTCTGAGAAATTTCACAGCTCCCGCCGCAGCGATTACATTGCGACTATTGTGGGATTTGCCATCGAGCAGACGCCGGCGACGCCATGCCGGAGCCATCGCCCGCGCCATCGTCTCGAACAAGAGGTCGTCATTGCTCAAGACGACCATATTGACCAGGACAATTCCGCCGCGCCTGAGCCGGTCTTTCGCCAAGCGGAAGAACTTGGCAGTCAAGAAATGGCTGGGGATCTGACTTTCGGCGAAAGCGTCCAGCACGATGGCGTCATAACGGACGGAGTTTCGGGCAAGGAACCGAGCGCCATCTGCGGTGTGACATTCCACCGACATCGGCATGTGGAAATAACTCCGGGCAATCGCGAAAGTTTGCGGGTCCAAGTCCAGCAAAGTGACCTTCACCCCTGCCCGCGCCAACATGGTGGCCAGACTTCCGCCGCCGCAGCCGATGACCAGGACATGACGGGATCGTTTCTGATGCATGAGCCCGAACAGCGCATGGACGTAAGGCGCCAAGCTCACACCATGGCGGTCGGCTATGGTGTGATGATCGCTTGCCTGCCAATAGGAAAGATGACCACTGCGATTGTCCTGGATCAGCGCAATGTCACCGCCAGCGATAACCTGGGGCATGGCCGTCAGGTTCGCCTCAAGCGGTGCGGCCAACTGCAAGCAGGCTCCGGTCCACCGGAAGCTGGCGGATGCGGACGCCGGTAGCGGCCGCGATAGCGTTGATTACGGACGGCGGGCCAGCCGTACAGCCGGGTTCGCCGATGCCGCCCGGCGCTTCGCTGCTCTTGACGATATGCACGTCGATTACGGGGGCTTCGTTGATCCTGAGCATCCGGTAGTCGTTGAAATTGGCTTGCTCGATGCGGCCATTCTTCACGGTGATGTTCCCGTAGAGCGCCGCGGTGATGCCGAAAATCAATCCCCCCTGCACTTGGGCTGCCAGCGTGTCGGGATTGACAACCCGTCCCGCATCCACCACCGAGGTGATGCGCTTGAGATGCACCTGGCCGTCGTCATCGACTGCGACTTCGGCCACCGTGGCGATATACGTCCCAAACGCGAATTGTGCGCAGACCCCCCGGCCCTGCCGCGCGGGGAGTATTCCGCCCCAGCCGGATAATTTCGCCGCTGTCTCCAAGGCGTGTTTGAGGCGAGGACTCTTGTTCAAATGCGCCAAGCGGAAAGCGACCGGATCTTGGCCCGCCTTCTTCGCCAGTTCGTCCATCAGACTCTCACCGGCAAAGACAGTGTTGTTTGGCGCGACCCCGCGCCACCAGCCGACGCGAAGCGCACGGGGCTCGGCTTCAGCATATTCGATGCGCCGGTCCGCAATGTCGTAGGGCGTATCCATTGCCCCATCGAGAGCATCCTCGTCCACGCCGTTCTTCAACGGACCGAACATGCGCACCATCACCGAGCCGCCCGCCACGCGATGTGTCCATGCGGTGATCTTTCCTTGGCTATTGATCGCCGCCGACATCACATTGCGATAGGCGGGCCGGTACATGTCCTGACGCATATCTTCTTCACGCGTCCAGATCACCTTGACCGGGCCATCCACTTTCTGGGCGATGCGCACGGCCTTCTCGACCATGTCGGTGTCGAGCCTGCGGCCGAAGCCGCCGCCCAGCATGTAATTGTGGAAGGTCACCTTGTCCTGGGGGATCCCCAAGGTCTTGGCCGCCGCCGCCTGGGCGCTGGCCTGCACCTGGCTTCCGCCCCACATTTCGCATGCGCCCGGCGTGACATGGACCGTGAAATTCATTGGCTCCATCGGCGCATGCGCCAAGAAGGCCACTTGATAGATCGCATCCACCCGAGTGTCTTGGGTAAGACCCTTGTCGGGGTCGCCTTCGTGCTTGGCCACCGCACCTTTCTTGGCGGCGATAGTTTGGAGTTCCCCCATGATCTGCTCGGACGAGCGCGTAGCATTGGAGCCGTCATTCCACTGGGGATTAAGCGCGGAAAGGCCCTTTCGCGCCGCCCAGAAATGATCGCCCACGACGGCGACCAAATCGTTCAGCACCACCACTTGCCGGACGCCGTTGACTTTCATCGCCGCGTCCTGGTCCACGCCCGCGACCTTGCCGCCCACCGCGGGCGACGCCATCAAAGTGGCGACCTTGAGCCCCGGAAAGCGTACATCGATGCCGAATTGGGCCTTGCCGTTGACCTTGTCGGGCGTATCCAGCCGCTTCAGCGATTTGCCGATCAGTTTCAGATCCTTGTCGGCCTTGAGTTTGGGATTCTGCGGCGCGGGCAGTTTGGCGGCAGAAGAAGCCAGCGCGCCATAATCCAGCTTGCGGTTGTGGGCGTCATCA
>DATFSP010000096.1:0-2589 GCA_035262545.1 Rhizomicrobium sp. | reverse complement strand
GCTGGTCTTCACCGACATGGTGCTGCATGCCGCGCTGGGCGGCGAGTTCGCGCTGGAACAGACATTCCATCTGGATGTGGATGAACTGGCCGAGCCGGACCTTGCGCCGATCCGCGTGCTGGAACGGTTGAGCGGGCGCACTCTCATTTAGCGCGAGAGATTTTGCGGTCCGAGCAGGAGCGAGGAGCGATGCGGGCTAGTGCGCCCGTGAGCGACGAGCGACGAACTCGGGACGCAATAGATCCGCGCTAAAGCGCACGCGCCAGCAGGGGACGGCCCTTGGCGTAAATGCCGGGGGCGTCTGCGCGTTCGACGAACAACTTGCCTTCCGGCGATTCATTCTCGCCGAGCACCAGGACACCGTCAGGGGCCATGGCTTCGGCGGTACGCGTAAGCACGTCAAGCCGCGTGGCGCGGTCGAAATAGAGCAGCACATTGCGGCAGAACACCATGTCCAGATCGTCCAGCCAGCCGAAACTGTCGAGCAGATTGAACCGGCGGAAAGTGACCATGCGGCGGAGCGCGGCGTCCACCAGCCACTCATCGCGGTCGCGGCGGAAATAGCGCATGGCATGAGCATCCAGCCCGCGTTCGATTTCGTAGGCCGAATAGCAGCCGGCTTCGGCCCGCATGATGGCCTCGTGCGAAAGATCGGTGGCGACAAGCTCTATGCTCCAACCTTCACGCGCCAGGCCCATCTCGGTCAGCAGGATGGCGAGGGAATAGGCTTCCTGGCCCGCCGCCACCGCCGCAGACCAGATGCGCAGCCGTTTGTCCCGGCCGCGTGCCGCGAGAAGCCGAGGCAGCACGGTTTCGCGCAGGGCGTCAAACAGGGCAGGATCGCGAAAGAAGCTGCTCTCATTGACCGTCATGGCCTCGGCGACCGCCTCGGCCAGGGCCTCGCGGCCGGCGCGAAGTTCGTCGATCAGCGAGGCAACGTCCTTGAAATCGAAACGGCGCATCACCGGCTCCAGCCGGCGCCCCACAAAAGCGCGCTTGTCCAGGGTCAGTGAAAGGCCGGAACGGCGGCGCAGGATACGGGCCAGGAAGTGGAAATCCTCGGGCGCCACCGACGGACCTCAGACTGAGGCACCCATGTCGGCCAGCTTGGCGCGCACATGGCTGCCGTCGAAGGGCTTCATCAAATGTTCGTTGGCCCCGGCCGCAACCGCCGTGGCGATCTCGCCGGGATCGTGTTCGGTGGTGCAGAACAGGATGACCGGATGCGTGCCGCTCTTCTGGCCGCGCACGCTTTTGACAAAATCCAGTCCATTCATGCTGGGCAGATTCCAGTCCAGAAAGATCAGGTCCGGCATGTCGTCGTGGCATACGCGCAAGGCTTCCATGCCGTCCCCGGCTTCACGCACCGAGTAACTCAACCCTTCCATGATGCGGCGCGCGACCGTACGGATCACGCGGCTGTCATCGACGACAAGACAGTGTTTCATGAGCGAAAATTTCCCGTGCAAGGCGCTGATGCCACCACGGCTCCCATGGCGGAAAAGTTAGGCCAACAGGGTAAATTTTGGATTACCCGCCGATGATCTCGACGACGCCCTCACCGGCCTTCACGGTCAGCGCGGCATTGACCGTGCGGGACAGTTTGTGGGTGAGGAAGGGCTGGACGTGGCGGGCGTCCACATTGACCGCCTCGCCCTTGATCGAACGGTCCACGTCTTCGGTGATGCGGGCATTGAGGCCGCTGGCCCGGATGTGAAAGGACGGCACCAGGGGATCGGCACCGGTCTCAACCGTCACCACACCCCCGCGCGGCAGGCAATCGGCCGCCAAAAGCGTGGCGTTCATCAGCAGCTTGGCCCAGTCCTTGGCCCAATAGAGCCTGGGCGCATTCCAGTTGAGCTGGACCTTGCCGCCTTGCAGGAGACCCGACACCAGCCGGCCTATCTCGCTCAAATCCAGCTCCGCGCCGGCGGAACCGGCTGCGCCAAAGGCAATTCGCATGAACTGGATGCGCGCCAGCGCCTGGTCGGCGCTCATGGTCACCAGTTTGATGGCGTCCGCACGCATGGCCGGATCTCGTTCGTCCTCCAGCACTTCCATGCCGTTGACCACTGCCCCCAAGGGCCCGACAAGGTCGTGGCACACACGGCTGACGAGCAGCGCGGCAAATTCGATCTCGGTCATGGCAGAACTCAATGCGGCCCCATTGGTTAGCAATCGGTTAACTATCTTACGCGTCTTAAGGAATTCCTGCGCAGCGTCAATCCCCGGAAAATTCTACGAACCGCGCAAAATCCAAAGTGCACAAGGATCAACACCTTAGGCAGCATCTATGGCGTCTGCGTGCCGGCGCGCATAGGCGTGTTCGACTAAAGTTTAACGGACACGAAATCGGGCGGGGGCATTTTGATGGCGCGCTCCGTGTAACGAGAAAGCCCCAGGTGGGGGTGGTTCCAAAGAAAGGTTGAAGACCTCATGGAAGACAATTTGCCCGTTTGCCCCAAATTCCTTGCCGGGATGTGCGGCGGCTTCCTCACCTGGGTGGGATCGGCGGTGCTCATCATGCCCCTGGTCTGGTGGGCGACCACGTCCATCCGCCTGGCCAATATCAATTGGCACGCCGCCCTG
>DATFSP010000095.1:0-4428 GCA_035262545.1 Rhizomicrobium sp. | reverse complement strand
GTGAATCCCGACGGCTTGCCCGACCCGGATGGCCAGCTGATGAGTGCGCTCGACCTCGCCAAGCTGGCGCGTCACCTGGTCAGGGACTATCCGCAGTACTACCACTATTTCAGCGAAACCAGCTTCGTCTGGCACGGCATCAAGCAGCCCAATCGCGATCTGGTGCTGGGGCAGCTGCCAGGCGCGGACGGCCTCAAAACCGGGCATACCGATGCGGCCGGCTACGGCATCACCATCTCGGCCGTAAGAAACGGCCAGCGCCTCATCCTGGTTCTCAACGGATTACGCTATCCCCAGTATCACAATGACTATTTCCCCAACATCAAGCGCGCTGAAGAGGCTGGCCGGGTGATGGATATGGCGTTCCGTGAATTCCGCCATTACCCCGTGACCACTGCCAACCAGGTTGTGGGACAGGCCGCCGTGAAAGGTGGCGCCGAGCCGATGGTCCCAGTGACGCCGGGCAAGGCCATCGCGGTCACGATGCAAGTGGATTCCCATAACGCGCTCAAAACGCAGGTTCAGCAGGATGCCAATCTCGCCGCGCCGGTAGCCCTGGGCCAGAAGGTGGGCATGATGGCGATCACCGCGCCTGATTTTCCCACCATGACGGTGCCGGTTTATGCCACTCAGGCTGTAAGCCGCGCCAATATCTTCCTGCGCGCCTGGAACAGCATGTTCGGCAAACATTGACGGAGCGAGGGGTGGCGGGTCGTTTCATCACCCTGGAAGGCGGCGAAGGCAGCGGTAAGTCCACTCAGGTCAGGCGCCTGGCCGCGTCGCTGGGGAAAAGCGGCATAACCAGCGTGGTGACGCGCGAGCCAGGTGGCTCTCCCGGCGCCGAGGAAATCCGCGCGCTTTTGGTAAATGGCCCGCCCGGCCGTTGGGACGCGCTCACCGAGACGCTTCTGCTTTATGCGGCACGCGCGGACCATGTGCGGCACGTGATCGGGCCTGCGGTCTTGGCCGGCAATTGGGTGATCTCGGACCGCTTCACCGATTCCACCTTTGCCTATCAGGGCGCGGGGCGAGGCGTGACGCGTGAAACCATCCGGCGCATCGATTCAGTGGTGCTGGACGATTTCAAGCCGGATTTTACATTGGTGCTGGATCTGGATGTGGCCACGGGATTGAAGCGGGCCGCGGCGCGGGGAGGCGCCGAAACCCGCTTTGAAAATTTCGATCGCGATTTCCACGAAAGGTTGCGTCAGGCATACATCGAAATCGCCAAACGCAACCCGGACCGTTGCGCCTTGATTGACGCAAGCGGGACGGAAGACGAGGTCGCATCCGCGATCTGGGCCGCCGTTTCCCGGCGGTTCGGTCTGTAGTCTTGGTTCTGATGGAATAGCGCGGTAGGACAAGTCATGGCCAAGCGCGCGCCCATTAGCGAAACCGACGATAGCGACCGGGTCGAGGGCTATCCCCATCCGCGCGAGACTGCAACCTTCATCGGCCAGGATGCGCCCTTGGCGCGCGCCGCCCGCGCCGTTCGCGGCGGCAAACCGCCCCAAGGCTGGCTGATCTCCGGTCCGCCCGGGATCGGCAAGGCCACGTTGGCCTATCGCATCGCCCGCTATCTGCTGGCTTATGGCGCCCGCGATACCGGCGCGGCCGATCTTTCGGTTCCCACAAATGATCCCAGCGCAATCCAAGTGGCGGCAGGATCGCATCCTGGCCTCCTTGTCCTGAAGCGCGGTATCAACGAAAGGACCGGCAAGCCGATGACAGAGTTGCCGGTGGGCGAAGTGCGCCGGCTGGCCGGCTTCTTCGGCATGACCTCCGGCGCGGGCGGCTGGCGCGTCGCAATCGTGGATACCGCCGACGACATGAACGACAACGCCGCCAACGCCATCCTGAAATTGCTGGAAGAACCGCCGTCCCGGGCCATGTTGCTTCTCTTGACCAACCGACCGGGGCAGCTGCTCGCGACCATCCGGTCGCGCTGCCAGAAGTTGGATCTCAGGCCCCTGGACGAAGAACTTGTAGCGGATGCGCTCAAAACCCTTCTTCCCGATGCTGACGCGCATGAGCGCACGGCGCTGGCAAGGCTTTCCGGCGGTTCAATCGGCGCCGCGTTGGCAATTGCCGGGGGCGAGGGGCGCGACCTGGCGGGCGAAGCCGACCGGCTGATCGAGAATGCGTCCCATCCCGACGTGATCGCGCTTCTTGCACTGGGCGAACGGCTCTGGCGCATCCGCGATGGACTTTCGCGCTTCGGTGATTTCCTTGCCGAGACCTTGGGCCGACGCATTCGGGCGCGCGCCCATAGCGGGGGACAGGATCTTCAAGCTTGGACCTCGCTTCTTGCCCGGCTGGAAGAGAATTTCGCCCGCGCCCGAGCCCTCAACCTTGAGCCACGCCAGACAGTCCTGAGTGCGGCACGCGATTTGGCCGCCACCGCGCGCCGCGTGGGGACGCTCTGATGTCAAAACCCTATTTGGTGGACAGTCATTGCCATTTGGATTTTCCCGAATATGCGGGAAAACTGGACGAAGTGATGGCGCGTGCGCGCGATGCAGGCGTCGGCACCTGTGTCAGCATTGGCACCGCGCTCAAGCGTTTTGCCGGCGTGCGCGCGGTAGCGGAACGTTTCGATAATGTCTGGTGCAGCGTAGGAATCCATCCACACGAAGCCGAAGAGGAATTGCTCTCCGATGCCGATTGTCTCCTGGCCGAAACGGGGCACCCCAAAGTCGTCGGGATCGGCGAGACGGGGCTTGATTATTTCTACGAACATTCGCCGCGGGACAAGCAGATCGCAAATTTCCGCGCCCATATCGCCGCCGGGCGCAGGAGCGGACTACCCGTGATCGTTCATACCCGAGACGCCGACGACGACACGATCCGCGTCATGGAAGAAGAAATGGAGCAGGGGGCCTTCACGGGCGTGATCCACTGCTTCACCGGTACCGAGAGGCTGGCCGATGCGTCGTTGAAGTTGGGACTTTATATCTCCATCTCGGGCATCGTCACTTTCAAAAAGTCCGATGCATTGCGCGACGTAATAAGAAAGGTGCCGCTGGAGCGTTTGTTGGTGGAGACGGATGCGCCATTTCTTGCGCCCGTGCCGCACCGGGGCAAGACCAACGAGCCGGCCCTTGTGGCGCATACCGCCAAACTCTTGGCAGAACTCAAGGGCGTGAGCGAAGAGGAACTGGCGCGAACCACCAGCAACAATTTCTTCCGCCTCTTCTCTAAAGTGAGGCGGCCAGTCCATGGCTGACACGCTTCGGGCGCGGATACTGGGCTGCGGTTCATCAGGCGGGGTGCCGCGCCTGGGCGGGCCGGATGAGGCGGGCAATTGGGGCGCCTGCGATCCCAAGAACCCCAAAAATCGGCGCCGCCGCTGTTCGCTATTGGTGCGCCGTGTTTCGGCCGGGTGCGAGACCAGGGTGCTGGTGGACACATCACCAGATTTGCGCGAACAACTTCTGGATGCGCGGATTGGATTTTTGGACGGCGTCCTTCTAACCCATGATCACGCCGACCAGACGCACGGGATGGACGATCTACGCGCCATCGCCTTAAACGCGAAGAAGCGTACCGACGTGTGGGCCGACAAGCCGACTTGGGAAAGCGTGATGACCAAATTCGGCTATTGCTTCGTGCAACCCAAGGACAGCGATTATCCGCCCATCCTCAATGCCCATGAAATCCACGAGCCATTCCGGCCTTTCTCAATCTCGGGGCCGGGCGGCGAGTTGGAGGCAGTGGCCTTCGCCCAGGGCCATGGCCGGGTACGCAGCCTGGGTTTTCGTTTTGGCGCCTTGGCTTATTCCAGTGATGTGGACAATCTGGATGAACAGGCGTTTACCGTGCTCGAAGGCGTCGAATGCTGGATTGTGGACGCGCTGCGCCATACGCCCCATCCCAGCCATGCGCATCTGGAAAAGACGCTCTGGTGGATCGAACGGGTGCGGCCGAGGCGGGCGATCCTCACCAACATGCATTTGGATATGGATTACGAGGCGCTGAAGCGGGAGCTACCAGCGGGCGTAGAGCCCGCTTTTGACGGTATGAGTCTGGATTTGCTTACTTTATAAACATTACACTTCCCCAACCGAACGGTGGTAGAATTCGGTTGTAAGATTTCCCTGGTTCAGGAGGATTACGATGAAGCCTCTTGCCCTACTTTCCAGCGTTTTTGCGCTTGGAGCGGCCTCTGCTGCATTTGCTGTCGAGGGTCCCATGCCCACCACAGACCAATTGGGCGTGCAGATCATCTACCAAACCAGCGCCGCACAGCAATGTTTCAACGCCGCGCAGACCGGGACCGATCTGGGGTTCGGGTTGGAGCATTGCAACACTGCGGTGATCGATCCGATGACCATTTACCGTGCTCAGACCTTCGTCAATCGCGGCATCATTCGCTTCGACATGGGCGACAATAACGGCGCGCTCTCCGACTTCAAAATCGCGCTCAAC
>DATFSP010000094.1:0-3929 GCA_035262545.1 Rhizomicrobium sp. | reverse complement strand
GCGGCGGCGGGGGAGGCGGCGTCAGGAACCAACGCAGGCCGAACATGCCGACATTTTCTTTAACCGCGCCGACTCTGACGGGCGTGATCTGGAGGTAGGAGGAGTTGAAATTCGAATCCAGTTCGTTCTCGCGATAGCGGTATTCGGCGAACAGATCCACGTCCGGAGAGATGGAGACCGCAAGACCGCCGATCAACTGCCACTGGAAGGCGCTGTTGCCGCCACGGAAGATGTCAAATTGTGTACCGTTCGTGCGAAGCGCGCCACGGAAGCCGCCCACGCCGATACCGGCACCGAGCGTGAACTTCCAGTTGTCGGCAAACGGAAAGTCATAGGCCAGATTGACCATGTCGGAGGTGATCTGGTTACCGCCGCTGGCCGTGGAAACGGAGATGTCATGCTGGGTGAAGGCCAGTTCGTTTTCCAAGCGCCAGCCGGTGCCCGGAAAGCCATAACCGATCGCAATTGCGCCAATGGCATTGTCCGACGATTGTGCCTTGACGGTCAGGGCGTTTGGGTTGGGGACCGAGCGCAGCGACAGACCGTTCTGGGCGTCATATCCACCACCGAGCCCCAGATACCAGCCGTCGCCAGCCATGGCAGGCGTACTGAGTGCCGCAGCGGCCACAGTCGCCAAGGCGAGCAAACGAAGCTTCATTTTTCTACCCTCGCTAAAAATGTCTGCGGCAGGAAAGCCCCGCCAATCTACTCAACTAACAATGTAGCGCTTATAACGGCGATCCCCTCAAAAGTCTCCATGGCATATGCTGCTTTGCGGGAGATTAGCGCCCTCATTCCAAGGTTTTACCCGTGCCCTGTGACTCCGAGGCCACAGAAAGGAACAGGCGCCGTCCGCAATTACCTGTTTGGATTTGCATGGCTTTCTTGGATCTTCAGACTGAGACGTTGTCAGCTGCGGTGCGGCGTGGACACAGGCCTCATCGTTTCTTCAATAATATCAACCGCATAATTGGAGCCCGGGTGGCCCTAAAGTGAGTGAGAATGTCTGACACCGCGCTTGACCGGCTGCTGGCGCTTCTTGATCTGGAAAAGATCGAGGAGAACGTCTTTCGCGGGCTTTCGCCGCCCGAGCGTGTTCAGCGCGTGTTCGGCGGCCAAGTGCTGGCACAGGCGCTGGTTGCCATAATGCGGACCGTGCCTGACGAACGCGCCTGCCACTCGTTTCACGCCTATTTCCTCCGGCCGGGCGATCCCAAGACGCCCATCCTCTACGAAGTCGACAGATCGCGCGACGGCACAAGCTTTTCCGTCCGCCGAGTGGTGGCGATCCAGCATGGCGTGCAGATATTCGTCCTGGCTGCCTCCTTCCAAAAGGCCGAGAGGGGTTTCGAGCATCAGTCCCAGATGCCGGTGGTGCCGGACCCGGAAAGCCTGGAAGACGACCAGCAGGTCCTTCTGCGGGATTGCGCACTGGCGCCGGCCATCCGCGAGTGGGTGGCGCGCGAAAATCCCTTCGAGACGCGCGCCGTGCTGGGGCGCGGTCCCTTCGATGGTCAGGGTGAGCGTCCCGCGCGGGCGGCGATCGATCACATCTGGCTCAGGACGCGCGGCAAACTGCCGGATGATCCAAATTTGCACCGCGTTCTCCTGGCCTTTGTTTCCGACATGTCGCTGCTGGACACCGCGCTCCTGCCACACGGCAAGAGCATCTTCTCCCGCGTGCAGGTCGCGAGCCTGGACCATGCGATGTGGTTTCACCGGCCGTTCCGTGCCGATGACTGGCTGCTCTATGCGCAGGATTCGCCATCGGCATCAGGCGCGCGGGGATTCAATCGCGGCGCGATCTACACGCGGCAGGGCGTTCTGATTGCGTCCGTCACGCAGGAAGGGTTGATCCGTCCGCGCTAGCGTGGCGCATTTTAATCATTTGTTCAGCAGTCGGCTGAACGCGGGAATAGCAACAGCATCTTCATTCTTTCCGGGGGAAAGTAGGCTTCCCCAGGAGGCCTTTCGATGAAGATCGCTCTCGATGTCCTGAACCAGATCCTGGTCACGCTGTGGCATGTCGCGCCCTGGCTCGCAGTTTCTGGCCTGGTGTTCGCGCTGCTGTCGAAGATTTCGCCCTGCAACCAGGGCCGTCCATGGTGGCACAAAAGGGGGCTGGGCACCGATCTGGCCTATTGGATTTTCGTGCCGATCTTCACGCGCTATCTGCGGATCTGGGTGACGGTCACGCTCACCATCTGGCTGTTTCACATCAGTGCCGGCCAGAAAATCGCCGACTTCTATGCGCACGGCCACGGGCCGGTGGCGGCGCTGCCGCTCTGGTTCCAGGCTGTCCTCTATCTGGTGGGCACAGATTTCATGCTCTATTGGAGCCACCGAGCCTTTCATCAGGGCGCGCTATGGAAATATCACGCCGTGCACCATGCGACGCAGGACCTGGACTGGATCAGCGCGGCGCGGTTTCACCCGCTCAATCTGACCTTCGGCGTCGCAGCCGCGGACATTGCGGCACTGCTCTGCGGCATCTCGCCGGAGATTTTCGTGGTCATGGGACCGTTCAACACGCTTGCGTCATGCCTGGTGCACGCCAATCTCAACTGGACGTTCGGCCCCTTGCGTCATGTGATCGCCAGCCCCGTCTTTCATCGCTGGCACCATGACGAAAAGACCTATGACCACAATTTCGCCGGCACGCTTTCGCTATGGGATTGGATGTTCGGTACCTATCACATGCCGGAAGGCGCGCTGCCCCAAAGCTATGGCATCGAAGACAGGAACATGCCCGAAGGGCTGCTGGCGCAGATGGTCTACCCGCTGATACAGCGCGAAGGCACGGACCTCGGCGGCCGCCACCTGACCGAGCCGACGGCCTGAGGCATCAAGAATTTTCTTGGATCAGTTTGCCGGCTTGGAGTCGGCGACCGCCATGTTGTGCGCCACGGCCTGGTGGTCGTTCAGCTGAGAGTTTTCGGCACTATAGCTCTTCTGGTCGTCGCCGGGCGTCGGCGACGGCTCGCAGCGGCCACCTCCGCAGGTCAGCGTGATACGCTGGGCGCCGCGGTTCAGCGTGACCGTGCCGCCGCCCTGCCCGCCGGACACGGACACATGGGTGTCGAACACCTGCGCATTTTCCTTGTCCAGCGCCACGATATTGGTGTGGCCGTAGCTCTTGCCCTGAACGAAAGCATGGCGGGCATCGATCATGGTCACGTCGGCGATCGCGGGATTGCCGACATAGATCGTGGAGATCGGGTCCTTGAAGGAGAGCGTGCGAACTTCATCCAGTGTCAGCCCGACACCCTCATTCTTGGGTGCGGCTTTTGCTTCCTTGGGTTCGGCTTTTGCGTCCTTGGGTGCCGCTTTGGCTTCCTTGGGTGCGGCATTGGCAACCTTGGTTGCGGCATTGGCATAACCGGCCGAAGCGAGAAGGATGGCGGCGAGAAGGATGCGGCGCATGGGCAATCCATCGAGAATTCTTCACCCCAATGCTATGTCGCGCCGCGTAAAAGAAGCCTTAATAGGTTGCGGGCAGCTTTTTTCAATTGTCACCCTCGCACCTGTGCCAGCGCGCGCATCGAAGTTGAGCCGGCGCGCGGCTTGATCGCGCGATTGTTTTTGAATGGCCGCAAGTGTCGGCGTAGGCGGCTGGCACTGCATCCATCTCTCAAATCTCGCGATGAAGCTGTTGCCGCGAGCCGTCTGCCGCTTCCAGCTTGTGCTTTCTGCGCTTGCCTCAATTACAAAATAGCGTTTCGCCCCGTCTTTTGGGGCTTTTTCGTTGTAGCCGCCGCCGCGGCAAATGACATGCGCGCTCGACCGGGCCTATGCGAATGACCTGGGCCAAAGCGGTGCAGGACGGTCATCACCGCGTGGACGTGATGGCGGCGTTTTCCGTCGCGGCGATTGCACTTTTCAAGGCAATAAGCCGCAATGAAATTCAATTGCCATCTAGTCTGGTAAAG
>DATFSP010000093.1:0-4478 GCA_035262545.1 Rhizomicrobium sp. | reverse complement strand
GTGCAAACTACGACCGCACAAAGCAGTAGGGTGTGCTGAAATGATCTTTTTGGATTTGGACTAAACATGCCCAGGAATTTGTCGGCGAGGGTTCTAAGCTTGCGCGACCAATCCGGGCGGGTACGCTCACGCAACGACATGCGGAGGTAATAGAAATATCGGCTCAAAGAGTCGAGTCAGTATGGCCCCGGACAGGGGTTCGGGGGATGGGGGAGATCGGGGCCGGGCTCTCTAGGACGAGAACCGGCCCCGATCTTATAGGGGCCGCCATTTCAGAAATTTGACGTAGGTCACATATCTGAACGCCAAACCGATCGGTGTTCCGCTGAATGTGTGGCCCCGGCCATCGCGGGGCTGGGGGCTGATGAGATGGACCGGGGCCGGCGACCGGTACCTGAGACAACGATTTTTGCCGGCCTGCCATTTTGACAAAACGCCCACGGCAAGCTCGTTCCGATGAGCATTGCAAATGCGGCAAAGTTTCTAAGGCGTGCGGGCTCTTTGCAATTCAATTTTCTTTGCGGGTTTTCCTTTGCTCCCCGCAAGAAAGGGGCCGCGCTCTGGCCGGATGTACGCCAGGCGCGGCCTCAACTAAGATTCGATGCGTGGAAGGCAAATACTCAATCGAGCTATTCCGCAGTGGCGGTGAGTCCCACGATAGCCTCACTGTCGCCCGCACCCTCTACAAAGTTGCGGCTCTAAACTGCTCCGACCGTTTGATTATGCTTTGCGATTCGGGCGCGGGTGTTGGCGCGCAGCGATTCGGCCTGAGACAATGCCGGAGATAAGACGCACACTGTCGGCGTAACAGCGCGGCCAGGCAGCTTGCCGCGAGCCTTTCCACAGTCACGTTTGGGGATAATTCTGGAAATCCTCTGATTTTGCGCTTATATTTTGTTCCCGATTAGGGAACAATTTTCTTGCTCCCGAATTGGGAACATTGTAGGGTCATGCAGATTTTAAGCCGGAGGACCCTGCGGGAGTTTTGGGAACATCATCCCCGCGCCAAGCGCCCGCTTGTGTCTTGGTACAAGATCGTTTCGGAGGTGGAGTGGAATAGTTCTGCGGAGGTCAGGCACACGTTCGGGAGTGCGGACTTTGTTGGAGATAGCCGCGTCATCTTCGACATCGGAGGAAACAAGTACCGCATTGTCGCCCGCATTGCTTATCGACCGTTCTATCGTGTGATGATCAAATTTGTTGGCACTCACGACCAGTATAACCAGATAAACCCGGAGACTGTGTGATGAGGAACATACGGGCTATCCATAACGAGGCGGACCATGCTTGGGCGCTTCAAGAGATTGAGGCATACTTTGACAAGACACCTGCGCCCGGCACTGAGGCGGCGGATCGTTTTGACGTCCTGGCGGCGCTGATAAAGGATTACGAGGATCGCCACCACGGCATCCCAGACGCCGATCCTGTGGACGTCCTGCATTTTGCGATCGAGAGCATGGGGAGGTCGCAAGCCGAACTTGGCAAATTGATTGGTAGTCGTCCCCATGCGAGCGAAGTTCTAAGCAGAAAGCGCCGCCTTAGCCTCGAAATGATTCGACGTATCAGCGCGGCCTGGAACCTGCCGGTGCAAACGCTAACTCGCGCCTACGAGCTGCAAAAAGAATACGCATAGGCCGGCGCCCGGGCATACGGACCTATGGGGAGGGGGAAATGTCGGTTCGCAAGCGGAAGTGGTTCACTCGCAAGGGCGAAGTCAAAGAAGCGTGGATAGTCGATTATACCGACCAGGGCGGCCAGCGAATCGTCAAGCAATTTGAGAAGAAAAAGGAGGCCGATGCATTCCTGACTACGGCCAAGCACGAAATTAGTCAGGGCATCCACACCGCCGTTAGCAAAAGCATCACGGTCGCGAAAGCCGCCGAAGATTGGCTTGCTTACATCAGTGGCGAGGGCCGTGAGCGATCAACCTACGAATCCTACAGCCAGCACGTTCGACTCCATATCGTTCCACGCATTGGTAATGTGAAGCTGGCGAAATTGACCACACCGGGTATTCAGGCGCTACGGGATGAGCTGATTAAGTCCTTGTCCCGCCCAATGGCGAAAAAGGTTCTTATCAGTCTCAAAGGAATTCTTAAGGATGCAAAGCGGCGCGGGAACGTAGCTCAGAACGTTGCGGCGGATGTTTCGATCACTAGCCACGGGAGAATAAAAACCAAACCGGAAGTTGGCCGCGATATTCCTACAAGGGATGAGATTCGGCGGATCGTTGGCGCGGCCAGGCCCGGCAAGGGCAGAGCCTTTTTGTTGACGGCGGCGCTGACAGGAATGCGGGCGTCTGAATTACGCGGTCTGCGCTGGTCCGATGTGGACCTGAACAAGCGCCAAATCCATGTACGGCAGCGCGCGGACCACTGGCGCACCATAGGTCAACTCAAATCGGCCACCAGCGCGAGAACCATCCCGATTGAGGACATGGTTGTAAACACCTTGCGGGAATGGAAACTGCAATGTCCCAAGGGTGCCGAAAATCTGGTGTTCCCTACCGGTAAGGGGACCGTGGACTATCTTGCCAATTTCATGCACCGCTTTGTCGATCCCGCGATGGTCGCTGCCGGTGTTGTCGATAGCGGGGGTAAGGCCAAATACGGAATGCACGCCTTCCGCCATTTCTATGCCTCGTGGTGCATCAACCGGAAGGCGGATGGTGGTCTGGAGCTGCCGCCCAAGACCGTACAGGCAAGGCTGGGACACGCCAGAGCATCGTGATGACGTTTGACCGCTACGGCCACCTATTCCCCGCCCACGACGACGGCAACGAGCTGGCGGCGGCTGCGCGGGCGCTCTTTGCAACATGAGTTGGCGTCCGTTACTGGGTCGGGTTATTGGTCTGACCGCCCTTGGTATCATTGTGGCGCTATATGCCGGTGAAGTAATCCGCCTTGTCGGTGAAACTATTTATGCGTTCACCGGCTGGCCATGACTGTGTACGCAACATAACGGCGAAAACCTCAAGGATTTCAACGCAAAATGCCGGACATCAAAACCGACGACGGCTGCATCATCCATGTTGAAGTCGAAGGGCCGCAGAACGGCCCGGTGCTGATGCTGTCGAATTCGCTCGGCACCAATCTGCACATGTGGGACGATCAGGCGCCAGCCTGGAGCCGCCATTTTCGCCTGGTGCGTTACGACCGGCGCGGTCACGGCCAATCCGGCGTGCCGAAGGGACCCTATCCAATGGAGCGCCTCGGCCGCGACGTGCTGGCGGTGATCGATGCATTGGGCATCGCCAAGATCAATTGGTGTGGATTATCGATGGGCGGCATGGTCGGACAATGGCTCGGCGCCAACGCCCCTAACCGCATCGACAAGCTTATTTTATCAAACACGTCTTCGTATTTTGCCGACAAATCGTTGTGGGAGGGCCGTCTTAAAACCGTGCGCGACAAGGGCTTGGCGGCGATCGTCGACGCCAATATGGAGCGCTGGTTCACCACGGAATTTCGCGAGCGCAATCCGCAGGCGATCGCGCGCATGCGCGAGATGTTCTTGGCGACCAAGCCGGACGGCTATATCGGCTGCGGCGAAGGGATCCGCGATATGGATCACCGGCCGCTCCTCGCCAAAATCACCGTCCCGACTTTGGTGATCGCGGGCAAACACGATCCGGCGACAACACTCGAGGCCAACGAGTTCATCCGCCAACATATTCCTGGCGCGCAGATTGCGGTGCTCGAGGCGGCCCATATCGCCAATGTCGAGCAGCCAAGACTCTATAGCGATACGGTGCTCAAGTTTTTGATGAATTAGCGTCGCTCGTCATTCCGGGGCCAAGCGAGGAACCCGGAATCCATAACGACCATCCGTGATTATGGATTTCCGGACTTGCCGCTGCGCGGCAATCCGGAATGACGAAATCACCCTCCCCGCTGCTCGCGAAATTCGTGCGGTGTCGTGCCGGTCTGCTTGCGGAAGAACCGGGCGAAATGCGACGGATCGGCGAAAGCAAGCTCCTTGGCGATGTCATGGATCGGCTGTGTTGTGAAAACCAGCTGACGTTTGGCCTCGCTCAAGAGCTTTTGACGGATCAGATGGCCGGCGGTCACACCGGTGGCGCGCTTGACATGATCGTTGAGGCGATCGACCGACATGTCGAGTCTATCGGCGTAAAACCCCAACAGCCGCTGGTCGCGAAAAAACTCGTCGAGCAGACTGCGCAATTCCGCCACCGTCGCATCGGCCGGACGCAATGTGATGCTGCCGCTGCGCGCACGGCTTGCGGCAAGACGCGCCACCGCAACCGCGATCAGGATGAGAAGCCCGCGCATGGCGAAGCGATAGCCTTCGCGCCCGAGGCTGTATTCATCGAACAATTCCGCGGCCAGAGCGGACAAACGGCCGCGCTCGGGGTCGTCGCTGAGCGCAATCACCGGCTCCACGGCCAGCGATCGCAGCCGGCTTAAGGCTTCGCCGGGGCGATCCGCGAGCGCGCCGGCCGCATCCTCGGTGAAACT
>DATFSP010000092.1:0-18125 GCA_035262545.1 Rhizomicrobium sp. | reverse complement strand
AATGCCGCGACATAGCGATCGGTCGAATCGCGCTCAGCCGCCATCGCCCGCCGCTCGGTGATCGAGATCGCCTCGGCGATCTCGGGCAGTTGCTTGATCTCGCGATCGGTGAGGCCGTCGCCGCCGGGAAGCGTCAGACCTCGGATCAAAGCGCGATGGACGATTAAGTCGGCATAGCGGCGGATAGGGGAGGTGAAATGGGCGTATTTGGCCAGATTCAAGCCGAAATGGCCGATGTTGGCGGCGTCGTAAATTGCTTGCGCCTGACTTCTGAGCACTACGTCATTCATCACCGCCTCATGCGGCGTGCCCTTGGCCCTTTCCAGAATGCGGTTGAAGGTTCCCGGCAGGACAACCTGGCCCTTGGCGAAGGAAATATTCAGGGTACGGAGGAAATCGGAAAAAGCGTAGAGCTTCTCCCGGGACGGACTGTCATGCACCCGATAGATCAGGGGCGTGCGGGCTTTTTCCAGGGCCTCAGCGGCCGAAACATTGGCCAGCACCATGCATTCTTCGATCAGGCGCATCGATTCGAGCCGCTCGCGGAAGGCGATGCTGTCGATATGGCCTTGCGCCGAGAGTGTGATGCGCCGTTCGGGCAAGTCCAGGTCCAACGGCTGGCGCTTTTCGCGCGCGATGGTGAGGGTCTTATAAGCGGTCCAAAGATCGGCGAGAGTCTTTTTGACGGCCAGGCTCATATTCGGGTCGGGATGACCGTCGAAGGCGGTCTGGGCGCGGGCATAGGTAAGCCGCGCTGCCGAGCGCATCACCGCACGCATGAAATGATGCGAACGCTTGTGCCCGTGACCGTCGAAAACCATGCGCACCGCCACGCAAGGCCGATCCACGCCTTCCTTGAGCGAGCAGAGATCGGCCGACAATTCTTCCGGCAGCATGGGCACGACGCGGTCGGGGAAGTAGGCACTGTTTCCACGCTTGAGAGCTTCCTTATCCAGCGCCGAGCCGGGGGTGACGTAATGAGCGACATCGGCGATGGCCACGATAACTACATGGCCGCCTGGATTGGCGGAATCCTCGTCCGGACCCGCCCAGACCGCGTCGTCATGATCGCGCGCGTCTTCGGGATCTATCGTGACGAGGGGAAGGTTTCGCAGGTCCGTGCGCCCCTTGGGATCGACCGGCATTGCCGCTTTTGCTTGGTCCAGCGCCGTTTGCGGAAATGCGGTGGGGATACCATGGGCATGGATGGCGATCAGGCTGATGGTCTTGGGCGAATCCATGCTGCCGATGCGCTCGACCACCCGCACCTTGGCAAAACCACCGAACTTTCCGTTGGCCAGGGTGCACAGGACCAATTCATTGTTTTTCGCGCCCGCTGCATCGCGCCTTTCGAGCCCATATTCCTGGCGCGACCTGCGTTCCACAGGGATCACATGAAGCCCATGCGATGTCTCACGCACGACGCCCAGAATGCGTTCGGCTTCACTTTCCAGCCGCCGCACGATCCGAGCCTCATAATTTTCGCCTCGCCGCTCCAGCTTGGCCAGGATGCGCGCACCCGTGCCCGGCGCGCCGCCTTCCCTGGGCGGCATCACATGGATCAGGGGCAGGGCCTCGTCGGACTCCCAGTTTAGCGGCCGTGCCAGCACTTCGCCGTCATCATCTACGCCTATAATTTCCAGCACCGCCATCTCCGGCAGTTCGCCCGTTCTGGTAAGGCCGCGTTTGGCGCGTCCCGCGATCGCGCCTTCCGCTTCCAACTCGCGCAACAAGCGCTTTAAGACGATGCGGTCCGAGCCTTTGAGCCCGACGAGTTTCACCAGATCGCGCTTGGTGGCGCCGGGATGTTCCGCCAGCAAGGCAAGCAACCGGGCCTTATCGAGCGTGGGCGTGCCTGTCTTTCCGCGCGGCAATTTGGGGCCTATTCGCCCGCGACCGGTTCGGGCTTTTTCTTTGCCTTCGAGGCCTTCTTTTTGGCGGTCGGTTTCTTGCCCGCCGGCGCTTCGCTCGCAGCTTTTTCCGTCTTCGCAGCTTTCTTTTTCTTTTTCGCCGCGGGCTTCTTACCGGATTTGGCGGCCCGCTCGGCGATCAGTGCCAGCGCTTGTTCCATGGTTACCGCCATGGGGTCATTGCCGTCAGGGATGGTGGCGTTGACATGGCCGTCACTTACATAGGGACCATACCGCCCCTTGAGCACTCTGATCGCATTGCCTCCGCTGTCATTGCCCAGTTCTTTCAAAGCCTGCGGTCCACGGCGCTTGAAGCCCTTGGCTTTCTTTTCCGCGAGCAGTGTGACTGCGTGATTCAGTCCAATGGTGAAGACATCCTCTTGCGATTCAAGCGAGGCGTATTTCCCGTCATGCGCGACATAAGGTCCAAAGCGGCCGAAATTTGCCGTGATCATGTGGCCGTCCTCGGGGTGAGGGCCGACCTCGCGCGGCAGGGAGAGAAGTTTGACGGCGAAGGTGAGGTCCACGCCCGAAGGATCGGTACCTTTGGGCAAGCCTGCGCGCTTGGGTTTCTTGCCGTCGCCCAATTGGACATAAGGCCCAAAGCGGCCAGAGCGCAACGTCACCTGGTCCTCGGTGCCGGGATAAAGGCCCAACTCGCGCGGACCGGTATCGCCTTCGCCCGGTTTGGCGCCGATCTGACGGGTGAATTTGCAGTCGGGATAGTTGGTGCAGCCGACAAAGGCGCCGAAGCGGCCAAGCTTGAGATTGAGCCTGCCATCGGCGCAGGCGGGACATTTGCGCGGATCCACGCCATCTTCGCCAGGCGGGAAGATATGCGGACCAAGCACGCGATCAAGCTCGTCGATCACCTGACTTATCTTAAGGTCCTTGGTTTCGCCTACGGCGGCGGAGAATTCCTTCCAGAAATCCCTCAGCAACTCTTTCCAATCGAGATCGCCTGCCGAGATTTCATCCAACTTCTCTTCCAGATCGGCGGTGAAATCATAGGCGACATAGCGATGGAAGAAGCTGTTCAGAAATGTGGTGACCAGCCGCCCCTTGTCTTCGGGATAGAAGCGGCCACGGTCCATCCGCACATAGGCGCGGTCGCGCAGCGTTGAAAGGATGGTGGCATAAGTTGAGGGCCGGCCGATGCCCAACTCTTCCAGCTTGCGCACCAGGCTCGCTTCGGAATAACGCGGTGGCGGCTCGGTGAAATGCTGGCTGGGCGTAATGTCGCTGATCTTGCCGGCGTCGCCCACAGCCACCTTGGGAAGCCGCGAACCATCCTCATCGGAGGCGTCATCCTCGCCCTCGAGATATAGGGTGAGGAAGCCGTCGAACAAAGTCACGGTCCCGCTGGCACGCAAGGTGATCTTCTTGTCGGCTGAGATCACGTCGACGATGGTGCGTTCCTGCTCGGCCGACTCCATCTGACTCGCCACTGCGCGTTTCCAGATCAATTCATAGAGCTTGGCGGCGTCTTCCATCAGGTAGCGCGAAACCTGCTCTGGCGTGCGCGCGAAGCTGGTGGGACGGATTGCCTCGTGCGCTTCCTGGGCGTTGGCCGCCTTGGATGTGTAAGAGCGGGCAGCGGCCGGCACATAGCGCGCGCCATAGCGGTTCAACACGACTTCGCGAGCTTCGGCGATGGCTTCCGGCACCATGGTGACGCCGTCGGTACGCATGTAAGTGATCAGGCCGACCGTATCGCCCCCGATATCGGCGCCCTCGTAAAGGCTCTGCGCCACCTGCATGGTGCGCTTGGCGTTGAAACTCAGCTTGCGGGCGGCTTCCTGCTGCAACGTGGAGGTAATAAAGGGCGGCGCTGGATTGCGCTTCACCGGCTTGGATTCGACGCTGCCGATGGAAAATGTCTGGGCTTCGATCGCTGCCACGGCGCGTTTGGCGTCGGCCTCGTGGCCGAGCGACAATTTTTCAAGCTTTTTGCCGTCGAGTTGGATCAGGCGGGCACCGAAATCGCCATGCTCGGTAGAGACATCGGCGTCGATGCTCCAATATTCCTGGGGCCTGAAGGCTTCAATTTCGGCCTCGCGCTCGACCACGAGCCGTAGCGCCACCGATTGCACGCGGCCGGCCGAGCGTGCGCCCGGTAATTTGCGCCACAGCACGGGGGAAAGGGTAAAGCCGACCAGATAGTCCAGCGCACGGCGGGCTAGATAAGCATCCACCAACTCTTCATTGATGGCGCGGGGGTGGGCTACGGCGTCCAATATCGCGGATCTCGTCACCGCGTTGAAGACCACGCGCTCGACCGGGACTTTGCCCAGCACATGCTTCTGCCGGAGTACTTCCAATATATGCCAGGAGATGGCCTCGCCCTCGCGATCGGGGTCGGTGGCCAGGATGAGCTTGTCGGCGCCTTTGACCGCCTCGGCAATGTCTTTGATCTTGGCCTGGGCGCGGGAGTCCACTTCCCATACCATCGAGAAGTCGTCGTCGGGCTTGACCGAGCCGTCTTTCGACGGCAGGTCGCGAATATGGCCGAAGCTGGCCAGGACCTTATAGCCGCTGCCCAGATACTTATTGATGGTTTTGGCTTTGGCGGGGGATTCGACAACGAGAACGTTCATACCGGCTGCTTTGGACCTTTGGAGGGGTTATCTGGGCTCACAAAGCCCGATCACAAGGCTGGGAACCGCAGAATTGCGCCTTTTTTCGCGAAATGCGGCGGGACACTGATGGAAGCGGGAGGAGCCTGTCAACGTCGGTGCCAGCAAGCCAGTGTAATCTATAGTTGAGTAACTGTCTAAAGCTGCCATGTTTTTCAACTTATAATTGTCTCTCCCCGGGATGTTTGGCAGGCTGCTTTGGCGACAAAGAAGGCGAAAAATGGGTACTGGCGGCCGTCCGAGGCCGCCGGGGATGGGGACTTGTAAAAATTTTTGTCTTAGGGGGCGGTAATCTCCGCCCAACTCACCCGATTACCAGGGTGGCGGCGACATCTTCCGGCCAATTCCAGTTCCAGAATCACTGTCAGCACTGCTGAGGGTTGCGCACCGGTCTGACGGATCAATTCGTCCATTTCGACGGGCGCGACGCCTAGCGCTTCCTCCACCCGGTGACGCACAAGATCGGCTTCTTCTTCCAGTCCCAATTCCAATTGCGGTGCGGGCAGCGGGGCGGAAACTTCTTCGCGGAATGCGCGGTCCACGATGGGGCCAAGCACGCCTAGCACGTCTGCGGCGCTTTCAATCAGGGTGGCGCCCTCGCGGATCAAGCGGTTGGCGCCCTTGGCGCGGGGATCGAGCGGAGAACCAGGCACGGCGAAGATCTCACGCCCCTGTTCGAGGGCATAATTGGCAGTGATAAGCGAGCCGGAACGTTCGGCGGCTTCGACCACCACCACGCCGCGCGAAAGACCAGAGATCAGGCGATTTCGGCGGGGAAAGTGACGCGCCTGGGGCGCGTAGCCCCAGGGCATTTCCGAGACCACCGCCCCTTGTTCCGCAATGGCGCTGTAGAGCGCTTCATTCTCCGGCGGATAGACCACATCAACGCCGCCCGCCACCACCGCAACGGTGCCATGCTCCAGTGCCGCCTCGTGCGCAGCGGAATCGATGCCACGGGCAAGGCCCGACACTACGACCAATCCGGCGTCGCCCAGGTCCCGTGCCAGAAGATGCGCGAATTTGCGCGCCAGCGCCGACGCATTTCGTGCGCCGACTACGGCGATCATGTCGCGAGGAGGAATGTCGCCCAGTACGGAAATCACGGGCGGTGGAGAAGTGAGAGCGGCCAGGCCTGCCGGAAAATCCTCTTCGCAGGACAGGATCAGGCGCCCACCCGAATTCTCCAATTGCCCCAATTCGCGCGCGGCATCTTCCAACTTGACGGGCACGAACTTTCGGCCCCCGCCGCGCCGAGCCAGACGGGGCAATTCTTCGAGCGCGGACGAGGCATTGCCGAACCGCGCGATCAATTGCGCAAAGGTGGCCGGACCCACTTCCGTTGTGCGCGCGAGCCTGAGCCAATCGAGCTTTTCCTGAACGGATCGCGCCATAGTTATTTCGCGAGGCCGATGCGAGGTTCCTCGCCTTGCAGGAGACGTCGGATATTTTCCCGGTGCATGATGAAAATCAGCACCGCCAGCAGCGCAGCCAAGAGCGCGTATTGGGGGTGGCCAAGGACATAGAAATAAACCGCCGACAGCCCAATCGCGATCAGCGCGGAAAGGGACGAGATCCTCCAGATGAGCGCGGCGAGGAGCCAGGTGCCACCCACGAGAAGGCCTACAGGCCAATAGAGCGCGGCGGTCACGCCGATGAAAGTGGCCACGCCCTTGCCGCCTTTGAATTTCAGCCAGACCGGATAGATGTGGCCCACGACCGCCGCGAGCGCGGCAAATATCTCGCAGCCCGGCGGCAGAGCAGCCCGCGCGACAAGGACCGCGGCGGCGCCTTTCAATCCATCACACAACAACGTCGCCGCCGCGGCCCATTTCTTGCCGGTGCGCAGCACGTTGGTGGCGCCAATGTTGCCGGAACCTATTTTGCGCACATCGCCGGCGCCAGACGCAAATGCGAACAGCAGGCCGAAGGGAATGGAGCCGAGCAGATAGCCGATCGCCAACGCTTCAAGCACCGAGGAAAGAGAAAGGGGCCCCATCATTGCAAGCGACAATAGGTTGATTTTTTTAAAGTGTCACCGCTTTCCGAGATCGAAAGCATGAACAAGCTTTCTCCGCCCGCGTCGGGAGGGCTGGCGGATGTCGATTAGCGGGGTTGCCGTGCGCGTATGCGTGAGCCTGAGTACCATCTAACGGTGTGGTGCATTGAGGGGCGCCTCATAAACGCACTCGCCGCCCACGAAAGTCATCACTGCCCGGCCTTGGAATTTGCGGCCTTCGAAAGCTGTGTTGCGGGCGCGGGAATGGAGCATACGCTCTTCCACCATGAAGGGATGATCGGCATCCAGCAGCACCAAATCGGCAGGCGTACTTTTGGCCAGCGTGCCGCCAGTCAAGCCCATGAGACGCGCCGGAGCCGAGGTCAAGGCCGTCAGCACATGGGACAGGCTCGCGTGGCCGTCATGATAGAGGTTCAATGCGGCAGGCAACAGCGTCTCCAACCCCACTGCGCCGAACGCGGCCGAAGCAAAAGTCTGACGCTTGGTGTCGGCGCCTTGTGGTTCATGGCTGGAGACGATCACGTCGATTGCGCCCGAGGCCACACCTTCCACCATGGCCGCGCGGTCTGCTTCGGAGCGGAGCGGCGGTTTTACTTTGCGGAATGTGTAATAGGCGCCCACGTCCAACTCGTTAAGTAGGAGATGATGCGCCGAAACTCCGCAAGTAATGGGAAGGCCCCGTTTCTTGGCCGCGGTGACGGCATCAAGCGCCGCGCGTGTGGAAATCTGGCCGAAATGGTAACGCGCGCCGGTCAATTCGACCAATCGAATGTCGCGTTCGACCATAATTGCTTCGGCCAACGCCGGCGCCGCGGGAAGGCCCAGGCGGGTGGCAAATTCGCTTTCGGTGATGGCCGCGCCTTCCACCAGTTCCGGGTCTTCCGCATGGCCTACCGCCAGCGCATCGAACGTGGCTGCATAGGAGAGCGCGCGGCGCATTACCCTGGCGTTGGCGATGGACCGGTCACCATCGGTAAACGCGATAGCGCCTGCCTCCTTGAGGAGACCGATTTCGGTCATGACTTCGCCCTTGAGCCCGCGCGTGAGGGCGGCCATGGGTGCGACCCGGACTTTTGCGGTGGCTTGCGCGCGGCGGCGAATGAAATCCACCAACGAGGGCTCGTCGATCACCGGATTGGTGTTGGGCATGGTGACGATGGTGGTAACGCCACCCGCAGCGGCGGCATCGCTGGCCGAAGCCAGGGTCTCGCGATGTTCGCTCCCCGGTTCGCCCGTGAAGACGCGGCAATCGATCAGGCCGGGCGCAAGCACCAGGCCACGGCAATCGATCACCTCGGGATCGCGCGGCTCTGCGTCATTGAAGAGGCGCGGCCCCACATCGGCGATCCTGCCATTCTCGACCAGAAGCCCGCCTTTGGCGTCCAGGCCCGAAGCCGGATCGATTAGCCTGGCATTGCGGAAGGCGATGCGCCCTTGGCGGACATGCGGCGCGGTCATGTCATCCCCCGCGCCAGCGCGTCCAGCACCGCCATGCGGATGGCTACACCCATCTCCACCTGTTCGGCGATCACGCTCACTTCCAGATCGTCGGCGATGTCGGAGGAAATCTCCACGCCCCGGTTCATAGGACCCGGATGCATCACCAGTGCGCCCGGCTTGGCGAAGGCCAGTTTCTCGCGGTCGAGGCCATAGAAACGGAAATATTCCCGCGACGAGGGCACGAAGGCGCCGGTCATGCGCTCCAGTTGCAGCCGCAGCATCATTACGATATCGGCGCCGTGAAGGCCTGCTCTCATGTCCGTAAAAATCTCGACCCCGAACCGGTCGGCTTCGACGGGAAGAAGCGTTTTGGGCGCGATCAGCCGCACGCGCGCGCCGAGCATGGAGAGCAGGCGGATATTGGAGCGCGCCACGCGGGAATGAAGGATGTCACCGCAGATCGCCACCGTTAGGCCCTCGATGCGGCCCAGTCTGCGGCGGATTGTGAGCGCGTCGAGCAGAGCCTGAGTGGGATGCTCATGGGCGCCATCACCGGCATTGACCACGCTGCAATCGAGCTTGCGCGAAAGAAGTTCGGCAGCGCCGGAATCCTGGTGGCGCACGACCAGAATGTCGGGCCGCATGGCATTCAAGGTGGAAGCGGTGTCGATCAAGGTCTCGCCTTTGGAGACGGACGAAGTCTTGACCGACATGTTGAGGACGTCGGCGCCTAGTCGTTTGCCCGCCAGTTCAAAGCTTGACTGGGTACGCGTGGAGGCCTCGAAGAAGAGGTTGATCAATGTGCGGCCCTTGAGGACCGCGGCTTTCTTGTCGCTGGCCCGGCTTTGCGCCACATAGGAATCACCCAGATCGAGCAGGGCAATGGTTTCGGCCATCGAAAGGCCCTCGATCCCCAGCAAGTGGTTTGTCTTCAGGATCGGGTGGTTGGCCACGGATGTCATTAAAGCCCGGCTTATAACGGTGGATTCTTAAGGCCGCAATAAGGGATCAGGCGGTCATTTCTTCCAACGTCTTTCCCGCCGGTTCGGGTAGGAACAGAAGGGCGACCAGACATACGGGCAGGGCAAGCAGCAAGACCTGAGTCGCTGGGCCATGGCCGTGGAAATGATCGTAAAGCCGGCCCTCCAGCACCAGCGCCACCGCGCCAGCAAGGGTATCCACCAGATAGCGCAGGCCCGAGACCGTGGCGCGGTATTGGGTTGGCACGATCTCTAGCGCAAAGCCCGCCAGCAGCGCTTCACCGGAGAAATAGCCGAAGAATGATAGAACCCACGAAAGCCAGAGCGGCCATCCTGAAATACCACTGTAGAAAAAATAAAAGGCTATCCCTCCAATGGCGATAATGCCGGCGACCACTTTGCGCCGTCCGATGCGGTCGCTGAGCCGTCCCGCCCGGATAGTGAGAACTAAACACACCAAGCCACCAGGAACGAAAAGTGCGACGACCTGTCCCGGTGTATAGCCAAGAACACTCTGGAGATATTTGGAGGACAGAAAGCTTGCCGAGGCGACGCTAAATCCGAATGCGCCTGCCGCGATCATCATGGCAGCGATACGAGCCGGATACTCCCGGACAAGGCCACGCATCAACAACCAAGCATCCTGGAATTTCGAGCGAGCCTTGAGCAATTCTTCCTGCGCCATGAATCGCCGTGTCTCGGGCAATTGGCGGCGGAAATAGGCGACCAGAAAGAGTGGCATCGCGCCGATCACGTAAAGCGCCCGCCAGCCAAAGGGAAGAATATTAACTACAGCGAATGCTAAAGACGCAACGCCCGCGCCAGTATAATCCATCGCGCTTAAGGTCCCGGCCGCCCAGCCCCGCGCCTTGGCTGCCACTTCTTCGGCAATCACCACAAAACAGAGCATTTCTTCGGAATAACCGAAGACGCGCGTGAGGAACTGGGTCCAGATGAATTGCGCTTCGTTGGCGGTGAAGGCAGTGGCCAAGGTGGCCATGGCCTGGCCTATGATGGTCACAAGCAGCAGACGCCGGCGGCCCACAAGATCTGCCGAAGCGGAAAGAAGAAGTGCGAATAGTGCTGCTGGTCGAAAATAAGCGGGTATCAGCGCAATCTGGTTTTCCGGGATGTGAAAACTGGCTTGAATCTGCGGTGTCGCCAAGCCGAAGACATTGATGTCGTAACCGGCGAACAAAGCGGCGACGCCGACCAGAAGAAAGATTTTCTCCTGCCTCCAGGCCATGGCCACGGGCGGCCTGAGTGACGGCGGCAGCCAGCGGAACCCTGCCGTCAGATCGTCGGTCCTCATGCGCTCCTCAAGTGCCGAAGTCGATCCAGCGCGCCCTGCAGGATGTAGGCTGCTGCCATCCGGTCGACCACTTCGCTTCGGCGCTTACGCGAGGCGTCGGCATCCAGAAGTGTGCGCGTCACCGCGGCGGTTGAGAGCCGTTCGTCCCACAGGACCAGAGGGATTTTGCTCCGTCCCCCCCAGTTCCTGGCAAAAGCGCGGGCCGACTGGGCGGACGGCCCATCCGAGCCATCCATGTTGAGGGGCAGTCCGACCACCAGCCCGCCTACGCCCTGCTCACTTATTATAATGTCCAGCCGGGCGGCATCGGCGGCGAATTTGCCCCGTTTAAGGGTTTCCATAGGGGTGGCCACCGTCAAAAGCCTGTCGGACAGGGCCAGACCGATGGTCTTTTCCCCCAGGTCAAGGCCAAGAAGGCGGGCCCCCGGTTCAAGCGCAAGGCGGTCAAGCTCCGTCACCGCCACGACAACCCCTTCTTCTTGCCAGTCCGGTCCCCGATTGCTAGCAAAGCTCCCGCTTTTCTAACAGACCGGAACGCCCCATGTCCGTCGATAAGGACACAGTGCGACGCATCGCAAAACTGGCCCGCCTCAAGGTCACCGAGGAACGGCTTGACCCCATGGTGGCCGAGCTGAACGGCATCTTCCAGTGGGTGGAGATGCTGAATGAAGTGAAGGTGGAGGGTGTTCCCGCCATGACCTCTGTGGTGGCGCAGAAGCTCAAGTGGCGGAAAGACGAAGTCGCCGACGGCGATGTCGCCGATGGTCTGATGCGCAACGCGCCAGAAAGCGAAGAAAATTTCTTCGTCGTGCCGAAGGTGGTGGAATGAGCCTTCCGTCATCACTCGCATCATTCAACTTGGCGGAGGCGCGTGACGCCTTGAAGGCCAAAAGCATTTCCTCGCGCGAACTTACCGATGCCTTGATCCGGGCGGCGGCGGACTCGCGTGGCCTCAACGCCTTTGTCACCGAAACGCCGGAACGCGCGGTTGAGATGGCCCAGGCTTCGGACCTGCGGATCAAACATGGCGAGGCAAGGGTGCTGGAAGGATTGCCGCTGGCGATCAAGGACCTCTTCTGTACCAAGGGTGTCCGTACCACTGCTGGCAGCAAAATACTTTCAAACTTTGTTCCACCCTATGAATCCACCGTGACCCAGAATCTTTGGAATGCCGGCGCGGTGATGCTGGGCAAGACCAATATGGACGAATTCGCGATGGGTTCGTCCAATGAAACCAGCGCGGCCGGTCCCGCGCTCAATCCATGGCGGGCCAAGAATAGCAACGCCAATCTGGTGCCTGGCGGCTCGTCCGGCGGTTCAGCCGCCGCAGTGGCGGGCGATCTTTGCCTGGCCGCCATCGGCACCGACACGGGGGGCTCGATCCGCCAGCCGGCCGCCGTGACTGGCATCGTGGGTTTGAAACCTACTTATGGCCGCTGCTCGCGCTTCGGCATCGTCGCCTTCGCGTCCTCGCTGGACCAGGCTGGCCCCATGACCAAGACGGTCAGGGACGCGGCCATGCTGCTCACCTCGATGGCGAGCGTGGATCCCAAGGATTCCACCAGCGTCGACATTGCCGTGCCGGACTATGAGAAGCAGATGGCGGGCGGCATTAAGGGTCTTCGGGTAGGCATTCCCAGGGAATATCGAATCGACGGCGCACCGGCCGAAGTCAGCGCGCTGTGGGAGAAAGGCGCGGCCTGGCTGAAGGCGCAGGGCGCGGAGATCGTAGAGGTTTCGCTGCCCCACACAAAATATGCGCTGCCCACTTATTACATCGTGGCGCCGGCAGAGGCCTCGTCCAATCTGGCGCGCTATGACGGCGTGCGCTTCGGCCATCGCGCCAAGGGCGTGTCGGATATTACCGAGCTTTACGAGAATAGCCGGGCCGAAGGCTTCGGCGCCGAAGTCCAACGCCGCATCTTGATCGGCACTTATGTTCTCTCTGCCGGCTATTACGATGCCTATTATGCCCGGGCCCAGAAATTGCGCACCCTGATCAAGCGCGACTTCGATCAGGCCTTCGAGCGGTGCGACGTGTTGCTCACCCCGGCGACGCCCGGTCCGGCCTTCGGCGTGGGCGAGAAAACCGCCGACCCCGTGTCCATGTACCTTCAGGATGTCTTCACCGTGACAGTCAATTTGGCGGGACTGCCAGCGCTTTCGGTGCCTGCGGGTCTGACAGCGAATGGCTTGCCGTTGGGCTTGCAGCTGATCGGCAAGGCGTTCGACGAAGGCACGATCCTGCGCGCTGGCAAAGCGATCGAGGACGCCGCCCAGTTCATCCACAAGCCTACCGATTGGTGGAGGGCGGCATGAGCGCGCCGGCATCGAAACTGATCAAAGGCCAGACTTGCGATTGGGAAGTGGTGATCGGCATGGAGGTCCATGCCCAGGTCCTGTCCAAGTCCAAGCTGTTCTCGGGTGCTTCCACAGAATTCGGGGCCGAGCCCAATGCCCAGGTCTCGTTCATCGATGCTGGCATGCCCGGCATGCTTCCGGTGATCAACGAAAAGTGCGTTGAGCAGGCGGTCCGCACTGGTCTTGGCCTCAAGGCCAAGATCAACCTTGCGAGCATTTTCGACCGCAAGAATTATTTCTATCCCGACCTGCCTCAGGGCTATCAGATCAGCCAGTACAAGAACCCGATCGTAGGCGAGGGCGAGGTCACCATCGACCTCAAGGATGGGGAAAGCCGCAAAGTGGGGATCGAACGGCTGCATCTGGAACAGGATGCGGGCAAGAGCCTCCACGACCAGCATCCCGACAATTCCTATGTGGACCTGAATCGTTCCGGCATAGCCCTTATGGAGATCGTCACCAAGCCGGACATGCGCTCTTCCGAGGAGGCGGCCGCATTTTTGCGCAAATTACGCGCGATCGTGCGCTATCTGGGTACCTGCGACGGCAATATGGACGAAGGTTCGATGAGAGCCGACGTCAATGTCTCGGTGAGGAAGCCCGGCGGACCGCTCGGCACGCGCTGCGAGATCAAGAATGTCAATTCCATGCGCTTCATTGCCCAGGCCGTGGAATTCGAGGCTCGCCGCCAGATCGAGATCATCGAAGGCGGCGGCACCATCAAACAGGAAACCCGCTTGTTTGACTCCCGCCAAGGCGAAACCCGGTCCATGCGCTCCAAGGAAGAGGCGCATGACTATCGGTACTTCCCTGATCCCGACCTGTTGCCTCTGGAATTGGACGCGGCTTGGGTGGCGGAAATAGAAAAATCCCTCCCCGAGTTGCCGGATGAGAAGAAGGCGCGCTTCATGGCGATGGGACTGTCGGCCTATGACGCCTCGGTCGTGGTCGCTGAACGCGAATTGGCGGACTATTACGAAGAGTTGGCCAAGGGCGTGGATGCCAAGGCGGCCGCCAACTGGCTAAACAACGAGATATTGGGGCGGCTCAACCGCGACGGGCTTTCCATTGCGCAGGTTCCGGTCAGCGCGGCGGCGAACAATGCTATCGTGATGATGATTTCCGACCACACCATCTCCGGCAAGATCGCCAAGGATTTGCTCGACATCGTGTGGAGCGAAGGCGGCGAGCCGCGTGCGATCGTCGAGGCGCGGGGTCTGCGTCAGGTCACGGACACTGGCGCGATCGATGCCGCCATCGAGAAAGTGATCGCGGCCAATCCCGATAAGGTGGAAGAGGTGAAGGTGAAGCCGAAGCTCGCTGCTTGGTTTGTTGGTCAGGTGATGAAGCAGACCGGTGGCAAGGCCAATCCGGCACAGGTCAATGCTCTTCTCAAGGCGCGACTCAATTTGCCGGACGAGGGGTGATTCGCGCAAAAATGCGCAAATCGACCAAATCACCCTCGTAAACGCTAAAAATTCATCCGTGTACAGAGTGATGGATTTAACCCAATGAAAAAGCGGGTTTTATGTATTTCCATGAATCCGGGCTTTCGGAAAAGGCCGGGTGGAGTTGCATTTTTAAATGCAAGTCCTTCATATTCTTCGTGTTTTGGGGGGTGACCTGAGTCGCTCTGACCCGAACAAACGATAGAGGAGTTGATCATGGCTGCGAAGAAAAAGGCCAAGAAGGCCACGAAGAAGAAGGCCTCTAAGAAGAAGAGGAAGAAATAAGTCGGATTGACCTAAGGTCGATTTGACTACACGGGGGTCCCTTCGGGGAGCTTCCGATGGCAAAGGTTATGGCCGCGGACTTGAGGGCGTTTGCCTTCGGGGATCCGCGGCCAAGCCCATTTAGGGGGCCCCCTTAAAGGGGAATGGCATCCCAAAAACCAATACCCTTTCTGGTAACACGGATACAATCGCAGGCTGGGTTTGCGGCGTAAGCAGTATTGGCGCGCTAGAGGGGCTCTGCGAAAAATGACACGATAGCTCCGAAACGCATCCGGAGTTTGTCTATGGCCCCGCGCCGCAAGAAACAGAAAGCCGCCAGGAAAGCCTCGATGAAGCCTGCGAAAAAGGCGGCGCGGCCCATAGAGCTCTATTACTGGCCCACTCCGAATGGCTGGAAAATCTCCATCGCGCTTGAGGAGATGAAGCTCCCGTACGTGCTCAAGCCCGTGAACATCGGCAAGGGCGAGCAATTCGAGCCCGCATTCCTCAAAATATCGCCCAATAACCGCATGCCCGCGATCGTCGATCCCGACGGCCCCGCCGGCCGTCCCATCTCGGTGTTCGAATCCGGTGCCATCCTGCAATATCTCGGGCGCAAGAGCGGCAAGCTCTATCCTGCCGACGAACGCGGACGGGTCCAGGTCGAGGAATGGCTTTATTGGCAAGTGGGCGGTCTTGGTCCGATGGCTGGGCAGGCATTCCATTTCCTCAATTACTCCAATGAGGACGTCAGCTACGCCAAGCGGCGTTACACCGACGAGGTGAATCGCCTGTTTGGAGTGATGAACAAGCGGCTCGAGGGCCGCAAATTCCTTGCTGGAGCCTATTCCATTGCCGATATCGCCTGTTGGGGCTGGGTGCTCGCGGCAATGAATTTCCAAAACCTGGACGAATTTCCCCATCTCAAGGCCTGGCAGGAACGGATGGCCGCGCGGCCGGCCGTCAAGAAAGGCCAAGCCCTGGGCGCCGAGCTTCGAAAACCCATGACGGAGGAGGAAAAAAAGATCCTCTTCGGCCAAAGGGCGAGATGAAGGACTTTGAATTACCCCGTCCGTCCGCCAACGCGCCCGGGCGAAGAGGCGCATGGTCGACGAACTTGGATAGAGTGTTCGGGTAGCTCGACCAAGGCTTCAAGCGCCGTTTTTTTTGGCCCCCGATTGCGGCCGTTTAGACTTTATTGGGGTCTCCTAACGCCCTTTAATCAGTAAGGCTAATCCGTATTTACCGCGTCTTAGTTTGTCTCCCTTCACCATCACCCCATGCGAAAGCAAAAAGGAGTGTCGCGGGCGTGTAGACGGGGAAAGGGCGTATTGTGGCGTACATAGACACCGATTCACTGGCGCAATTCGAGCAAGAAGCCCGCACCGGGCATGCGGAAGCGCTCTACAATCTGGGTTTGGCTTATTCGACCGGCCACGGCGTGGCCCAAGATTATGTCGTCGCTCACAAATGGTTCAATCTCGCCGCCATGCGCGGGATCGACGAGGCCAAGAGCTGGCGCAATCAGATCGCCGGCGAAATGAACGCCGGGCAGATCGCGCAGGCGCAGAAGCTCGCGCGCGAATGGCTGAATACGTTTAAATAGCCCGCGGGTCTTTTGGCCCCACCGACGCTTCTAGCCGTGGACCAAAATCCCTCGTGCGCGGCCGCTTCGTCTATCACTTTGGCGCAGGGGGCACGGTCGAGAGCGTCGTCGCGGGCGTTGGAGCCGGTGGCGGCGGCCGGCCAAGCACCGGCCCGTTCGGGGGAGACACTGGAGCGTAGATTTCGGTCATGATCGTCAGTGGCATATCGCGCCCCGCCAGCCTGGTCCGATAGACTTCCATATTCTCGATCACCCGCTCGACATAATTGCGGGTCTCACCAAACGGTATCTCCTCGATCCAGTCGATCGCGTCCACCTTGCCGTCGCGGGGATCACCATTTTCCGCCAGCCATTTGCGCACATTGCCGGGACCGGCATTGTATCCGGCGATTGCGAGCACCAGCGAACCTTCCGCACGGGCGTAATTGTTCGAGAATTCGATCATGCCCAGCTGGATATTGTATTCGGGGTCGATCAGGAGATCGCCCGGCCGGTAGCGGAGTCCGGCTGCCTTGGACGAACTTTTCGCCGCCGATTGCATCACCTGCATCAACCCCATGGCGCCCGCGCTCGAGACGGCTTCCGGATCAAACTCCGTTTCTTGCCGGATCAAGGCCAGAACCAGCGGCGGCTCCGGAACCGGTCCCGGCGCCTGATATGCCGGCAACCGGATCAGGGGGAAAGCGTAAGCCGGCATATAGACGCCCGTATAGGTCGCTTCCTTGGCCATCCGGACAGCGATCTGGCGGTAACCCCAGCCGGTTAAGGTTTCCAGGATCGCCTTGAGATGCGCCGGCGAGGAATAAATTTCGGCTTCCCGCTCGGCGAAGAGGCGCAGATAAGTGATCTGGTCCAGATCGGCCAGCACCCGCATCTCCGGCATCAACGAATCATTTTCGATCTCGCGCTTGGCGATGGCTTCGACCAGAGAGTCGTTGATCCGCAAGGTGGGCGCGGCTTCGGTCCGGACGATGGCAAGTTGACCGTAGTATGTCTCGGGGTAGGCCGCGGCCAAGCGATAATGGACATAGGCCGGCGCGGGATCACCCAGCGCCTCATAGGTGCGGCCCTCCCAATATTCGCCCCGCGACTTGCTCAAGGGCCGCGTGACATTGTTGGCCAGCCGCTGGAAATAGATCAGTGCGCGCTCCGGGTCATGGAGATAGCGCAAGGCTATGAATCCCGAAAGGAATTGCTGATCTACATATTGGTCGCCGATTGGGACTTCGCCATGATCGGCAAGCTCAAGCGCCAGCTTCGTGTCGCCGTCCGCCAGTGCGTCACGGGCCTGGATCGCCACCTCGTTCCACCAGCGCTGGGTGTGCTCGCGGGCGAGCCCGGTGGGATCGACCTTCAGCAGCATGGCATGCGCTTCAGCATCCTCGCGATCTGCACGCAGCGCCCGCGACCAATCGAACAGGAGCGCCGGATCGTTCGAACCTTCCACGGCAGCGAGGGCCGGGCGAGCGCGGTCAAGACCATCCCCGAGCGCAATGCGGGCACGGGCGACGGCGGCGCTGCGGGAATCCACCCGGTTCATCTGACGGCGTGCGCCCGAGGTGTCGTTTAGCCACAGGAGCGCGTCCAGTCGCGCCCTGTCGGACTCCGGTGTGAGATAGGCCGTATCATGTTGAAGAATGTCACTCTCGGTGAATTCGTCGAAACTTCCTTCGCTCCAGCCCTTGCGGATCAGGAGCGTGCCTTGCGCTGGATCGCCGGTCGCGACCAGCGCTTCACCCAGCCTTACATAGCCAATAGGGGAGGCGGGTAGGCGGCCGGCGAACCATTGCACGATTGTGGACGGGGACATGTCGCGCGTGATGGCCGCTTCGGCACGGGCGTAGAGCGAACCCCGGCTAGGCCAGTTCGACGCCATTCGGATGACTTCGTCGATGTCGGCGAATTTGGCGCCACTGTTGCGGTCAAGCGCATAGCGCCATTGCAGAAGTTGGCGCGCGACCGTGTCGTGGCCCTGGTCGCCGAGCGACAGCGCCTTGCCCCAATCGCCCTCCGCGGCCAAGGCGAAGGCGCGAGTGAAAATCTGGTGATCATCGGCCGAAAGCACGTGGATGCCGGGGGGCCGGGCGATGACAGCGGCTCCATTGTCGGGGATCGCTTCGCCCATGACAGGCCCCGATCCCTGGGCCCAGC
>DATFSP010000091.1:0-19316 GCA_035262545.1 Rhizomicrobium sp. | reverse complement strand
TCGCGCTCATATTCGAGGTCCAATTCAGCACATGCCCAAAGCACCTTGCGGACATTGATCGACGCGCTGTAGCCGTAGATGCGCAGCATCAGACTTCGGCCATAGCCGAAAGAAAGGCGCAGCGATTGCGGTCGCCCAGGAGCACCGCAATGCCGGGCGTCAACGGATTTTCGCCGCCCCTCGCATCGACGATGACAAAGTCATCCCCGTGCGCATGCATTTTGATGAACCTCAAATGTGCCATCCAAGTGTCTGCGTTTCTGGTGGGGACCGGGCAGTCACCCTAAACAGTCAGTCGCGATTGTGCCTGCGCTCAAAGAACGACCCTGCCAGTGGGAAATGCCTGGGCAATATTTGTACTTGTTTTGTTCTTATAGGTCTATTATCCTATAAACCATGACGACGGTCCTCGATTCCACCATCCGACCGGACCTGCTTCGCGGACGCGGGGCACTCTCGAACCATGTCGGGCGCTACGAAAAACAGACCCGCGTCCTGGTAGACGACGGCTGGGACGATGGCTGGCGAGCGGAAGACGAGACACCTCCTCCGTTGCGCACCGAAGTGATCCACGATGCCACACGCACCATCATCGCCCGAAACACCTCGCCGGATATTTCCTTCGACCGCTCCATCAATCCTTACCGGGGCTGCGAGCATGGCTGCATCTATTGTTTTGCCCGCCCCACCCACGCCTATCTGGGCATGTCTCCAGGGATCGATTTCGAATCCCGCATTCTGGTGAAGCCAAATGCAGCGGAGTTGCTGGCCAAGGAATTGAGCGCGCCGGGATATGTGCCGCGCACCATGGCGCTGGGCACCAACACCGATCCCTATCAGCCGCTCGAAAAGAAGATGCGCATCACCCGATCGATCCTCGAGGTGCTGCGCGATTTCCGTCATCCTGTGGGAATTGTCACCAAGTCGCCTTTGATCCTGCGCGATATCGACATCCTGTCAGAGATGGCGGAAATGGGCCTAGCCAAGGCGGCAATCTCCGTCACCACACTGGATCGCAAGCTCGCCCGCGCAATGGAGCCACGCGCGGGCACGCCGGCAAGAAGGCTGCAAGCAATCGCAGGGCTCAGTGAAGCCGGCATTCCCACGGGCGTGATGTTCGCGCCCGCGATTCCCGCGCTCAACGATCATGAGATGGAAGCCGTGCTCGCGGCCGCGGTTGACGCGGGTGCGCGCTCGGCGGGCTACGTGCTGTTGCGCCTGCCATTGGAGATCAAGGATCTTTTCCGCGAATGGCTGCATGCCCAGGTCCCCGGCCGCGCCAAGCATGTGATGGCGCTGGTCCGCTCTATGCGGGGCGGAAAGGATTACGATAGCCAATGGAACACGCGCATGAAGGGCACTGGGCCCTATGCCGAAATGATGGCGCGGCGCTTCCATCTGGCGGTGAAGAAATTGGGACTCAATCAGCCGTCCAAGTCTCTGGTCATCAACAGCTTCCGGCGCCCTCCCTGGATTGGCGATCAGCTGTCGCTCCTCTAACAATGGGGCATGCCCCATTACATCTATGAAGCGCGCTATCTGAAGACCATGGCAGGCCCCGTTTGCGGCGTGGATGAGGCGGGTCGCGGGCCTTTGGCCGGACCGGTCGTTGCGGCGGCGGTAATCCTGAACCGCAAACGCATCCCCAAGGGGCTCAACGACTCCAAGCAACTCAGCGAGGAAGTTCGCGAGGAGCTTTATCCCCAGATCTTGGAGATGGCTGTGGCCGTCGGCGTGGGCGAGGCTTCTGTGGGCGAGATCGATCTGATCAATATCCGCCAGGCAACTCATTTCGCTATGGCGCGGGCCGTCCGGGCGCTTTCAGTTGCCGCCGAGTTCGCGCTGGTGGACGGCAATGACGCGCCCGCCCTTCCCTGCCGCTGCGACACGCTGGTAGATGGCGATGCGCGTTCGCTGTCCATCGCGGCCGCCTCTATCATTGCCAAGGTCACTCGCGACCGGATGATGGTGAAGCTGCACGAGGAACACCCCGGCTATAATTGGCGCAACAACAAGGGCTATGGCACGCCGGAACATTATGCGGGGCTGAAAGCACATGGCGTGACCGTGCATCATCGCAGGAGCTTTGCCCCTATCCACGCGATCCTTACCGGCCATGCCATCGAGCCTGAGGATGTAATCCCCGATGCCGGCCTCAGCGCGGCGGAATGACTCACAGATACTAGATTTGGTATGGGGATGACTCTGGGGACTCAATACCGGGTCTTCTCCTAATCCATTGATTCTGTTCTGACTCTTGACGAGTGATTCGGCCCGAATCACTGTGGGTTCCGTCGTGAATGATTCGGGGGCTGCATGATCGGGTTGAAATTAGACCAGGTGATCGAAGGCGATTGCGTTGCGCGCATGAACGCGCTGCCCGAACTATCTGCAGACCTGATATTCGCGGACCCGCCATACAACCTTCAGCTCAGAGGCGATCTGCACCGGCCCAACCAGTCCAAGGTGGATGCGGTGGACGATCACTGGGACCAGTTCGACAGTTTCGCCGATTATGACCGCTTCACCCGCGAGTGGCTTTCTGCGGCACGGCGCGTCTTGAAGGATACCGGCTCGATCTGGGTGATAGGCTCCTACCACAACATTTTCCGCGTGGGTGCGGTGTTGCAGGATTTGGGCTTCTGGATCTTGAACGACGTGATCTGGCGCAAGACAAATCCAATGCCTAATTTTCGGGGCAAGCGCTTCACCAACGCGCATGAGACCCTGATCTGGGCGACCAAGAATCCCAAGCAGAGTTACACCTTCAATTACGAAGCGATGAAAGCCCTCAATGACGAGTTGCAGATGCGCTCGGACTGGACGCTTCCGATCTGCTCAGGTCAGGAAAGGCTGAAGGACGAAGAGGGCCAGAAGGCCCATTCTACCCAGAAGCCCGAAGCGCTTCTTCATCGCGTGATCCTGGCGTCCACCAAACCGGGCGATTTGATCCTCGATCCTTTTTTCGGCTCGGGCACCACTGGCGCGGTGGCCAAAAGGCTGGGCCGCCATTTTATCGGCATCGAGCGGGAAAAAATCTATGCGGATGTGGCGCGGACCCGCATCGCCGAGATCATTCCGGCCGAAAACGACGCTCTGGAGGTAAGCAAATCCAAACGCGCCGAGCCGCGCATTCCCTTCGGCTGGGTGGTCGAGCGCGGGCTCTTGCCGCCCGGCACGGTTCTGCACGGTCATCGCGCCCATCAGAAAGCCAAAGTGCGGGCCGACGGCACTCTGGCTTGCGCCGACGCCACCGGCTCGATCCATCGCGTCGGCGCTCATGTCCAGGGACTGGACGCCTGCAATGGCTGGACCTTCTGGCAATACAAGACTTCGTCCGGCGCCCTGGTGCCTATCGATGTGCTGCGCCAGCGTTTGCGTGCCGAGCTGGTCTGAACTTAGGTATCGCGAACGGCGGATCGCGGACCGCCTAGATCAAGTCCGTGCGCGACGATTTTGCGCATGACTGTCGGAAGCGCCACTTGGCCGAGTTTTTCGGCTGCAACCCATTGCCCCGCAATCTTGGGCCGTTTGGCCAATTGCGCGAAATAAACTTCCATCTCCAATTCGAAATGGGTGAAGCCGTGGCGCACAAGGCCGAAACGCTTGGTCCAAACCGCTGGAAATGGCGCATCCTTGAGCGCCTGGGACTTCGAGGGAAATTCCTCCCGCCACGGCCCCAAAGGTGGCTCCAACATGGACGCGAGCAAACCTCTGGCAGGGCGTTTGACCAAAAGCACAGCGCCGGTCGCGTCGCGCACCACAAAGGCCGCCCCACGCTTAAGCGGCCGTACCCGCCTGGGCGCCTTCACCGGCAACGTTTCCTGGATGGCTCTGGCGCGGGCCTGGCAATCTTGCGTCCAAGGACAATTGCCGCATTGAGGGCGCTTGGGCGTGCAGATCGCGGAACCCAGATCCATCAGGGCCTGGACGAAGTCCCCGGCCCGTTCCGGCACCAGGGCGAAGCCCAGCCTGTGCAATTCGGTCTTGGCCTTGGGCAAAGGGGTCTCCACGGCATAAAGCCGCGCGATTACGCGCTCTGCATTGGAGTCCATTGCCGCCTGGCGCTCGTCATATGCGATCGCGGCAATTGCACCGGCTGTGTAATTGCCCACACCCGGAAGCGCGCGCAATCCTTTCGCGTCGCCGGGAAATTTCCCGGCCATGTCATTCGCCACGATTCTTGCGGCGGCATAAAGATTGCGGGCGCGCGCGTAATAGCCCAGCCCCGCCCATACCGCCAGCACCTCATCTTCCCCGGCCGCGGCAAGCGCATGCACGTCCGGCCAGCGTTCCAGGAATTTGCGGTAATAACCTGCCGCCGCCTGGACCGTGGTCTGCTGTAGCATGACCTCCGACAGCCAGACCCGGTAGGGATCGGCGCGCCGTCCTTTGGGCGCGCGCCAAGGCAATATCCGGCGATATCGGTCGTACCAGGCGAGCAGTCGCTCCGCCAAATCATGTCCCCTTTTGTGCTCGGGCTTTGTCGTGGCGGCGGGGCGCGGCATAATTCGGACCATGGCCCGAAGGCAGCCGCCAAAACAACCGCACTCAAAACAAGGGGAGCCCGGCGAGATGCCCCGCCGCGGCCGCGCGTTACCGGTCGGTGATGAGGCCAGTCAGGCGGCGCACGCCGCTTTTGCCCGCGCCGGTTTCACCAATCCCAGTCTGGTACTGCGCTGGCGCGAGATTGCAGGCCCGGAGATCGCTCGCATCGCCCGGCCCTTGCGCTTCCAGGAAAAGACCGGGGTCCTCACGCTGCTGGCCGAGCCAGGCGCGGCCCTGTTCCTTGGCCACGATTCCCGGCATTTGGCGGCGCGAATCAATGCCTATTTGGGCCGTACTGCCGTCACCAAAGTGAAATTTGCGCAAGGGCCATTGACCCCGCCTGCCCAGCCACCCAAGCCCGCGCGGCCAGGAACGGCGCCGAAAAATGACGATCCTGTGCACAAATACCGGGGGCCGGAGGCGCTCCAAGCTGCGCTGAAAAGCCTCGCCCGCTGGCGCAGTTGAGCAAACTACAGTCCTCTGCCAAATAAAGGCTTACGGGGCCTCTAGGAGAGTCGGCTGTGTCGCGCAAAACCATAATCGGAATTGTCGCCGTGGTGATTTTGGTCGCCATTGGCGTTGGCTTCTTTGTGCTGCGCGGCCAGGGCGGCAGCACCACGGACGGCGGCACGCCCGGTTCGCCGGGCTTTACGCTGGTGCCAACCGACAAAACCATCGGCAACCCCAAGGCTCCGGTAACCCTGATCGAATATGGCGCGCCCAGCTGCTCGATCTGCGCGGCCTTCTCGCAGGACGTCTTTCCCAGGTTGAAACAGAACTACATCGACACCGGCAAGGTTTATTACGTGTTCCGCGTCTTCCCCTTGCGCGAACTGGACGGCGACGCCGAGAAGATGGCCCGTTGCCTGCCTGAGGATAAGTACTTCCCCTTCATTGACCAGCTCTGGCGGAATCAACCCAAATGGGACAATGCGGAGTATCCGGGCATTGATGATCCTCACGCTGCGCTGGTCCAGCAAGGCCGGATCGCGGGCATGAGCGCCGAGCAGGTCGATCAATGCATCAACAACAAGGAAGAGGACGATCGCATCAACAAAGTGGCGGCCGAAGCGGAACAGAGATACCAGATCAACGCCACGCCCACTCTCATCCTGGACGGGACGCCGTTGTCGGCCGGCAGTGTCCCCTATGATCAGCTCTCGAAGGCCATCGATGCCGCGATTGCCAAGAAAAAATAATTGGCGTCCGGCCCAACATATCACGCGTAAGGCGGCGCATTTTTCTTGAAGTTCACACGTCTCAGGCTTTCCGGTTTTAAATCCTTCGTCGAACCGACGGAGTTGCATATCGAGCCCGGCCTCACCGCCGTGATCGGGCCCAATGGCTGCGGCAAGTCGAATTTGTTCGACGCCATGCGCTGGGTGATGGGCGAAACCAGGCCCACCTCGGTGCGCGGCAGCGAGATGGATGACGTGATCTTCACCGGAAGCGCCGGGCGGCCTGCGCGCAACGTCGCCGAAGTCACGCTGTCGGTGGACAATAGCGAGCGCAAAGCGATTGGGCCTTACGCCGATTTCGACACGATCGAAGTCTCGCGCCGGATCGAGCGCGAAGCGGGCAGCGTCTATCGCATCAATGGCCGCGACGTTCGCCAGCGCGACGTGCAGATTTTCTTCGCCGACGCCTCGTCCGGCGCCGGTTCGACGGCGTTCGTGCGCCAAGGCCAGATCGGGCTTCTGATCAGCCAGAAGCCTCTGGCCCGCCGCGCCATTCTGGAGGAAGCCGCCGGCATCGCCGGATTGCATCAAAGACGGCATGAGGCGGAACTCCGGCTGAAAGCGGCAGAGACCAATCTCGCGCGCTTGGAAGACGTGATCCGCGAAATCGAAGGTCAGCTTGCTGCGCTCAAGCGCCAGGCGCGCCAGGCTTCGCGCTATCGCAATCTTTCCGGCCACATTCGCAAGGCGGAGGCGCTGGCGCACTTTCTGCGCTGGGCTTTAGCGTCGGCGCGCGCGGCGGAAGCCAAGCAGCATCTGGCCGAAGCCGCCGCTTCGGTCGCCGCCGCCACCGACGAGGCGGCACGCGCTTCTACGATCCAGAGCGACGCCGCCGCCAAGCTGCCGCCGCTTCGCAATGATGAAGCACAAAAATCCGCCGCCCATCACCGCCTGATCGTGGCGCGCGAACAGCTGGAGGCCGAGGAAGCCCGAGCCCGGGAAGCGGCGCAGCGTTTCCGCCAATTGATCGCCCAGGGTGAAGCCGACATCGCTCGCGAAAAAGAACTGGATCAGGATGCCCAAGCCGCACTGGGCAGGCTCTCAGGCGAGCGCGAGGAATTGGACCGCGCCGGCGCAAATGCTGCTTCCGACATCGCCACCGCAGAGGAACGCGCCCGCGAATTGAACGACAAGCTGGCGGAAGCCGAGCGGGAATTGGAAACTCTCACGCGTCAGCTCTCCGATTGGAACGCCAACAGAGCCAGCCACGAACGTGGCCGCGCCTTGGCGCAGGGTCTTGCTGAAACCAGCGAAGTTCAGCTTTTCGACGCCCGCGCCCGTCTTACACGGGCTATGGAACACGCCCACGCCGTGCCGGACGTAGCGCTGGCCGACAGCGTCACCGAGACTGCTCGCGCGGCATCTGAAGGCGCGCGCGACCAGGCGACGCTAGCTCGCGCCCTGCGCGAAGAAGCCGAGGCCGCCGAGCGAGCGGCGCGCGAACCACTGGAGGAAGCCGAACGCGAAGTCCATCGCCTTTCTGCCGAAGTGAAGGCTTTGGGCGATCTGCTCCACCCAGAGGGCGAAGGCCTGTTCCCGCCCCTGATCGACGCGGTAACGGTGCAATCCGGTTATGAAGCGGCACTGGCGGCTTGTCTTGGCGACGATCTTCAGGCGCCCATTGACGAAGCGAGCCCACATCACTGGCGTGACCTTGGCTCATTCGATGCGCCCTATTCGCTGCCGCACGGCGTTAGGCCGCTCGGCGATTTTGTCAGAGCGCCAAGTCCGTTGGCGCGCCGCCTTTCCATGACCGGCCTGGTCTTTCCCGATCAGGGGGCGATGCTGCAGAAAGAATTGAAGCCCGGCCAGCGTCTGGTAACGGCGCGGGGCGATCTGTGGCGTTGGGACGGCTATGCCGCGTCAGCCGAGGCGCCCTCGCCCGCTGCCGTGCGCCTTTCACAGCGCAATCGCTTAATCGAGTTGGAGCACGAAACGGCGGCTGCGAAAGATGCGCGCGCCGGAAAATTTTCTGCCTGGACGGCCGCCAAAGAAGCCGCTCGGGCTGCCCGGGACGCAGCACGCGAGGCCGAGGACACAGAACGCAAGACCGAGCAGAGCCTGATTGCGGCGCAAGATGAAAGCACGCGCGCCGCACGTGCCGCTGCCGAACGCGCCAGTCAGCTTGCCAATCTGGAAGCTGAAATCCGCCGCCTGGAGCAATCGCTGGCCGCGGCGCAGGAGTCGCACGAAACAGCCGTCAAGGCACTGGAGGAGCTGGGCGACGGCGCCACCCTCACCCAGAATGTGGCCGAAGCCCGCACATCTGCCGCCGATGTCCGCTCGGCTAGCGGAGAAGCCCGTGCGGCGCTCGAAACCCTCAAGCGCGAGGGCGAACTGCGGCGTCACCGCCTCGCAGCAATCGCCGAGGAAGCATCACGCTGGTCCGCGCGCCGCGGTGCCGCGGCGAACCAGATCGCTGAATTGAGCCGGCGCCACGAAGAGCTCACCGGTGAATTGGCCGCCGCCGAGCGCGTGCCGGAAGAAATGGCCGATCGGCGCAATGCGCTTCTCACGGCCATCGCGGAAGCGGAGACCGCGCGCCATCAGGCGACCGATGTTCGTGTTGCCGCCGAAGCAGTGCTGGCGGAAGCCGACAAGCACGCGAAGGCTGCCGATCAGGCTCTGTCCGCCGTGCGAGAGGAACGTGCGCGTGCCCAGGCATTGTCGGAAAGCGCGGTTGCCCGCATCGAAGAACTGCGCACCCGCATCCAGGACGAGCTTGAATGCACGCCCGATGAACTTTCGGCCCGCGCCGAGATCAAGGAGGGCGAAGAAATGCCCCCGCTGGAGCAAGCCGAGAAGAAAGTCGAGCGTCTGAAGCAGGAGCGCGAACAGTTGGGCGGCGTCAATCTGCGCGCAGAGGAAGAAGCCGCCGAACAGGAAGCGCGGATGAACGCATTGGTCGCCGACCGTGACGATTTGATGGGAGCCATCGACCGTCTGCGCCGCGGCATCCAGAGCCTCAACCGCGAAGGCCGTGAAAGGCTGCTGGAATCCTTTGAGAAGGTGAACAAAAACTTCCAGGACTTGTTCACCAAATTGTTCGAAGGCGGCGAAGCCCGGCTTACTTTCACCGAGTCCGAAGATCCGCTGGAAGCGGGATTGGAGATTTTCGCACGCCCGCCGGGTAAGCGTCTGCAATCGCTGGCGCTGCTCTCCGGCGGCGAGCAGGCTTTGACCGCGATGGCGCTGATCTTCGCCGTGTTTCTGGTCAATCCCGCCCCTGTCTGCGTGCTGGACGAAGTGGACGCGCCTTTGGACGACGCCAATGTCGAGCGTTTCTGCAACATGCTGGACCAGATGACCGAGATGTCAGGCACCCGTTTCCTGGTCATCACCCACCATGCGCTCACCATGTCGCGCATGAACCGGCTGTTCGGCGTCACCATGGCGGAACGGGGCGTGAGCCAGCTAGTCTCCGTGAGCTTGGCAGAGGCAGAAAAGGTCGCCGCGGAATAGCGTTCTCGACACAGTCGCCTTCCGGCCGCACGCTCAAGCTCGCGGCGAACCGCTCCTCATCCCCATGCACGCGAAGCATGGTGCGAAGACGGGAAAGGTAAGAGAATGTCAAAACTGCGCGTGAACGCCTTCTCGATTTCCATCGATGGGTATGGCGCGGGTCCTGATCAGAGCCTGGACAATCCCTTGGGTGTGGGCGGCCAAGGGCTGTTCGAGTGGTTCTTTCCCACCCGCACCTTTCAAGGCCATATCGGCAAGGAGGGCGGCACAACCGGGCCCGACGACGATATCGCCGCGCGCAGTTTCGATAATCTGGGCGCCTGGATCATGGGCCGCAACATGTTCGGACCGGTGCGCGGGCCATGGCCGGATGAAAGCTGGAAGGGTTGGTGGGGCGGGAATCCGCCCTATCATGTGCCGGTGTTCGTGCTCACGCATCATGCGCGCAAACCGCTTGTGATGGCGGGCGGCACCACGTTCCATTTCGTAACGGACGGAATTCACGCCGCGCTGGGAGAGGCCCGTGCCGCCGCGAAAGGAAAAGACATCCGCGTGGGCGGCGGCGTCGCCACGATCCGGGAATATCTCAAGGCCGGGCTGATCGACTCGCTGCACCTCGCCATTTCCCCGATGCTGCTGGGTTCGGGCGAGGCGCTGTTCGCCGGTATCGACATGGCCAGGCTGGGCTATCGCTGCACCGAACACGCCGCCACCCCCACGGCGACGCATGTGGTCCTGGCCAAATAGAAGCGCTGGCTCTGGCCAGGGCGGCGCGCCTGGTCGAGGGGACAACAAGACACTTCCTGAAGTGATTCTTATGATGCGACACGGCCATTTCGCCGCGCCTGGGAAAAGTCCCTTTCATACCAGTTGCTTAGAGCCAATCTGTCTTTCTTGACACCCTATAGGCGCATCCCTATGGTCCGCGCGCTTCGCAACCCAGCGAAAGCCCAGTTTTCAGCCCTGTTTTCGGCATTTGGGAGACGATCGTGACGTCTCATGACCCCGACAGGCTCAAAGACTTGGGTGCGCGCCTGGACGAAGCCCAGCGAAGGAACGCGGCTAGGGCGAAAGGTCCACCGCCCACCCAGCTGGGCATCGCCGGACGCTTTGCGACCGAACTGGTCGCGGCGCTGGTCGTGGGCGGGGGACTGGGCTGGGGATTGGATTGGCTTCTGGGCCGGTTCGGTTTTCACACAAGACCGGTCTTCCTGATCGTGTTTTTCATTCTCGGCGCAGCGGCGGGCATCCGCAATGTGATGCGCGCAGCTACCGAGATTAACGCCAGAATGGCGTCGAAGGATTTGGAGAGATAAATCCCGTGGCGATGACGCTAACCCCGATGGAGCAGTTCGAGGTCAAGCCGCTTGTGGCCGAGCCTTTGTTCCACATCGGCGGCCATCCCATTTATTTCACCAACCAGTCGCTTCTGATGGTGATCGTGGTGATCGCGGCCTCGCTGTTTCTCACCCTCACGGTAAAGCCGGGCCGGCTGGTGCCCACGCGCGGCCAATCCATGGCGGAGGCGTCTTACGAATTCGTCGCCAACATGATCCATTCGGCGACGGGGGAAGACGGACTTAAATACTTCCCTTTTATCTTCTCCCTCTTCATCTTCGTGCTGTTCTGCAATTTCTTCGGCATGGTGCCGGGTAGTTTTACTGTCACCAGCCAGATCGCGGTGACGTTCGCGTTGGCCGCTTTGGTCATTCTTCTGGTGATAGTGGTGGGTTTCATGAAGCATGGGCTTCATTTCCTCACCCTCTTCGTGCCCAAAGCGCCCTGGTATCTCTTGATCCTGCTGGTGCCAATAGAGGTGATCTCGTTCCTCACCCGCCCCATCAGCCTTTCCGTCCGTCTGTTCGCCAACATGCTGGCGGGCCACACGATGCTGGCCGTGTTCGCCGGCTTCGTCGTGGCGCTGGGCTCGGCCGGCGGAGTATTCACCGGACTCGCCATCGCGCCGATGTTTCTGATTGTCGCCATCATGCTGCTCGAGCTCTTGGTCGCGTTCCTGCAGGCCTATGTTTTCGCAATCCTCACCTGCATCTATCTCAATGAAGCGCTTCACCTCCACGATCATCACTGAACCAACGAAGGGACTGACCTAAAATGGAACTTGCAGCTGCAAAGATGATTGGCGCGGGCATCGCCTGCATCGCGCTGGTCGGCGCCGGTATCGGCATCGGGAACGTGTTCGGCTCCTATCTCGCCGGCGCACTGCGCAATCCAGGTGCCGCGGCAACCCAGACTACCAACTTGCTTCTGGGCTTCGCGCTGTGCGAAGCGACCGGCCTGTTTGGCCTGGTGATCGCGCTGATCATCCTCTTCACGTAAGCGACGCATCAAAGAACACATGGCAGAACCGCTACACGCCAGCACCGAGACGCCCAAGCAGGCACCGGGTGGGTTTCCGCCTTTCAAGGTGGAGACCTTCCCCAGCCAGATTTTCTGGCTGGCGATCAGCTTTGCCGTCCTGTTCGTGGTGCTGTGGCGGATCGCGGGCCCTCGCATCAATGGCGTGATCAGTAGCAGGCGCAGCGCAATCAACGCCGACATCGCTGCCGCGGACAAGGCACGCGGTGATGCTGAAGCAGCCTCGGCGGCGTATCAAACGGCACTGGCCGGAGCCCGTGCTCGCGCTCAGAGCTTGGCCGAGGATAATCGTCAGAAGCTCAATGCCGAGATTGCCAAAGCCAAGACCGACGCCGAATCTGAGGCGGCCCGCGCCATGGCGGAGGCCGATGCCCGTATCGCTGCTACCCGCCTCGAGGCTGGCAAGCATTTGGTCAAGGCGGCAGAAGAAGCGGCCATCGCCATCGTGGCGCGGCTGACTGGTGAAATGATTTCGCCAGCCGATGCCGCCCGCGCTGTCAAGGAAGGCTGAACCATGGACATTCTGCGCGAGCCGGAATTCTGGGTAGGCGTCGGATTCATCCTGGTGATTGCCATTTTGGTGTGGAAGGGCGCGCCCGCCATGATCGGCAAGATGCTTGATAGCCGCGCCGCTGTGATCGCGGCGGAACTGGCTGAAGCCAGGCGCCTTCGCGAAGAAGCCACCCGTCTTCTGGCCGATTATCATGCTAAAGCCGCAGGCGCCGAGCGCGAAGCCGAAAGCATTTTAACAGAGGCTCGTGCGGACGCCGCGCGCTTCGCCGAATTATCCCGCGCTGATCTCACCGCGCAGATCGCGCGCCGCGCCCAGGCCGCGCAGGATAAGATCGCCCAAGCCGAAGCCGCTGCCATGCAAGAAATTCGCTCGCTGGCCGCCGACGCAGCGGTGACGGCGGCACAGAAGCTGATCCAGGCCCGCATGGATGAACAGCGCGCCGGTCATCTGGTCGCGGAATCGATCAAGGATCTGGACGCCAAGCTCAACTGAGATTGACGCGCGAAGGCATCAGCCTGTCACCCGCGCCAGGACAAAACCGTCATATCCCTTGCTGCCCACCGTCTGCACGGCCGTGGCTTCCAGTCGTGGATTTCTGGCTACCAGGGCGTTGAGTTTCCGTGCCCCCTGCACTGCCTCGTCCCGGCTTTTGGCGTCGGCCACCTTGCCCTTGCGCACCATATTGTCCGCCACGATCAGGCTGCCGGGCCGGGTGAGTCTCAGCGCCCATTTCAGGTATTTGGGATAGCCCGGCTTGTCGGCGTCGATAAAAACGAAATCGAAAGGCCGCGCATTTTCCTTCACAAGCGCCGCCATGCTCTGGATGCCCGCGCCTTGCCGCACTTGAACCTTGTCGGCAAAACCCGCCATCGTGATGTTTGCCGTCGCGACTTTGGCGTGCAGCGGCTCATATTCCAACGTGATCAATAAGCCGTCGGCGGGCAAGGCTCGCGCCATCCAGATGGTGCTGTAACCGCCCAAAGTGCCTATTTCCAGGATGCGCTTCGCACCGACGCTTTGCGCCAGCAGCATCAACAGGCGACCCTGCAAAGGGCTCACCTGAATGTCGGGCAAGCCTGCTTTCTTCGAAGCCGCCAGCACTTTTTTCATCATGGGATCGAGGGCGCCAAATGCCTTGGCGTAATAATCGTCAACCGCGTCCCAGGTCTTCGCCATGTTCAACCCTTTTCAGGATAGACCACCCTCAGATGCAATTCTTTAAGTTGCTTCTGCGACGCGGGACTGGGCGCGCGCATCAGAAGGTCCTGGCCCTGCTGGGTAAGAGGGAACATGGTGACTTCGCGGATATTCTCTTCACCCGCCAGCAGCATCACTACCCGCTCCAATCCCACCGCCAAGCCGCCATGCGGGGGCGCTCCATAGCGGAAGGCGTTGAGCATGCCGCCAAATCTGGCTTCCGTCTCTTCGCGCGGATAGCCGGCGATCTCGAAGGCCTTCAGCATCACTTCCGGATCGCGGTTGCGGATCGCACCAGATAGCATCTCGTAGCCGTTGCAGACGATGTCGTACTGGAAAACCTTCAGCGCGAGAATCTCGTCCTTATCCCCGGACTGGAAAGTCAGGAATTTATCCGGCTGGGCCTGCGGCATCGAGAACGGATTGTGCGAGAAGTCGATGCGTTTCTCGTCCTCGTTCCACTCATACATGGGGTAATCCACCACCCAGCAGAAGCGGAAGACATTCTTCTGGATCAGGTCCAACTCGCGCCCAATGCGCGTGCGGGCCAAACCTGCCAGCGTGGCAGCGCGCTCTTCCTTGTCGGCGGCGAAGAACAGCGCGTCACCTGCCCTCACGCTAGCGAGCTTGGCCATTTCGCCGATCGCCGCAGGGGGAATGAATTTGGCGATGGGTCCCTTGCCGACAAGCGCACCGCCATCCTCCTCGAATACGACATAGCCCAGGCCCGGCGCGCCTTCGCTGCGGGCCCATTCATTGAGCTTATCGAAGAAGCTGCGTGGCTGGGTGGCCGCACCCGGCGCCGGAATGGCGCGCACGGTCTTGTTCTTGAAGGCTTTGAACTCGACATCGGCGCGGGCGAACACTTTGCTCACATCGGCGATGCGGATCGGATTGCGCAGGTCTGGCTTGTCAGAGCCGAATTCCAGCATCGCCTGGGCAAAAGGCAGGCGCGGATAGGGCGCCTTGTCCACCGCGCGGCCACCGGCGAATTCCTCGAACACGCCCTGAAGCACCGGCTCGATGGCGGCAAAGACATCATCTTGGGTGACGAAGCTCATCTCCACATCGAGCTGATAAAATTCTCCAGGGCTGCGGTCCGCGCGGCCATCTTCGTCGCGAAAGCACGGAGCGATCTGGAAATATCGGTCGAATCCGGCCACTTGGATCAGCTGCTTGAATTGCTGCGGCGCCTGGGGCAGCGCGTAGAATTCACCGGGATACCGCCGGGACGGAACCAGGAAGTCGCGCGCGCCCTCCGGCGACGAAGCGGTGAGGATGGGCGTCTGGAATTCGTTGAAACCTTGCGCGTACATGCGATTGCGCAGCGAACGGATGATGTTCGAACGCAGCATGATGTTCTTGTGCAACCGCTCGCGCCTCAGATCGAGGAAGCGATAGGTAAGCCGCGTCTCTTCCGGATAATCCATGTCGCCGAATACAGGCAGCGGCAACTCCTGAGCCTGGCTCTGCACGACCGCTTCTTCTATGCGCAGTTCGATTTCACCGGTTGCCAGTTCCGCGTTCACGGTCTCAGGCGTGCGCGCTACGACCTTGCCGGTAAGCGTGAGCACCCATTCGGAGCGCGCCGTGTCCACCGTAGGGAAGACGGCGGCGTCGGGCTCGATCACGCACTGGGTGATGCCGTAGTGATCGCGGAGATCGATAAAGATCAGTCCGCCATGGTCGCGGCGGCGATGGACCCAGCCCGAGAGCCTGACAGTTTGGCCAACAGCAGATTTGCTGAGCTGGCCGCATGTATGGGTACGATAGGCGTGCATGACAAAGCCTTGAGGAAAGCGGGTTTTTGGCGGTTTATGGGGAGCGGGTCAAGGGCGCGGGCCATGCTTCCTTATGCCCCGGCGGAAGCTCGGCAACTTCCCGTTTTTTCTTGTCATATCGTCCGGCTAATTTGCCTTGCCTTGAGGGAATCGAACATGAAGCCTGCTTACGCGGCCCTGCTATTGGGCCTCTCCATCTTGCCGGTGACTCAATCGGCCTGGGCCCAGCCCGTGCCCCATAATGTGATCATCTTCGTGGCCGACGGGCTTCGTTATGGCAGCGTCGAGGTCGGGAACATGCCCAACATGGCGCGGATGAAGAGCGAAGGCGTGGATTTCACCAACAGCCATTCGCTCTATCCTACCGTCACCACGGTCAACGCCTCGGCCATCGCAACGGGCCATGGAATCGGCGACACCGGCGACTTCGGCAACACGCTTTATGTCGCGACGCCCATGGTGAGCTTGAAGGGCTCGACCCTGGGTTTCCTGGAAAATGACACCGTGCTGGACGAGATGAACCAGAAGTTCGGTGGGAATTATCTGGACGAAACCACGCTCCTCGCTGCGGCGCGCGCCAAAGGCTGGCAGACTGCTGTCGTCGGAAAGGAGGGCCCGGCCCGCATCCAGGATTCAACCGCAGATACCGACGGCAACCAGACCCTGATCCTGGATGACTCCTCCGGGCATGAGGGCGGCCTCGGGCTTCCCAACTGGTTCACTGCCAATATGCGCCAGGCCCTTGTCGGCAATGCGGCGCCCAAGACGGACGTACCTGATATCGAACAGGAAGTGTGGATGATGAAGGCGACCACCCGCATCGTGCTCCCGCATTTTCAAAGTACGGGAAAGCCTTTCGCGCTTCTATTCTGGTCGCGCGATCCCGACGTCAGCCAACATAATGGCAAGGACAGCGTGGGCGAGATGGTGCCGGGCATCAACGGGCCCAGTGGGTTGGCGGGCACACGGAATGCCGACACCATGCTCGGACAGTTGTTGGCCTATCTGAGTGCTTCGGGTCTGGACAAAACGACCGACGTCTTTGTTACTGCCGACCACGGCTTTGTCACCGTCAATCACACCAGCGCCACAAGCCCATCGGCCCATTTCAATCCGTCCGCGCCCCTGGTGGACCTGCCCTCGGGCTTCCTGGCCATAGATCTGGCTGCCAACCTGGGGTTGCCCCTGCGCCCTCCGGGCGACACGGGTACGCCGATGGATTTTGGAAATGGCGCTACACTTACCGGCGGTTCCGGAATGTTAGGCAATGATCCACGCCATCCCGAGGTGGTGATCGCAGCCAATGGCGGCACCGATTTGATTTACCTGCCCGCGATGAACACCAAAGACCCCGCGCCAGCCAAACAAATGGCCGCCGGTATCGTAAAATTCCTTTCGGGCCAGGATTATGTCAGCGGGATTTTCGTCAATGACCGGCTGGGTAAATATCCTGGCGCCCTGTCCATGAGCGATGTTGGCCTGATGGGCCAGGCCCGCACGCCGCAGCCCGCGATCTATGTGAGCTTCCGTTCCTTCTCCACCGGCTGCGAAAATGAATTGCAATGCGCGGTGGGAATCTCGGACACGCCACTGGCCACGGGCCAGGGTAATCACGGCAGCTTCAGTCGCGCAGAGACCCGCAACTTCATGGCTGCAACCGGCCCCGATTTCAAAAGCGGCTATGAGGACCCCACCCCCATCTCCAATGCCGATATAGCCCCTACCCTCGCCCACGTAATGGGGCTGGAATTGCCCGCCAAGGGGGCCCTGAAAGGGCGGATAATCAGCGAAGCCCTGACCGGTGGCGCCGTGGCGCCGTTCCGCCGCGAAGTCGTGAAATCCGCCCCCGGGCCGGACGGGGTCCAGACGATACTGGACGTTCAGACGGTGGGAACCGAACGCTATTTCGACGCCGCAGGCTTCGCTGGAAAGACGGTCGGCCTCGCGACACAATAAATAAGACCTGCCGGGCCGAATCCGCTATCACCTAATGATGCGGATCGTCGAAACCAACGAGGCGCTGGCCGCCTTTGTCCAGGAGCTTTCGACCGCGCCCTATCTGGCGCTGGATACTGAATTCCTGCGCGACCAGACCTATTATCCCCGGCTCTGCCTGATTCAGGTGGCGTCCCCCCGGGCCGAAGGGATCATCGACCCGCTGGCACGAGGGCTCGACCTCGCGCCCTTCTTCGCGCTGTTGAGGCGGCCCGAAATCGTTAAGGTCTTTCATGCAGCAAGGCAGGATATCGAGATTTTCTATCTCCAGGCCGGCGTCATCCCCGATCCTTTGTTCGACACCCAGGTGGCGGCCATGGTCTGCGGCTTCGGCGATGCCGCCTCCTATGAGACGCTCGCGAGAAAGCTCGCGGGCGCTGAGATCGACAAATCGGCGCGCTTTACCGATTGGAGCCATCGTCCGCTCTCGAAACGCCAGCTTGAGTATGCTCTGGCCGATGTGACGCATTTGCGTGTGATCTACGAAAAATTGTCGGCACAGCTGGCACATTCCGGCCGTGCCCTCTGGGTGGAAGAAGAGATCGCAGCTCTCAAGGACCCCAAGCTTTATCGGCTAGAACCGGAACTTGCCTGGAAACGGCTGAAGCCCCGCACCACCAACAAGCGTTTTCTTGCCATGCTGGTGGCGCTTGCCGCCTGGCGTGAGCGCGAGGCCCAGGCGCGAGACATTCCTCGCGGCCGGGTCTTGAAAGACGAAGCTCTGACAGAGATCGCCGCCCATCCACCGGAAACAGGAGAAGGGCTGGAGCGCATCCGTGCCGTGCCCAAGGGTTTTGCCAATTCCAAGCTGGGCAAGAGCTTGATGGAAGCAGTGGAAGAAGGGCACCATCTTCCGCCGCCAGAGGGATTGGCCACCGCCCCCCAAAGGCGCAAGCGCGAGCCATCGCCCGCCGTCATAGACTTGCTCAAGACGCTGCTCCGGCTACGCGCCGAGGCTGCCAACGTGGCGCCCAGATTGATTGCCAATGCCGAGGACATCGAGAAATTGGCCGCCTTTGAGGACGAAGACGTTCCGGCCCTGCATGGTTGGCGGGCGGAGGTATTCGGCAAGGATGCGCTGTCGCTGCGAAATGGGGATCTCGCTATCGCCTTGGAAAACGGCGAAGCTGTGGTTGTCGAGCTGGAGGCAGAACGATGAAAACTTTTCTGACAGGTGCGGCGCTTTTGGGGCTGATGGCTATGCCGGTGATGGCGGCCGACTACACGAGCTACACATTATCGATCGTCGCGAATGCCGCGCCCGAAAAAACCTGGGCGCGGATCGGTGGATTTTGCGCCATCCATGACTGGTTGGGCACAAGCTGCGAAATCGCCTCGGGCAATGGCGAGGTAGGCACCATCAGGAAGCTAAATGACGGCAAGGTGACCGAGATGATGGTTGCCAAGACACCTTTCTCATACACCTATATCCAGCCGCTCAATCCCTCCAACCTCTATCATGGGACCCTGGCGGTCGAGCCCGATGGCGCTGGTCGCAGCAAGATCAACTACACCTTCCTCTACGATCAGGAGCCGCTGGGTGATGATGCCGCCAAGGTGGCCGCGAAAAAGCAACGCGACGATCGCTTCAACGCGGCTCTGGCAAAGATGAAAGCAATGGCCGAGGCACCGTAGCGGTCGACAGAGGCGACAGAGGGCGAAGTGAACGCTTTGGTAGGATGGTACGTTCGGGTTTGGGTTGGCGAAGAAGAATCCGACGATCCGGCCTACGATACCGCGCTTTACATTGCCGGTTATCCGACCCCTGCCGAAGCAGAGGCGTGGTAAGACGGACGCGCGTAAAGGCGGACGAGTGAATAGAAGTTCTGGACGGTGAAATTGTCCCAGGACGGGGGCCTCAGCCTGAGCCAGGAGAAGTGCGGCGCCTCAGAGGCGCGGTCTGAACGTCAATTAGGACACTGTTCAGCAGCGCTAGGGATTTTGGTCGATGGCCAGGAACGGCGCGCGGCCCTACGGTGTCCCGGCCGCTCGCCCAAGCTCGCGGCGTTCGTCGCTCAAAACGATCCACTGGATCGTTTGGCCGGCTTCGCCGTCGCTCCTCACTGGTCGAGATCGGGGCCGCCGGTGGCCAGGTCGTTTTCCAGTTCGCCGGTGTAGGGATCTTCGTCGGGACCAAGCGTGTCTGAAGGGTTTGGCACGTCAAAGCCCGAGGGCGGGATCGCCTCCAGAAAGCCCGCAGCCTTG
>DATFSP010000090.1:0-5564 GCA_035262545.1 Rhizomicrobium sp. | reverse complement strand
TTGGTAATCGCCAATGAATTCTTCGACGCGCTGCCGATCCGCCAATATGTAAAGACGGCGCGCGGCTGGTGCGAGCGCATGGTCGTGATGAAGGATGGCAAACTGGACCTCGCACTGGCACCGCTGCCCACGCCGAACGCGGCCATTCCGGCATCGCGCGCCGGCGCGCCCGAAGGCGGGTTCTACGAAGTCTCGCCGGCCGCCACGGCGCTTGGCGAAGAGATCGGGCGTGGGATCGCGTCGTATGGAGGCGCGGCATTATTTCTGGACTATGGCTATGCAGACACCGGCTTTGGCGAGACATTTCAGGCCGTGGGGGCGCACCGATTCACACACCCGTTGGACGAACCCGGACGTCGTGATCTTTCCGCCCATGTGGATTTCACCGCACTGGCCGGCGCGGCGCGGCACGGCGGGGCGGAGATTTTTGGACCAGTCCCACAAGGCGAATTTCTGGAGCGGTTGGGTATCGCCGCGCGGGCAAGGACGCTCGCCAAAGCCAATCCCGCGGAAGCAGACGCAGTAACGACAGCGCTCCAGCGTTTGACCGCACCCCAACAAATGGGAAAGCTGTTTCAAGCGATGGCCCTGTTGCCGCCGTCCGCTACACCGCCGCCAGGCTTCTGATGGGAGAAAAGATATTCTTTCACCACGCCGCGAATCTTGCCGCCGAACCGTGCTTGGCGCACGGCTTTTTTACCCGCGAAGGCGGCGTTTCCAGCGGCGTCTATGCGACCCTCAATTGCGGTCCTGGTTCGCGCGACGATCCTGCGGCCGTGCGCGAAAATCGCCGCCGCGCGGCGGCCGTGCTGGCAGCGGACGCGAGATTGGTCACTTTGGCGCAGATCCATAGCCCCACAGTGCATGTGGTGGGCACGGACTGGGACTTCGCTGCCCGGCGGGAAGGCGATGGCCTGGCCACCGCTGAGCCCGGTGTCGCACTGGGCATTCTCTCCGCCGATTGCGCGCCGGTGCTGTTCGCCGACGCCAAGGCCGGCGTGATCGGCGCCGCGCATGCGGGCTGGAAAGGGGCGGTCGGCGGCGTACTGGAAGCCACCATTGCCGCGATGGAGAAATTGGGTGCCAAGACCGCGCGCCTTGTTGCCGCGATCGGTCCCGCCATTTGCCAGGCCAATTACGAAGTGGGTCAAGATTTGCGCGACCGTTTCAGCGGGAAAGACGCTCGTTTTTTCGTTGAAGCTGGCCGGCCCGGTCATTTCCGCTTCGATTTGCCCGGGTATGTGGTCGAAAGGCTGAGAAATGCGGGTATCGGAATGGTAACCGATCTGGCCCTATGCACCTATCCGCCGGCCAATGGGCTGTTCAGCTATCGCCGGGCCACTCATCGCGGCGAGGCCGATTATGGCCGCGAATTATCGGCCATAATTCTCAAGAAGTAACAGGTTGCGGGGCCGGGCCTGGCCCGCTACAAGCGCGTCATCAAAACTTCATTGGCCAGGGGTCGGCGCGATGACGGATCTGAACGGTTCGCGGGGCATGCGGCTGATCGCCGGCAATTCCAATCACAGTTTGGCCGTCTCTATCGGCCATTATCTCGCATTGGAACCGGTCAAGGCGCAGGTCCGCCGCTTTGCGGACATGGAAGTGTTCGTGGAAGTTCAAGAGAATGTCCGCGGCGAAGACATGTTCGTGATCCAGTCCACCAGCTTTCCCGCCAATGACAATCTGATGGAATTGCTGATCATGATCGATGCGCTGCGTCGCGCTTCGGCCCGGCGCATCACCGCTGTGATCCCCTATTTCGGCTATGCCCGCCAGGACCGCAAAGTCGGGCCGCGCACACCCATATCCGCCAAGCTTGTGGCCAATCTGATCACCGAGGCCGGCGCCAACCGCGTACTGACGGTTGATCTCCATGCTGGGCAGATTCAAGGCTTCTTCGATATCCCTACCGACAATCTTTTCGCCATGCCCGTGATGGTGAAGGACATCATGGAGCATCACAGCAATGAGCTACCCATGGTAGTGTCGCCCGACGTGGGCGGCGTGGTCCGCGCCCGCGCCCTAGCGCGACGGCTGGGCACCGAGCTTGCCATCGTAGACAAAAGGCGCGAGCGGGCCGGCGAGTCCGAAGTGATGAACATCATTGGCGACGTCGAGGGGCGGCCCTGTGTCCTGATCGATGACATCGTGGATTCGGGTGGCACCATCTGCAACGCCGCTGACGCCCTGCTCAAGAACGGCGCCACAGAAGTCTATGCCTATGCCACCCACGGCGTGTTGTCGGGCGGGGCGGTGCAGCGGATCAAGAATTCCCGGCTCAAATCCATGGTCGTGACCGATTCCATTGAGGCCACGGCGGAGCTGAAAAGCTGTCCCAATATCCGCTCCATCACGATCGCCCCCCTGATCGGCGAGGCGATGCGGCGCATCAACAACGAAGCCAGCGTATCGAGCTTGTTTGACTAAGAGCTTGTCGTTCGGCCCCTTTCGGACCCGATCGGCTGTGCCGAACGCCCCCGACCAGGAAGACATCAAGCCCTTCCAAGCGGGTTGTTTTTGCCGCCCCCTTCCGCTAAAAGCCCGCCTTTCCGGGGCCCGTCCAGGCTTGCTGGTGGTAAAGGATCAAGAAAATGGCGCAAGTTCAAGAACTTAAGGCGGAAGCGCGCGGTGGCCGCGGCAAGGGTCCGGCTTATCAGGCGCGCCGCAAGGGCCTGATCCCCGGCGTGATTTATGGCGGCGATGCCGCACCCGAGACCGTTAATGTCGACGGCCGCACACTGGAGCGCCATATCGAGAAGGGCGCCTTCCTCACCACGCTGCTGATGCTGGACCTGAACGGCAAGAAAACCCGCGTGATCCCGCGCCAGCTTCAGCTCGATCCGGTCAGCGACCGTCCGGTGCATGTCGATTTCATGCGCCTGGCCGAAGGTGCAACCATTCGTCTGGAAATTCCCGTCCGCTTCAAGGGCCAAGGCGAATCCCCCGGCATCAAGAAGGGTGGCGTGCTCAATGTGGTGCGCCACGAGATGGAGCTGGTCTGCCCCGCCGACAAGATTCCCAATGAAGTGGCGGTGGACGTCTCCAAGCTGGACATCAATGAGTCCATCCACATCTCGGCGCTTAGCCTGCCTGAAGGTGTGAAGCCCACAATTCGCGGGCGCGACTTCACCATCTGCTCGATCGTGGCGCCCACTAGCGTGATCGAAGAGCAGCGTGCAGCTGCCGCGGCCGCTGCGGCGCCCGCCGCCGAGGTGGCTCCCGCCGAAGGCGCGGCTCCTGCCGAAGGCGCGGCTCCTGCAGCCGGTGCTGCCCCTGCAGCCGGCGCCGCCGGCGCCAAGGCCGCGCCTGCCGCCGCTCCGGCCAAGAAATAGGAACCCTATTTCGGCTGAGCATTTTAGCCAGCCGGCCAGGAGCGAGGAGCGATGTGGACAAGACGTCCATGAGCGACGAGCGACACAGCCGGGGGCCAAAGGGCTCGTCCGAAATACCGTTGCTTATTGCGGGGCTGGGAAACCCCGGTGAGCGCTATGCACGCAATCGTCACAATGCCGGGTTTATCGTCGCGGACGAGATCCATGCGCATTATCGCTTCGGGCCCTGGAAAGCGAAATTCGAGGCATTTCTCTCGGAAGGCGCATTGTCCGGGCGCAAAGTCTATCTCCTAAAGCCGCAAACTTATATGAACCATAGTGGCGTGAGCGTTGGCGCAGCGTTGCGCTTCTTCAAGCTGCCTTTGTCGGCACTGGTGGTGATCCATGACGAGATCGATCTCGCCGCGAGCAAGGTCAAGGTAAAGACCGGCGGCGGCGATGCAGGTCAGAATGGTCTGCGTTCCATCACGGCCGCCCTAGGACCCGATTACCGGCGGGTGCGCGTGGGCGTGGGCCATCCCGGCGAGAAATCGCTAGTGACCGCCCATGTGTTGCAGAATTTTTCCAAGGAAGACATCGAATGGCTAAAGCCGCTGGTAGGCGCCATGGTCGAGGCGGCTCCGCTTCTTGCCAAGGATGACGACAGCGGATTCATGAGCAAAGTGGCGCTACTCATCAAGCCCGCAAAAGCGGACAAGCAAAGCAAGAAAGTCGAAGAGTAATGGGATTCAAATGCGGCATAGTCGGTCTTCCCAATGTGGGCAAGTCCACTTTGTTCAATGCCCTCACCCAGACGGCGGCGGCGCAGGCGGCCAATTACCCCTTCTGCACTATCGAGCCCAATGTGGGCGATGTGGCCGTACCCGATCTGCGCCTGGACACGCTGGCGCGGATCGCGGGATCGGCCGAGATCATTCCCACGCGCATCACCTTCGTGGACATCGCGGGACTGGTTCGCGGCGCCTCCAAGGGCGAAGGGCTTGGCAACCAGTTCCTGGCTAACATTCGCGAAGTGGATGCGGTGGTGCACGTGCTGCGCTGTTTCGAGGACGACGACATCACCCATGTCGAAGGTCGTATCGATCCAGTCGGCGACGCCGAGACGGTGGAGACCGAATTGATGCTGGCTGACCTGGAAAGCCTGGAAAAGCGCATCACGCCGCTGGAGAAGAAAGCCAAGTCGGGCGAGAAGGAAGCCAAGGAACAGCTGGCGCTGATGATGAAGGCGGCGGTGCTGCTGCGCGAAGGCAAGCCCGCGCGCCTGGCGCAGCTGGCGCCGGAAGAGCGCGCGCCGTATGCCCAGCTGGGCCTAATGACCTCGAAGTCGATCCTCTATGTCGCCAATGTCGAGGAAGCGGCGGCCGCGACTGGCAACAAATATTCCAAGCTGGTGGAAGACAAAGCCAAGGCGGAAGGTGCGGGCGCAGTGGTAATCTCGGCCCGCATCGAGGAAGAGGTGGCGCAGCTGCCGGATGTCGAGCGCGCCGATTTCCTGGCGGAAATGGGCCTGAAAGAACCGGGCCTCAATCGCCTGATCCGCGCTGGTTACGATCTGTTGGGTCTTCTCACCTTCTTCACCGCCGGGCCCAAGGAAGCCCGCGCCTGGACCGTCACCAATGGCTCACGCGCGCCGCAGGCCGCCGGAGTGATCCATAGCGATTTCGAGCAGGGCTTCATCCGCGCCGAGACGATCGCCTATGCCGATTATGTGGCGGGCAAGGGGGAAGCGGGCGCACGCGATGCCGGCAAATTCCGCCTGGAAGGCAAGGACTATATCGTTGCCGACGGCGACGTGATGCATTTCCGGTTTAACAACTGATCCAGGCTCGCGTGTCATGGCTACCGAAGTGTGGGCCTTGACGGCAAAGACTATCGCAGACTCGCCTCGATATTGCCGCCATCCACGGTAACGATCGCCGCCGTGGCCTTGGTGGCGGTGGCAAGATAGACGAAGGCGTCCGCCACGTCATCGGCAGTTACTTCCCGCTTGAGCAGATTGCCGGACATGTAGTCGGCTTCGCTCAGCCCACGCGCCTTGGAGCGCGCAGCCACCATCTCGTCCGTCAAGAGCCCGCTGCGAATACGGTCGGCATTCACGGCATTGCTGCGGATGCCGTCGTTGCCGTGATCCAGCGCATATTGTTTGACCAGGAACAGGGTCGCTGCTTTGGGCAAACCATACGGCCCGAAATCCTTGCCCGGATTAACCGCCTGCTTGGACGTGTTGAA
>DATFSP010000089.1:0-14134 GCA_035262545.1 Rhizomicrobium sp. | reverse complement strand
TTGATATCTCCATTGTTATAGGCGAGCGCGATGGCGCGCAGATAGTCCTCATAGGCGGCCGTATCGCTGGTCCGGTTGGAGACGAGATTCTCGCCTTCCTTCAGCCCCAGAGGCACCTGCATGGCAGTCGCGATGGCGCGGGCGATGTCTTCTTGAACGGCGAACACATCCTTGAGGTCGCGGTCGTAGCTGTCGGTCCATAAATGGTCGCCCGTATCCGCTCGGATCAGCTGCGCCGTGACCCGAACGCGAGTGTCAGCTTTCCGCACGGAGCCCTCCAGCAGATAGGCCGCGTTCAGCGTCTTTCCAATGGCCCGTAGATCCGCGGCTTTCCCCTTGAACTGAAAGGCCGAGGTACGGCCCACGACCGCCAAGTGTGGAATTTTTGCGAGCGCCGAAGTGATCTCCTCGGTCATGCCGTCGGAGAAATATTCCTCTTTGGGATCGCCCGAGTAATTGTCGAAAGGCAAAACTGCGATCGACCTGGCATTCGTAACTGTCGGGAAAGTGACAGGAGGCCCCGGCCGTGCCGCGCTCGCCACATGCGCGGGTTTCGGCACATGTTGCGCCTGTCCTCGCACGTACACATTAAATGCCAGCGCGAGCAGCACGAACAGCAGTGATGCAACTGCCATTCCCGCCGGCAAGATGCGGCGGGCGGTGCGTTGCCCAGGCTCCCGCGCGGGTGGTGACGGCAAAACGCTTTCGTTCCGCGCTCCGGCTTCAGGCGGGGCGGCCGGCGATGAAGGCGCGGGCACCGCCGCCAGCCGGTAGCCAAGACCATGGACCGTGACCAGCAGATCGGCGTCCGCACCCAGCAATTTGCGCATGGCCGCGATCTGAACTTGAAGGGCATTCTCCTCGACCACGGTATTTGGCCAGACTGCCGCCATTAGTTCTTCCTTGGTGACCAGGTTGCCCTCGGCCAAGGCGAGCACGGACATCAAGTGGAGCCCCTTGCGTCCCAATGGAACGGGAACGCCCCCCTCCAGCAATTGGCGGTTAGCCTGAAGCGTGAAGCGGCCGACGCGATATTCCCGGAAATCCATCTCAACGCCTCGGGGCAATGGCTTCGATCGGGTCAAATTGCCTTTGCGACTAGCCTACGCGGAGCGGATCACAGGAAAAATTCAGGAATAAATAAGACTTGGGCCAAGGATTTGATGCGCCCGCTTCCATAGGATTTGGGCTGCCAAGTCTAGTGATTACCACCCTCCAACTCCGGGCGCATTCTAGGGAAATGCGTGGGGCCGGTCGAGCGAACTTGTTGCCCGGCCTGAACCAGTTTTTGGAATTGGTTACCGCGCCCGGCCGCGAATGGTGGATCGCTTTCACTGGCAGCGAACGTGGCCCGAATGGCCACACAACCCCAACGTGGCCGGATGGCCACAAAAACCCAACGTGGCCGGATGGCCACAAAAACCAAAGTGGCCGGTATGGCCACACAACCCCTGTGCGTGCCGATCCCCGCGAGCTGGGGGGCGGCCCGGCATAATAATGGAGAGCAAAATGGCCATGTATTCCCGAAACTTATTGATGGCTGGCGTGGTTGTAGCGGCCATTTCAGCGACGGCATCGGCCGCGCAGGCCGGATGCGGAGTAAGTCCTGACATGCTGAAAAAACCGGCGTCCTGGAGCGGCAGTGCACAGGACGGAGCCGTTCTGATCCCCGTCACAGGGGGGTTACCAATCGTGGGCATGTGGAGCTTTACGATGACCTTGAATGGGGGCGCCCCCTTCGATTGGGGCTACCAGGTCTGGCACGACGACGGCACCGAGATCATGAATAGCGGCACCCGCGCGCCGGCGACCGAGAATTTTTGCATGGGCGCTTGGATACAAATGGGCGCGCGCTACCACCTTAATCATCAGGCCCTTAGTTACACGGCAGACGGCACGCTGAACGCGCGGGTCGTTATCAAGGAAGACGTGATGGTCGATCCCAGAGGCTTTAATTTTTCAGGCCCCTTCACGGTCGACATCTACAACGCCGCTGGCACCACGCTGCTTCAGCATCTTGCCGGCACCGCTGTTGGGAAGCGCGTCATTGCCAATTAGTGGCGCGCTTTGAACTTTTACTTTCATGATCGCTTCAACTGGTCACTTCAACCTAGGCACCGCAAAGAACAATGCAGACTCATCCTTGCATGTACTTGCGCGGTGCCTGGGAGTGAGGTTACTTCGCCCCCTGCGGATCGTCGCATTTGCGACAGGCCTGAGCGTTTGCTCCCCCAGCCTTGCACAGCCGATGCAGCAATCATCCGGGCCGGCGCAAATCGTGGCCATCACGCCTTCCGAAACCCCAACGGAAACGCGGCTGGTGCTGTCATTCAGCCAGCAGCTGCCGCAGTTTTCCGTCATCGGTAATGACGCCGCCACGACGGCCTTGGCCTTTGCGGACACGAAGCTCGCGCCCAGTTTATTGTTTCCAGGCGGCCGCCATGGCGTGGTCGAGTCGATGAATTTCAGTCAGAGCGGCAATATTCTCACGCTTACGCTGACCGGCGCCGGTCCGATTCACCTGGTCGCAACTCCGCTGGCGGCGCGCGCCGTCACCATCATTGTCTCCAGCATGGCCAGCGCCAGCCCCAAGCCGGTCCCGGACCCCGTCAATATCGGCCCGCATGCAGATGGCGCGGCCGATGAGATTTTTGAAGTGGTGCCCTTGAAATATGCGGACGTCAGCGAAGTGGTGGGGCTTTTGACCGCAAATCAGTCCGTCAAGCCCAACGACCATTTTGCGCCCGAAGAACCTGCTTTCGGATCTGCCGGCATGCAAGGCGCCTATCCTGGCGTCTCGAACGCGCCGTTCGGACCGAGCGCGGGTTTGGCCGGCCCCGCGACCGATCCAATGGGCCAGGCGATCGACGACACGACCGGCATCGATCGCCGGTTGAACGCGATCGTCCTTCACGGCCCGCCCGCACGCATCGCCAAGATCGAGGAGCAGATTGCCAGGCTGGACGTGCCAGTTTTGAGTGTCGTGTTCGAGACCATGTTCGTCGAACTGAACGAGACCGGGGCCCGCAATGTCGGCCTGGATTTCAACAACGCGAACAACCAGATCGCCACCGTCGCGTACAGTTACGCCAGTGGTGACTTTCCGGGCGTTTCCAACACCGCCCACTACGGAGGCCTCGCCGTCAATCTTCAAGTGGCGATCTCTGCCCAAATCGCCAAAGGCAACGGCCGCATTCTTTCCAAGCCTCGCATTGCCGCGCAGAGCGGATCCTCCGCCAAGATCATCACCGGCGACGCGCTGCCTATCCTCACTTCCATCGCACTGTCGGGTGTGAATGCGGTTCAGCAGCAAGTTCAATATGTGAATGTCGGCGTCACGCTCCAGATCGCCCCGCGCGTCAGCAATGACGGTTTTGTGACCTCTCATGTCTTCGCCGAGGTCTCAAGCGTCACCGGCGTCTCCCAGGGTTATCCGACGATCAGCCAGCGTGAGGCCTCGACCTCCGCGACCGTGCGCGATGGTGACTCCTTCGTGATCGGCGGATTGACTCAGGAAGCCGAACTTTCGAACCACGATAAAATACCGGGATTGGGCGATGTGCCGTTGCTTGGTGCGCTTTTCAGGTCCGAGCATGGCAGCAGCTCGAGAACGGACCTTTATATCGTCGTGACGCCTCATGTGGTGACAAAGCAGGAAGCACCGGCCGCCTCGCCCGAGTTTGGCACCGCGCAATAGGCGCTTGCCGTGCTAAGGTCCGCTGAAAGGTCACGCCATGCGATCGGCCAAAAAGCTCTTGGCGGCAGCTTTCATCGTTTGCGGGTTGCCCGCTCAGGCATTTACACCTCCGGACGAAAGCAAAATACCGTCCGGCCCGTTCGGCGACTCGGTTCGCCGCGGCGAGGCCATTTTCGTTCATACGCAGGACAATGGCCGGCCTTATGTCGGCAACGCCATGAATTGCTCGAACTGCCACCTGGACAAGGGGCGGAAGGCCGGCGCCGCTCCGATGTGGGGGGCTTGGCCTCTTTATCCGCAGTTCCGCACCAAGAATAATAAAGTCAACACGATGGCCCTGCGCGTTCAGGAATGCTTTCGCTACAGCATGAACGGCACGATGCCGCCTGGCGACAGCCAACTCATTTCCGACTTGGAGAGCTATTTCTTCTGGCTTGCTCAAGGCGCGCCGACCGGCGTCAAGCTTCCCGGTCAGAGCTTTCCTGTGCTGCCGCCCGCCAAGACTGTTGCGGATGCAAGACGCGGCGGTGAACAGTTTGCTGAACATTGCGTCGCTTGCCACGGCGCCGACGGCAACGGCAGCAAGGAAGCCGGCATTCCGCCGCTTTGGGGGCCGCGCTCCTACAACAAGGGCGCTGGCATGTACACGGCGGAAACGGCGGCGCGATTTATTCGCGCCAACATGCCGCTCGGCCAGGAAGGCAGTCTCAGCCCGGAACAAGCGCGCGATATTGCGGCTTACATCGACAGCAAGCCAAGACCAGCTGATCCGCGCGGCCAGAACGGCAATAAATAAGTACGGTAACAAATAAGAACGGGAATAAATAAGTATGCGCGCCGCCAGGCTCAGGGCGCGGGAACAAGGAACATAAAGTTCCGTCCAAGGCCGCCCAAATTCCGCCGCAACTTGGGGAAGAATGCCATCACCGATTGGAGGACCGCCGCCAAAGCGGCGACGGGGATGGATCGGGAGACGAGCATGTTCGCTGTGGCGATCACATGCGAAGGGTGCGGCCGGCGCGGGTCGCTTATCTGGGAAAGCGAGTTGCGCCCCAGCCGCACCCCTATCTTGGCCAATCTGGCCTCTCTGTCCGAGGATTTTTATCTCTTGATGCCGCGTTCTTATCGCGGCGATCTGGAAATCGTTTGCCGGCATTGCGGCGAAGTTCAATGCGGCGTTGCCGACCGCATGCCGCTGGCACCTCCACCGGCCATCCGCCGCCCGCGCGCCGCGGAGTGACGTTTTCGTCCCCAGATTGAACGCGCCCGCGCGGCGGCGGTCCGGCCCCAACAATCCTCATCTTGAGCTTGTCGAAAGATGAGGAGCGCGCTGACAGACCTCCCGGTCCTAATGCTTCGACAAGCTCAGCATGAGGAGTTCGTGGCACCAGACCGGCACCAACAATCCTCATCCTGAGCTTCGGCCGCGTTTGCCCGGCCTAGCTCGTCACGATCCACACCAGGATCACGCCCAGCGTGGTCCAGAATAACGTGTTGATCAGCATCCTCACCACGCCGCGCTCGGCTTCGCCCGACACGTGCAGCTTGTCGCACAGGACATTGGAGGGATACATCAGCGCGGCATAAACCTTGCGTTTGCTCATAGGGAAGACTCCGGCAGCGGGTTCGAAAAAAGCATCATGCAGGCACCAGAATGCGCGACAGCGCGGGGTTTTTGCCGGTCAGGTCGGCGATCGTGTATTCGTCCAGCACCGCGAAATAGGCTTTGAGCGCGCGGCCCAGCACGCCTTTCAGGCGGCACGGCCCGGAGATCACGCATGTGTTGGTCATGGGGTTGAAGCATTCCACCAGGACCGAGCGGGCCTCGGTCACGCGCAACACGTCGCCCAGCCGGATCTCATCCGGCTTGCGCGCCAGCCTGATGCCGCCGCCCCTGCCCCGCACCGTTTCCACGAAACCGGCGCGGCCCAGATCGAACGCGACCTTGGTGAGATGGTTCTTGGAAATGCCATAGGCTTCGGACACGTCCTGGATCGTGATCAGGCCGTCCGGCTTGAGCGCGGCATACATCAAGAGCCTGAGGCTATAGTCCGAATAAAAAGTCAGCCGCATGGCTCAAGTCCTCATACGCGCTGCGGCAACGAAAGCCTTGGCCAAAACATGTATTTAATATATTGCTTCTAAGTCGCGGCCACAACAGGCTTATGAAATGAGCGTCGAAATCACGCGGGGTTTCCCCTCCTCCATCACGGAAGAGATGATCCACGACCTGGTCCATGGCTTTTACGCCAGGGTCCGGGCCGACGCCGCGCTTGGGCCCATTTTCGACCGCGCGATCAAGGATTGGGACGTGCATCTCGCCAAAATGTGCGACTTCTGGTCGTCGGTGATGCTGACCAGCGGCCTCTACAAGGGCAATCCCATGCTGGCGCATCTGAGGCTCAAGTCGGTCACGCCGGCGCATTTCGAGCGCTGGCTCGCCCTGTTCCGCACGACGGCCCATGAATTGTTCGCGCCCGACATCGCACGCTCCTTCATCGGACGCGCCGAGAATATCGCCAAGAGTCTGCAACTCGGCATGTTCTTCCGCGCTGACGCGAAACCCGCGAGCTGACGCGCCCACATTCGCGCCACACTATGGGGCTAACCTCGCCCGTTTCGTGACTGAGAGGTCATCTCATGGCTCACCTTTCCCCGATCGCCCCGGCCGTGACTTGCGCGCTTCTTGCGACAAATTCCGGCGCCGCGGCCGACGCCACAACGAATGATGTTCATTGCTACATCGTTTATATGCAGATGGGTTCCTCGAAAGAGCCAGGCGTCCAAAGCGCGGGCATCATGGGGACATTATATTTCATGGGGAAACTGGACGGCCGAAACCCGGATCTCGATCTTGAAAATGCGATATTGACGGAAATTCCCAAGCTCAGGGGCGGCGTTTTCAACGACGAAGCTGCGCGATGCCAAAGTGAATTGCAGGCGCGTGGACAGGCCGAAACCGCAATGGGCAAGGACATGCAGCAGCGCGCGGCCAAAATGCAACAGGAACAAAATTCACATTGACGCCACCAACGCACGGAGGCCCCGATGGCAACCATCGACTTGATGCTGCAGTTAGAGATAGAGCAGCAGCTTTCGACTGAGGTTTCGAGCATCAACGCAATCTTGGCCGAAGCGTGGACCTTCCTGAATGGGGGCACGGTCACGGTCACCGAGATCGCTGTTCAGAAGGAGGGCGGCGTTTTCGGCAATAATGTCGCCACTCCGATCGATGACTCGCCAAACGGCTATGTCACGCTGCGCATGTTTACCGGGGGCAACAACGAGGTTGATTTCTTCGCTCCGAGTTCGGTGCCGTCGCCGCCGGTCCAGCCTGGTCTGGCGGCCCTGCTGGAGGTGAGGGATATTGGGTTCACTGCGCCACAGAACGTGTTGCAGGTGGCCCGCAAACTGGGCGCACACGTCTATTTCCAGGAAACCTGACGGAGGCGAGCAATGGACATCCTCATCAAGGGGCCTGGCGAGGTTACGGTCTGCCTCGTGGATCGCGCCGGGAAATCGATGCTGCGTGAAACCTTGCGCGTCTTCGGCTCCCAAACCGTATCAGCCCGCCGCCCGATCGAGCTCGAACTGGAGACGAGCAAGGGAAAAATGCGTGTGTCGCCGGTTCTCGTGTTTTGTGGCGACAAGCAGACGGTGACGTTTGACGGGAAGGAACCTGCGGCATTCACCAGACACCGCTGCAAGGAGATCGGCTGCACCGACAAGGAAGCCGAAGCGGCGGCACGGGGCGAAATTCATCACCTGCCGCGCAATGCGCCGGTCCGCAGCAGCTTCGCCTCTCTCCCCCGGCCGTAAGACCCGCCTCACGGACCAACACCACGCCACAATCGCATTGGCGAGCGTTCTTTTGCGCGAATGACAGAGCTTCGTTCATGCGCGCCGCACAGAAATAAGTTGGAGGGACGAACTTCCGATGGTGCGGAAGCCTGGGGCTGGGGGTGTTTGCCGTCCCTCCAAGTGCGAACCTAAGCTGCCGATACGACACTTCGGGTATGGCACGCTGGTTCATGACGTCGCGCTGCTTTCGTATGAGAGCGGCAGCTAAAAGATCGGGACGAAGGTCCATGCCCGGTTGATCAACAAGGTCCCGGAGCAGAAGCGCTAACCACCTGACCTTGCATGCATGGAATGTAAGCGGGATTTACAAAATTTGGCTTACGCGAGCTTCTGCTACGTAAACTATTGCTCCGATGCCTTTGATTTTGCTGAGCCGAGACGCTGAAGCGGCGCTTACATCGTTAGGCAACGTCAACAACCTGAGCGAGCGTAAGCCGCTGATGTCCCATCGATTTTTTTTCGGCGGGAACTTTGGCATTGATCTTGCTTAACAAAAAGTCGGGATTTGGGCTGGGGACTGCCATGACAATTCGCTCGAGAGCCGCGTTCGCGTTGCTCACCATGAAACGCGTACTGATCGGCTCGGCAATGGCCGCAATCATGAGCCTAATCGCCTCACAGGCGTCAGCGGCCGCAGTCGACAATTGGGTCCTGCGAATCGATGACTCAACGAGCGACCTTCACACCTACGTGTACCTGAATGGATCACTTTATCAGCCGGTCGGTGACTGCCACACCGTTGCCTCCAACGAGAATTGCAGCCAAGCGGCAGGCTTTTACGCGAAGTCGCCCAGCGCGGCGACCACCTTCACGACAAACTTCGTCGTCTTTGAGTCGGATGGCGTCACCGTCAGCGATTTTGGAACGGCAACTGCTGAGTATGTGGCCGATGGCGGGCTGCAGGACTTTGGGTTGTCACTCAACTCCGGCTCTACTGCCTTCCCGCTGGGAAACCCGTTCAACCCCGGCGACTACCTTAGCTTCATCGAAACCGGTGGTTGGCAGACGGCAGCGTCTTTCAGCGCGGTTGATTCGCAAGGCGTGCTGAACAACGTGTCCTTACAATTCCGTTCGGATGATGTGTCCGTCCCCGAACCCCTGACCATCTCGCTTTTCGGTGCGGGCCTCGCTGGTGCAGTCGCAATGCGCCGCCGCAAGAAGGCGATGGGTGCTTAAGCCAAGATCCGAAATTCCGCTGCGTTGAATACCGGCTGGGGGCGGCCAGAAAGAGCTGATGGTCTTCACGCCATCGGCTCTTTCCTTTTGTGCAGCGCGAAGTGCGCGGCACGGCATCCGCAGGTGTCCTGTGCGATCACCCTGATCTCTTCGGACTTTTGCGGAAAATATTGCAGAAAATATACCGCAATTTCCGCGCTTTTGATCATGTCGCAATCATTTTTGTTCATGACTGCGCATGTATTTTGATCGGCTGTGGACGTGCGCCCTCAGCGGGAGGCGGGAATGGGAAAATGGATCCTTTTGACGAGGATATCGAACGGCTCTGAATTGGCCGTAAATCTCGACCACGTCCGTGAAATCGTCCGTATTGAACACGGATCGCGCATTAATTTTGCAGATGGCCATGAGGAAGCAGTGACGGCGCCGCTGGAGGGCATCCTTAAGATTGCTGACGAAGTGCTGCACTTGGGTGCCCAGGGATAGAAAACGGCGCAAAAGGAAGCGGCCGAAGTCCATCGCGGGGTTGATCAAGACGAAACGCAATAAACGCCGACTGCGCTAGCCCGTCACCGCACCGTCAGGATGCACCCGGCACAGGATGCGGACGCCCTCCCGCACTTCGATGGTCTTGCCGCCCATAACCGATTTTGCATGGGCCAATGCCGATTTGTCGTTAGAGAAGTCGTGATGCCCGGCGCTTTCACGTCTTCCGTCAGGCATCAGCAGGTAGAAGTTATATGTGAGCATTGGACCGCCTTGGAGTTTGCTTTGCCCGCAGGAAGACCGTGACCGCGGTTGAGGCGTGAGGATCAAGGTTTTGTTTGGTCTGGTCAAGCGCCTTCCAATGTAAGCCTAGCTAACGGCCCCATTTTACCCAAGTTATTCTTTTATGACACAATCTGTGCTAGAATAACTACAATCTGTCATTGGTGACAGGTACAAAAAAGCGGGCCAGACCCAACGAAAAAAATTGTACACCGGCGAGCGGCAGGTTTTCGTGCGAAAAGGGAGAAGCAGGGATGCTGCCACAATGCGGCCCTTTTTTTCCGTACGGTGCGAACATGTCAAACTCGCAAAACCCACCTTGGCTTCAATTGTTGAACGCCCTTCATGTGAGCTGGCGCGATGCTGAAATTTTGAAGGGCAATGATCCTGATCCGTATCTGGAAGAGCATCTTCGTGCGTGCGGAAAATGGCCAGCCCACCTAGCGTCCGCCCGAAAGGAAGTCGCCCGGCGCCGGGCATAATGGACGCTGGCAAAAAGCTGATGCTGACCCATTTTGGGGAGCGTTGTTTGGCGCGAAAGACAGAGCTTGGTTTACAGTGGCCACACGCGCCGCATAAGATTTCACTGGGCCAGGGGCGATATGGAATAGCTAATTCTTTTTCTTTGGGCAAGCTTTTGCGCGGGCTTCTTTGTCCGGGGCAAGTGGGCCGCGCGGCAGGCTGCCGCGCTTGGCCGCGCGAACGATATGCTGCGCCGAAATATCGAAATCTTCCGCAAGCGGGAGGAATACCGGCAACAAAGAGCACAGGAACGCCGGCAATTCGAGGACGCGAATTGGCTCAGTCCTGATCTACAAGGACACATCTTCCTCGAAAAATGACCGCTGGTGCTGCCACCAGCGCAACCACACGGCCGTGAACAGAATGCCGAAAAGCACGAAGACGGCCGGGCCCGCGTTGATCTTGTTCCCCGCGATGACATACCGGATGTCCGCGAACACCGGCATCAGGAAGGCGGCGGGCATGACAACACCCCCGATCTTCCAGAACGAACGCGACCGCGTCGCGATCCCATAGGCGGCATATCCGAACATCGCGCCGCGCACCAGAAAATAGCCTTGAACGTCCAAGCCCGGCAGCAGGGTCTGGATATTGCAACCGGCGGCGAACATGCAGATCGGCAGGATGTCGGCTGTCAGCGATATGACCGCCAGGGCGGCGCAGACATATTGGAAAACCTTGATGCCGAGAATGTCCATGGCATCAATTTCTCTCGGCATCGCCGAGCGACGCTTCATTGCACCTTATCGCCCATTCGAGCAGCACCAGCAACTGGCGGGCGCGCTCGCGCATCCGCTCCCAGGCCGGATGCTGCATGGTCTTCATGCAACCGGCATGCGTCGTCATGTCGGCGAGCCCCGCAATTATCGCCTCGTCCGGCAACTGCTTCATCAGATCCGCCAGCTCGGCGATCTTCGCTTTCTGGAAGGCCGTAAGATAGGAATGCGGAAAAGCAAGAACGATGGCGCCGACGCCGGTCACTTCGTTGCGTATTTGCCGGGCCGCGTAGTGGTTGCCCATTTCGTTGCATTGGGTCTTGGCGTCATGGGACAATATGCGAAGCGATTCCACGAAGTTGTGGAACGGATTCTCGAAATCCGTCGCGATGACGTGTCCCGCTTGTCTCTTTGGTTCATCCGTCATCCGAAAGCCCGCACGCGAGTTTTTGGCCGCCGCCCGAGGCGCTGAATCTCGAACACCCGTCAGAGGTGGATAAGGTCGCATATGGCGTCCAGTCCGCCGACCGCCAGCACCAGCGATTCCCCCCCGAGGACCAGCCAAAAGGCGAGCGGCGACTCTTTCTTTTCCGTCCAGTTCGACCGGCCGAAAAAAATTCCGTCATGCCGGAATTGATAGACGACAAGGTAGGCAAGGAGGCCGAAAGCCGCCGTCTCCCGGATGGCCCCGCCGAATCCCAAGACACCGGAGCCGGACGCGATCTCGGCCAGCGCGATCAACAGCACAAGCGCGACCGAGGACAGGAACGGATAGCGCCTTAGGCCCGGCAATATTCCAGTCATCATGTCGGAGTGCATCGTGCTTCGGACCTGTTTCCGCCTTTAGAACCTGGAACAGCGAAGGTTAAGGGCTACCGCTTAAAGGAATACTTTCCGATTGCTTCGAATTTTCAGTGAATGATTTCACGACCCCCCTCATGCCCGTCATGGTTGCAAGTCATGGTTGCAACCCTGGCGGCATGAAACCTGCGCTTCCCGCGGGCAGGTGCGCGGGAACGTGCCGGAACAGCCAGGAACCCTCCGCAACGCCTCCGGCGTGTTCCTCGTTGTCTTCTTTGGTGCCCTTTAAGGAGGCCCAATATGAAACATGTCCGCAATGCAGCGATCGTCGCCGGTCTTATCGCCTTGACCGTCGCGCCGGCGGCGGCACAGGTGGGCGTCTATCTCGGACCGTTCGGCGTCGGGATCGGTGTCTACCCCGATCATCGCCCCTATTATCACCGGGTTTGCGACATAGACTATTACGGCTACGAGCATTGCTGGTGGGAGCGTAGGTAAACCCATCGGTAATAGAGGCCCCGTCCGGCGCGCACCGGACGGGGCTTTGGCCTGATACCGTTCCGCAAATCATGAAAACCATTCTTGACGCAATTTTAACTGTGTTTTCATTGGCCCTGTTTTCATTGGCCCTGTTTTCATTTGGCCTGGCCGGTGTTGCCGCGGCGCAGGAGAATCCGGCGCCGCTGCGCTCTGCCGAGCCGGTGCTGCCCGATCCCGTGCCCGGCCGTGGCGCGAATTATCCGCCATCCGCGGTCACCGCGGACACCGCCTATGCCGGCCCGCCCAGGGAAATCCCGAACAAAGGGTGCGATCCTGCCAATCCGTGCGCGTTCGACTCGTCGGCGCCCGGAAAATCAGAACTAAAGGGAAAATCAGGTCCGCCGCCCGGTCCGAAAGAATAGCGCCGCTCTTCAGCCAAGTATCAGCGCGCCGATCACTCCGCAAATCAAACCGGCAGGAACGAGCACCAGCGCCATGTTGAACAAGGCGTGTTGCGAGTCCCGGAAGCTCGCCCATTTGATGCCTTGCGCCGCCTTCTCGGATGCCCGCCTCGCAGGCGGCACAAGCCACATCAATCCATTTGCCGTCATGAAACCAAGCGGGACCGACGGCAGCACCGGAACCAGGAAAATGAGCGCCTGCGCAAGGGTTATCGAACCGCCCATGAGGGTTTTGAGGCGCGCGATGTCTGCGGGGTAAAGAATAAAGTGAAGCCAGAGGAAGAGCCTCACAAAGCCGTACCAGTAGCCGCCGATGGCCGCGAAGCCGACCGGGAGGAACACAAAATCCCAAACCGTTTTCGCCGATCTTCTTTCGCGTGCGCGATCGAAGTAACCGCGCATGCCAATCTCTTTGGCTATGTTCTTAAGCGTCGGCCGTTCGTCTTCCATCCCCGCCCCCGCGTCGAGGGGGGTATTAGCCCTCCCGGCTACACTTTTGGCAACAGCGCGATCACAGCCGATTTAACGACACATCGATCACCGGGGCTCTCGCCGTTGCGGCGGCTGACGCGGCTTGGCGGCGGGAGCGTCGAGCGGTGACGTCTGCTCATTTGCTGGGCGGCGCGCCCATATCAAATAAGACCAAAGTCCAATGGTGGACCGCCCGCTTCGGCGCGAACATTTTGAAACAAGTTCGCGGCGGATGTCGCGACACTTCGGCAAAGGAATAGCGGCCCTAGGAGACCCGACATGAACCCAAAGGCCCAAGCACTGAAGGCGAATAGTGGAAGCACGGAAAAGGGCAAATTCGGATCGGCGTTTCCCAAGACCGTCGCCAACGGATTCACGATCATCGCAAAAGTGAAGCCCGGGCGGGTGGAAAAAATCCGTGCTTACGCCGATGCTGTAGAGAAGCTCATAAAGGAGACTCCCTTCGCGCTTGCGCCCCTCAAACTTCATTATCTGCGCTGGGTACTCTTCGATAACGACACTCGGTTTATGTATATCGGCATATTCGACACCGATTTCGACAAATATGTCGATGATGCTGTGATGCTCTTCAAGCAATCGGGGGTGGCAACGATCTTCGAGCAACTCGAAGGTTTTCCGGAGGACTGGCGCGAGAACCCCGCCGCCTTCGCAAAATACTGTCGAGAACATGAGGCGCCGTCTTTTATGGAATACGCGGAATATCCCGACGTGACCGGCACGGAAATCGTCAAGGCACTCAAGGTCAGGTCTGCGATGTCCGACATGCTCGATCAGATGCAGTAAGGCGGCGATGCCACCACTTGGGCGCATGGAAAGTACCGCGCGGTTTTGGGGGAATTTCGATACCGCGAGATAGGCCCAACAAAGGGATTTGTCATGGGCGTAGGCTCGCATCTCTCGCTGGAATTGGACGACATCCAAAGCGGTGTTTTGCGCCCGCGGCCCGCCCCCTATGCCGCGCGGTATTTCGCTCTCAGGATTGACGACCCGAGCGCGGGGCGTGAAGTGATGCGCCGCGCGCCGAATGTCGTAGCCTCGGCGGTGCATCCGACGAGTCCGGCTGGCGACGCCTGGGTCAGTGTTTCGCTGACGTTCCAGGGCTTGCGTGCGCTGGGCGTCCCCGAGGCATCGCTTGACAGCTTCACGCCGGAATTTCAGCA
>DATFSP010000088.1:0-4964 GCA_035262545.1 Rhizomicrobium sp. | reverse complement strand
ATCCGCGAGATGATCGACAAGGAGGAGGCGCGGGAAATCCTTTCCGACGACCGCATCGTCTCGCTCTTGACCGCCGATGGCGTGCACATTGCCCGGCGCACGGTGGCCAAATATCGCGAAGCCATGCGAATCCCGTCTTCCGTGGAACGAAGACGCCTCAAATGTGGTTTATGACGGACAAAAACCGTTCTTTTTCATCAGGCTGACCGCGATTTGACTTTCCGCACACTCCGGCTTATGAACCCCGCCGCTTTTCGGGGGCGGGCGGAGCCCTTGAAGGCGACCCGCAATCCCCAATGGGAAGCTTAATGAACATCTCCGACCTGCTCGCTCCCGAAGCGGTTCTTGCCTCGTTAAAAGCCCAAAACAAGAAGCAGCTCCTCCAGGAGCTGGGGGCGCGCGCCCATGCCCGCACCGGGCTGCCGGAAAAACAGATTTTCGAGACCCTGATCGAGCGCGAAAGGCTGGGCACCACGGGCGTGGGATCCGGCATCGCCATTCCTCACGGGCGCATGGCGGGCGCCACCACGATTACCGGCGTGTTCGCCAAACTGGAAAGCTCCATCGCCTATGACGCGGTGGATGGCCAGCCGGTGGATCTGGTGTTCATGCTGTTGGCGCCGGAAAATGCCGGTGCCGATCATTTGAAGGCGCTTGCGCGGGTGTCGCGCCTTCTGCGCAATCAGCAGACCTGCGAGAAGCTGCGCGCCGCCAAAAGCGCGGAAGCTTTGTACGCGATCCTCACGGACCAGACCGGCGGTTCTTCGAGCCAAGCCGCCTAGGGGCGCGGATCTTTTCGTCCCTGGCGTCGTCGCACGTGCTCACGTGCCTACGCACGCTCCGCGCGATGCTCCTAGCCACGAACGAAAATCTCTCGCGCCGTGTGCGGGCTTAGCCGTCGGCGAACACAAGCTCGAACCGCAGACCCTCGTTCGCTCGTTCTTGAATGAACTGGACGGCGTGGCGGTAGGGGTCCTCAACAGCGGGCCAAGAGGTACCGCCGCTATAATCCCAGCTATCCGCCAAGGACAGCTGAACCGTTTTCTCATGAATGAATGCGCCGTCAAATCCATAGAAGGGTGTTTTCTTGGCTTCGGCCGCTCTTATGGCGGCAATAGCATCATCTGGAAGAAGCCACTCAATTAGCATGCCTACTTCTTCTTCGCTGACGGCTTCGTTGCTGCCGTGTCGCCGATGATAGTGACTTTCTTGATCAGGATCGGCTCGACCGGAGCCTGGCCTTTCATGGGGCCATTGTCGCCCACTGCTACTTGCGAAATCCGGTCTACAACATCCATCCCGTCAATCACCTGGCCGAATACCGCATAGCCGATCGAAGAATCGCTTTTGTCCAGCGGCGTGTTGTCCGCCAGATCGATGAAGAAATCCGCGGTGGCGCTGTCGGGTGCATCGCCATGGGCGAGGGCGACCGCGCCCCGTATGTTATGCAGCCCGTCGCCGGATTCCAGCGGAACGCCCCCCGGATGGACGCCGCGTCCTTTGTCGTTGGCCTCGAAGCTTCCCATCTGGATCACGAAGCCCTTGGCCACACGATAGACCACGGTGCCGTCATAATGTTTCTCGCGCGCATAGCTCAGCACATTGGCGACGCTTTTGGGCGCGCGCTGGGCATCGAACTGCACGGTGATGTCACCCATCGAGGTCGAGATCAGCAACTTGGGGCCGGTCATCGGCGGATTGACAGCCACAGGGGCGGGAGCAGCGGCGGGCGCCTGACCGGCCGGTGCCGCGGTCGGTGCGGCCTGATCGGGCTGCGTTTGATCGGGTTGTGTCTGGCCGCCGGGCGGCGGCGTAGCCACATCGCCGGCCGCGCCATTCGGCGGCGGCGCCGTTGTCTGATCATTTTGCGCCAACGCCGGGCTTGTCAGAAGGAACAGGCCAATAACAAATGTGATCGCGCGCATGAATCTTTCTCCCCGCCCTGGAAACTAACCTTTGATGCGACAAAAAAGCCAGACGCTTTCGGGCCTGGCTCATTGCCGATCCTTCTGGAGGCGAAGTTAATGCACGCTCACTGGCGTCAGTTCATTCTGTACGGCCGCGCCATAGGCCGTGGCATAGGCGTCGGTGAAACCCAGCACGCTGCCGTCTTCCGCATGGAGAACGTAAAGCTTCATGCCATTGGGCAAATCCACATTGGCGGGTATCAGGCCCAACCGATGCGCTTCCTCGCTGCCAGTGGGCTTGATGTAGGCGATGCGGCCGCGGACGGCTTCGCTCAATTCGGTGTCAAAAGTATCATTCATCATACGCCTCCGCTTTTGATCTCTATGACCCGCACCTTGGGTTTCACATCCGGACGCGCCAAAGCGATTTTCAGCAATCCACTCTCCAACGCGGCCGACTTGACTTCGATGCCGTCCGCCAAGACGAAGGAACGCAAAAATTGTCTGGCGGCGATACCTCGATGAAGGAACGTTTTGCCTTCGGCCTCATTTTGCCGGCCCTTGATCACCAGCTCGCGGTCCTCGATGGTGGCGCTGATTTCGTCCTTGGCGAAGCCGGCCACGGCCAGCGTGATGACTATGCCGCCATCCGAAGTTTCTTCGATATTGTAAGGCGGATAGCCTTCACCGGCGCTCTTGGCTGCGCGTTCCACAAGCCGCTCAAGCGGCTCAAAACCCAAAAAGAAAGGATTGTTGAAAAAGCGAGTCACGGTCGTCATCTCCAAGCCCTCCTTCGAGCGGCCACTGAGTCAATGGCCTCTAAGAGCGCCATTTCTGCAACATCAAAGATGGTGATGAATTGTTCCCGTTCAAGAGGCGATTGTGACGCCATCGTGGCGGAACGGCGGGCAATTACGGCGCGATTTACGCCGTGTGGCTTTCAAACCGATGCCGCCAGCGCCGCATAGCTTGCCACGCTTTTCGGCACAATCCAGCCCGACACTTCGGTCACGCGGCCTTTTGCCGGATCGTCGCTAGCGCGCGCCGCGAGCGTCCCTTGACCGCGCAGCGCCTGAGCCAAGCGTGAAGCGTTCATGCCCGGCATGGTCGTGAGCGCGACTTTTCCGAACAGGCTGGCGGGCTCACGATCGGTAATCTGATTTAGAAGATCGTCATAGGGCGTGGCGGGATAATGCGGCCCGAAGAGACGGAATTTCCAAGCCGCGCCGCCAGAGGCCACTATGACCGCCGCCGCCAGACCGCTCAGGAGCCTGCGCCGCTTCATGCCATCACCTGCCGCAAGTGATCGCCAAGCCGCAAGGTGAGCGCCAACAAATTCATGGTGGGATTCGACGAGCCATAGGTGGGAAAGACCGAGGCTCCCGCCACATAAAGATTGCCCACGCCGTGTACCTTGGCGTCGCCATCCACCACGCCCTTCTCGGGATCGTCATGCATGCGCGTGGTGCCCATGTGATGATTGCCCCAGTCCATCGCCTTCAGCCATTCGGCCCGGCTGTTATAGCTCAGATGGATCATGCCGCTTTTGGCGGCGAGAAGCTGGCGGCCCAGCTCCGCCAGGGTAATGCGGAAGCGCGCGAAATCACTGTCGGTAATGGTCATGTTGAGATTGAGCCGGGGCAGGCCCAGCGCGTCGCGCCCCTGGCTGAGGGTGACGCGGCGGTCCGGATCGGGCAGCGGTTCCATGCCGCAGCCCAGAGAGAAAGCCTTGGCGCGAGAGGCGTCCACACCCAAAGCCTCGGCGGTGGTCTCGATCGCGGCGGTGGCAAAAGGATCGAGCTTCACGTCATTCTCCACCGTGGTGAGCGATCCCACCACGCCATGATCACGCAGGAATTTTGCCTTGGGCGACAGCGCAGCGCGCATGACCGCGCCATTCGGCAATGTGAGGAAATTGGCATAGAAGGGCGCGCAGCGTCCGTCGAACAGGACCAGCGTCGCAACATTGCGGGGAATGGGATGGTCGGCGAAGAAGCGCCCGACCAGATCGTTGCCGTTCCCGATCCCCACATTCATCACATCATTGGAAGCAAGCAACAGCCGCGCATTCTCCATCGCGCCCGCCGCCAACACAACGTAGCGCGGCGTCACCGTGAGGCGATTTCCCGAAAGCGTGGCCACGTCCAGATGATCGACCTTGGCCGCGTCATGGGACAGTCTGATGGCCGCGACATTGGCGTTGAGCAGGGGCGTAACGCGGCGCGCGCGCTTCAAATCATCCTGATAGCGCTCGCCGAAATGTGTGGGCAGGATTCCGTTTCGTGTTTTCGAAAACTGGAACCAGCTTGTGTAGATTCCGCCTTCGCCCAGCTTGATAACCGGGCCGCTGTCCGACGCCTGCTTATCGGCCGCGTCGTAAATCCAAGGGCCGGCCTCCACCAGCGCCTGGGCGCGGGTGAAATAGGGTTCGATCTCCTTGCGCGTGAAGGGCCAGCCGGAGTGGGGCACCTCATCGCGGCTTTCGAAATCGATCTCGTCGAGCGGACGGCACCAGCCGCCCCAATGATTGGTGCTGCCGCCCAGATAGCGCAGCCGCCCGCCATCCAGTGGAACGTAGGGGACACCGGTCTCGCTGCCTTGATAGAGCGACTGGGTGGGGGTTTCGAAGTTCAGGCCCCCCGACTCCAGCAGGAGCACATTCTGTCCGCTGTCGGCGAACGCCAGCGCCAGGCTGATGCCGGCCGGTCCGCCGCCGATAATGGCGAGGTCGGGAGTAAGTACCGTGTCCTTGGGTAGGGCACGGGCGTCCAGAAAGCTGGTCAAAAGGGGTATCCAGTGACGACGTGTGACTGTAACGCGGCAGATAGAGCCATGTCTTGTTGCAATTGTCGTTTGCGGCACACACCGGGACAGTGAAATTGCGTTCAGGAATCAGCGTACCAGGACGCTCACTCGGTGAAGACGAAGATGAAACCTATGTCCGCCGGGGCAGGCCGAAGCAGACCACGGCGGCCATGCCAGCCGCCACCGGGAAGATCAGCCAGCTCGCTTCCGGTCCCGTGACGCTGCCGGTGAGCCATGCCGGACCTGAGAGAT
>DATFSP010000087.1:0-12451 GCA_035262545.1 Rhizomicrobium sp. | reverse complement strand
CTTCAGGGATGTGCTGGACCTGGGCTCCGGCACGGGCCTGCTCGCCATCGGCGCCGCCAGGCTTTGGAAAAATCCCGTGCTTGCCTCCGACATCGATCCGGTGGCGGTCGAAGTAATTGAAGAGAATGCCCGTTCCAATGGCGTGGGGCCGCTGGTCCGGGCGGTTGTGGCCGACGGGCTTATCCATCCCGTGCTGGCGGCAGGCGCGCCTTATGATCTTATCATGGCCAATATATTAGCCGGGCCGCTCACTCGGCTTGCGCCGCAGATCGTGAATGCGCTCAAACCCCGCGGTGTCTTGGTCTTGTCGGGTCTGCTCCACAATCAAGAGGCGATGGTGCGCTCCTTCTACCATCGCTTGCGGTTCCTGGACCGCCGCCGCGAAGGTCCGTGGAGCGCGCTGGTCTTGGAGAAACCAGGGCGCTAGTCTTCGGCCATCTATCGCACAGAGGCTTTGCATGGATAAAAGCAGCCAATTCCAGACCTATGATGATGTCGCCGACGCCGCGACCTGCGCGCCGCGCCTGAAGGCTTTGCGCGAGGAATTGGCCAAGCAGGGGCTGGACGGTTTTGTCATCCCCCACTCCGACGACCACCAGAATGAATATCTGCCCGCCAATGCCGAAAGGCTGGCATGGCTTACGTCTTTCACCGGATCGGCGGGTACCGCGGTGGTTCTGAAGGACAAGGCCGCGATCTTCGTGGATGGCCGCTATACGCTGCAGGTGAGGAAGCAGACCGACACCTCATTGTTCGAGCCGCGCGACCTCGTGGCGGAGGGCCCGCAAGGCTGGCTGCCGGACAATCTGCCTGCGGGCGCCAAGCTGGGCTATGACCCCTGGCTTCTCACCGCCAACGGCGTCGCGACTTTGCGACAGGCTGTGGAAAAATCAGGCGGAAGCCTTGCCGCTTGCCCATCCAACCCGCTCGACGCGATCTGGACCGGCCGGCCGGCCGCGCCAAAGGGCGAAGCGTTTCCGCATCCTTTCAATCTTTCGGGCGAGGAGGGCAACGCCAAACGCGCCCGCGTGGCACAGGGGCTGAAAAAATCCAAGGTCGACGCGGCAGTGATCGCACTGTGCGATTCCATCTGCTGGCTTTTCAATGTCCGAGGCACCGACATCCCCCATACGCCCTTTGTGGTGGCCTTCGCCATCCTTTATGCCGATGGCAGCGCTGAGCTTTTCCTGGACGAAGAGAAGCGCGGGCCAGGACTGGAAGCGCATCTGGGCGCCGGCGTTCATCTCAGGTCCGCCGACACGTTCTGTGCCGCCCTTGACGGCCTGAAGGGCAAATCGGTGCTAGCCGATCCCGCAACCGCGGCCTCGGCGATTTTCGACCGCCTGGATCAGGCTGGCGCGAAATTGATCCGCACCGCCGATCCCTGCCAATTGCCCAAGGCCTGCAAGAATTCGCTGGAAATCGAAGGCGCACGCAAGGCGCATATCCGCGACGGCGCTGCGCTGTCGCGGTTCCTTTGCTGGTTCTCGCGCGAGGCGCCCAATGGCGCCTTGACCGAGATCGCCGCGGCCGAAGCGCTGGAGGGCTTCCGCCGCGCCACAAATTATCTCTCCGACCTGTCTTTTGACTCGATTTCCGGCGCGGGCTCGAATGGCGCCATCGTGCATTACCGGGTGACGCGCTCAACCAATCGCGTGATCGCCAACAATGAGATGTTCCTGATCGATTCCGGGGCGCAATATCCTGACGGTACCACGGACGTCACCCGCACCCTGATCGTGGGGACGCCCACTGCCGACATGAAGGACCGCTTCACCCGGGTGCTCAAGGGCCACATCGCGCTTGGGACCGCGCATTTTCCCGAAGGTACCACCGGCATGCAGTTGGACAGTTTCGCTCGCAGGCCGCTGTGGGAGGCAGGCCTGGATTACGACCACGGCACCGGTCATGGCGTCGGCTCATATCTCGCCGTGCATGAAGGGCCGCAGAATATCTCCAAGCGGCCGGTCACCCAGGCCCTGTTGCCGGGCATGATTTGCTCCAACGAGCCAGGCTATTACAAGACTGGCGAATATGGCATCCGCATCGAGAATCTGGTGGTGGTGAGCGAACCCAAGCCGGTGCCCGGCGGCGAGCGGCCGATGATGAGTTTTGAAACCATCACACTGGCCCCCATCGACCTCAATCTGGTCGAGCGGGATCTATTGACTGATAACGAGCGGCTCTGGCTCAACGCCTATCATGCCCGGGTGTTCGAAACGCTGCGGCCATTACTTGATGAAGAAACTGGCGCCTGGCTGGAACACGCAACGCGGGCGATCTGAGGTTTTGGCATCCTATTTAAAAAGTTGCCACCAGATAGATAAAAATTCCACACGCACAAAATGCGCTAAGTAAGCGCATCGATAGCAGAACGGAGTTATTTATCTTTCCTGCGTCTGCTGTTCCGTAGGAAAGGAGCTTGATTGACCAGTCAGGGCGCAAAGCAAAGAACAGGAAGATAACCAATGCGGTCAATTGGAATGTCTTTCCAAAAGCATCCTCCATCAAGCTAACCGCCAATCAGTTTGAGCCAACCGTCCTCATCCAGAACCTGAACACCGTGCTTCTGCGCGTCCCTGAGTTTAGAACCCGCGCCGGGACCGGCCACCACGATGTCGGTCTTGGCCGAGACCGAGCCTGAAACTTTCGCGCCTAGGGATTCCGCCCGCACCTTGGCTTCCTGCCGAGTCATCTTCTCCAGCGTGCCGGTGAAGACCACCGTCTTGCCAGATACCGGCGAGGCGCGCGAGGGCGCCGCCATCGGGGTCACGGTGAGCCACGCCAGCAGCCGGTCCAGCGCCTTTACGTTGTGTTTTTCGTCGAAGAAATCGCAGATCGCTTCCGCCACCACGCCGCCGATGCCTTCCAGGCTTTCCAGCTCCTCGCGCGCATTCGCTGCTTTCATCCCCTCCATGAAGGCATCGATCGTGCGGTAATGCCGGGCGATCAGTCGCGCCGTGGTTTCGCCCACATGGCGGATGCCCAGCGCATTGATCAGCCGGTCGAGTGAAATCGCCCGGCGGCGTTCGATCGCCGCCATCAGATTGTCGACCAGCTTGCCTTCGCCTTCGTCTTTTTTTGCTTTGGACTTGACCCGTTCCTTGCCTTCGCTGGCGCGGCGTTGTTCCGACAATTGGGCGCGATGTTCGGCGAGCGCCTTGGCGACTTTCTCGGGCTTTTCCGTGAGCGCGAAGATGTCAGCCGGTTCTTTCAACAAGCCCTTCTCATGAAATAGCTCAATCATGGTGCCGCCCAAGCCTTCGATGTCGAAGCTGTCCCGCGCCACGAAGTATCTGAGCCGCTCGACCGTCTGGGCATCGCAGATCAACCCGCCGGTGCAGCGCCGGTCCACATCGATCTTGCCCGTCACTTCGTCTACATCACGCACCGCATGGCTGCCGCAGACGGGACAGACAGTCGGGAATTTGTAAGGTTTAGCACCCCTGGGCCGCTTCTCCAGGATTACCCGAAGGATCTGCGGGATCACATCTCCGGCGCGCTGAATCACCACGGTGTCGCCGATGCGGGCGTCGAGCCGCTCGATCTCGTCTTCATTGTGCAGGGTGGCATTGCGCACCACCACGCCGCCCACGGTGACCGGCTTCAGGCGCGCAACCGGCGCCAGCTTGCCGGTGCGCCCCACTTGAATTTCGATGTCTTCCAGAACCGTTTCCGCCTGTTCGGCGGGAAATTTATGCGCGATGGCCCAGCGGGGGCTGCGCGAGACGAAGCCCAGCCGCTCTTGCAGATCGAGCCGGTCCACCTTGTACACCACTCCATCTATGTCATAGCCCAACCGCGCGCGGCGCGTTTCAATGTCGCGATAGAAATCGAGAATCTGCTCCAGCGTTTCGCAGCGCTTGATCAGCGGATTGATCACGAAGCCGTAATCTCGGAATTTCTCCAGCATGCCCGATTGGGTCTTGGCCGGCATGTCACTGATCTCGCCCCAGGTATAAGCGAAAAAATTCAAGGTGCGACTGGCGGTGATCGCGGAATCGAGCTGGCGCACCGAGCCCGCAGCGGAATTGCGGGGATTGGCGTAGGTGGGTTTGCCGTCTTTTTCCTGGCGTTTATTGAGCGCGTCGAACGCCTTGTGCGTCATATAAACTTCGCCGCGCACTTCCAAAACCACGGGCGGCTGCCCTTCGAGGCGAAGCGGGATGTCGGCAATGGTCTTGAGATTGGCGGTGATGTCCTCGCCCTCTTGGCCGTCGCCGCGAGTAGCGCCCTGCACCAAAACGCCTTTCTCATAGCGCAGCGAGGCGGAAAGCCCGTCGATCTTGGGTTCCGCGGTGACGGCGATAGCTTCGGCTTCCTTCAAGCCCAGAAAGCGGCGCACGCGAGCAAAGAATTCCGCCACATCTTCGTCGCTGAAGGCATTGTCCAGCGACAACATAGGCCGCCTGTGCACTACCTTGGCGAATTTCTCCGACACTTTCGCGCCAACCCGGTGGGACGGACTGTCGGGGCGCACGAGAAGCGGAAAACTTTCCTCGATGGCGGCGTTGCGCCGCCGGAGCGCATCATAATCCGCATCCGAAATAGTGGGAGCATCCTCGGTATGATAGCGCCGGTCGTGCTCGGCGATCTCCCGCGCCAGCCGGTCCAATTCCTTTTCCGCTTCCGCGGCGGTGAGTTTTTCCACTGGTTTGGAGGTCACGCGCTTTGCGCCCGGTTGCGCGCTTTCTTGCCGCTTTTCTTGGGGGCACGTGCCGCCTCCGCCACCAATCGTTTGGCGGCGGCGCGGGCCTCGTCGGTGACCTGCGCGCCCGATAGCATGCGTGCGATTTCCTCCAGCCGCGCTTCATCTTCCAGTGCCACGATGCGCGTCTTGTCGCCCATCCGCGAGATACGGAAATGGCGGGCGGCGCGTGCCGCCACTTGCGGCGAATGGGTGACCAACAGCACCTGGGTAGTTTCAGCCAAACGTTGCAACCGCTCGCCCACCGCGTCGGCGACCGCCCCGCCCACTCCGCGATCCACTTCGTCGAACACCATGGCGGAAGGCGGCGCCGTTTCCGCCAGCGCCACTTTAAGGGCCAACGAGAAGCGCGCCAATTCTCCGCCCGAGGCGATGCGAGTTAGCGGCCCGAATGGCGCGCCTTCCACCGTTGCCACTTCAAAGGCGATCTTTTCCAGCCCGTGCGCCGCGCCCGCTTCGTCAGGCAGGGTTTCCAAAGTCACGCGGAAGCGGGCGTGGGCCAGCTTTAGCGGTTGCAGCTCGGCGGCAACCGCCTCTTCCAGCTTCCGGGCGGCGGCGGCGCGCGCTTCGGACAATTTTCGCGCCGCCGTGAGGTAAGCCTCTTTGGTGCGAGCGACGCCGGCATATGCCTCTTTCAGCGATGTGCCGGCGCCGTCCAACGACTCTTGCTGGGCCTGAAAATCGGCCAGCACGGCAGGGAGGCCCTCCGGCACGGTGCCATATTTGCGGGCCAGCGCGCGCAGTTCGAACAGACGCTCTTCCTTCTGCTCCAGCGCCGCGCCGTCGGTATCGAGGCTTGAGAGCAGCGCTTCCAGCTCCCGCCGCGCTTCCTCGGTTTGAGCAAAGGCCTGTTCCAGCGTTGCGAAAGCCGCGCCGACGCGCTTGCGCGCTTCATCCGGCAGGCGCGACAATTTCTTCAGCGCCGACGCAAGAGACGCCTCCGCCTTGCCCTCGCCGCCCAGAGCTTCAACTGCCGCATCGAGATCTTCGGCTATGCGGGCGGCATTCATCATCAGAGTCCGTTCGCCGGCGAGGAACTCCTCCTCACCGGGCTTCGGATCGAAGGACGACAATTCCCTGACCGCGGCACGGACGAAATCGGCACTCTTTTCCGCTTCCGCGGCGCGCGCCCTGAGCACCGCCAGTACCTCGCGCGCCGCGTCCCATTTGAGAAAAAGGCCAGCCACCTCGTCATGCTCTTCGGTAAGCCCGCCAAACGCGTCCAGCAAGCTGCGATGGGTCGCTGCATCGAACAGGCCACGATCGTCCGCCTGACCATGCACTTCCAGAAGTAGCCCTCCCAGATCCTTGAGAAGCCCCACGCTCACCGCTTCGTCATTGATAAAAGCGCGGGATTTGCCGTCGGCGGCGAGACTTCTGCGAAGCACTATTTCACCCTCGTGCGGCATGGCCTGGTCTTTCAGCAAAGCACGGGCGGCGTGATCCGTGGCAGGATCGAAGATCGCGGTCGCCGATCCCTGCCCTGCGCCCGGGCGCACACCGGCGCGGCCCCGCGTCCCTATCGTGAGGCCTAGCGAATCCAGCAAGATGGATTTGCCCGCGCCGGTTTCGCCGGTGAGCACGTTCAGGCCCGGGCCGAATTCCAGCGCGGCCTGTTCGATCAGCACGATGTCGCGGACCGTCAATGCGGCGAGCATATGGCCCTCAAATAGCGAAGCGGTAGGGCATTAGTAAGGCCCTCAAATAGCGAAGCGGTAGGGCATTAGTAGGGCCCTCAAATAGCGAAGCGGTAGGGCATCAGTAAGGCCCTCAAGTAGTGAAACGATAGCGGTAGGGCATTAGTAAGCGCCTCTCGAGTAGAGAAGCGGTAAGGTGAGCCGCGACCGCGAAGCGGACGAAATAGCCAGCAGGGACGTCATTAAACAATCCGATTCGGCGTGACATACCTTGCGAAATTCTAAGCGCAGCCGGCCAGGTCTCGCTAGGCGGCGTCAAAGTAAATGCGCTTGACCCTCAAGAAGAGGGGTGGAAAGCCCGGCTGATCCAGGAGCCCTTGTTTTCTTGCGGACGCAGATTGCGTCTTTTCAAGGTGTTGTAAGCATCCATATACCATTCGCTGCCGGGATAGTTGGCGCCCAGCACGGCCGCGGCGGTCTGTGCTTCGCTGTCCAGGCCCAGCGAATAATAGGCCTCGGTCAGGCGTTCCAGCGCCTCGCTGATCTGTGGCGTAGTCTGGTATTGCTCGATCACCACCCGGAAGCGGTTGATGGCTCCGATGTAGTCGCCACGAGTGAGATAGTAGCGGCCCACTGCCATCTCCTTGCCGGCAAGATGGTCCTGGGTGAGATCGATTTTGAGCGTGGCATCGCGGGCATATTCGGTGTCGGGGAAGCGCTGGACCACGTCCTGCAGCGCCACCAGGGCGCCTTGCGTATTGGCCTGGTCACGGTTGACATCCACGATCTGTTCGTAGAGTGAGATCGCCTTCAGATAGAAGGCATAAGCCACTTCGTGGCTGCCTGGATGCAGCGAGATATATTGATCGGCGGTCGAGACCGCATCTGAATATTTGTTGGCCTGGTACGAGCAGAAGGCGCTCATCAGCATGGCCCGGCGCGCCCACACCGAATAGGGATGCTGTCGGTCCACTTCATCGAACTGTTTGGCGGCGTTTTCCCAGTCGCCCTTATTGATCTGTGTCCAGGCGTCTGCATAAATCTGCTCGACCGGGCGTTCTTGATACTGCGCGGCATCCTTGTTCAGGTCGTTGCTGGCGTCGTCCTTGTCCAGCCCCAACATGCTGCAGCCAGCTACCGCGGTTCCAAGCGCCAAAACCAGCAGCCCGGCGCGGACCGCGCGGGCAGGAAAAAGACCCGAATTGGGCATGAACTTCAAACCTCGTGAATTCTCTTGTCCGGACAATGGCTTATGCCGAACCCGCAAGGGCGCTCCGGTCACCGCCGCTCTTATAGCATAAGTGGCCCCTTTTCAGGGAAGCGTGAGGATTTCGTAATTGGCGCGGTCCGAAAACAGCGCCCGAAGCAGCCGATTGTTGAGGCCGTGGCCGGATTTCACGCCCTGAAATCTTGCCAATAGCGGCGCGCCCGCGAGCGCCATGTCGCCGATCGCATCCAGAATCTTGTGGCGGACAAATTCGTCGGCGAACCGCTGATGCTCCTTGTTGACGATCCCCGTTTCATCCAACGCCAGTGTGTTTTCCAGCGAAGCGCCATGGGCCAGATTCATGCGGCGCAGGCCCTCCAGGTCCTTCATGAAACCGAAAGTCCGGGCAGGCGCGATGAGATTGCGGAAACCTTCTGCGGAAAAAGGGAAATGGAAATCCTGCCGTCCGATCACCGAGTCCGGATAATCAAGCACGAAATCATAAGACATGCTTTGAGCGGGTTCGAGTGCGGCAAAGGCATCGCCCTCACTTTCTTCCACCCGGCGCCTCGGTTTGATGGCCCGGCGGTTTTCGTTCTGTGGGGCAACGCCCGCCTGTCCGATCAGAAGAAGGTAGGATAACGCGTCGCCATCCAGGATGGGCGGCTCGGGGCCATCCAGGGTCACAATGACATCGTCCAGCCCGGCGCCCGCGATTGCCGCCATCAGATGCTCGATCACGCCCACGCGGACGCCGCCCTTTTCGATCACCGTGCCCAGCCTGGTTTCGCACACCAAATCGTAACGGGCTGGGATTTCGGCGCCTTCCCGCCGGAACACCACCCCCTTCCCCGCGGGCGCGGGCGAAAGAATCATGGTGACCGGGACCCCGGCATGGAGCGCGATCCCGGTCGCCGTCACCTCGCGGGCTAGCGTATTTCGCTGAGACATGGGGGGCTTATAGCAGGCTTAGCCCGGATTTTAATTTAATTGCGGCGCGGTCCCTTTCGGGAGTTAGATTGCGTCCGAAAAGGGCATTTCGATGGGACTACGCGTCCAAGCGATTTTGCTTTCCCTTGCGGTCCTGCTTTCCGCTGCGGCGGCTCGGGCAGCTGATCTGGCAAAATTGCCCTATCGCATCGGCTCGGACGGGCGCGTCTCCACCGACGTCTTCGTCAACGGCCAGGGCCCCTTCAATTTCGTGCTCGATACCGCATCCAGCCGCACCATGCTGTTCGAACACCTGCGGCAGGAGCTCGGCCTTGCGCCCTCCAGCACCGATATGCTCAAGGTCTATGCCATGAACAATGTCGGCACGGCGCTGCCGGTTAGACCGCGTGAGCTGGGCCTGGACAAGCAGACCATCACCGGCCTCACCTTGGGCGTGCTGCCGGACGACGCGCCTCCACTCGACGGGACGCAAAGCGCTGACGGCATTCTGGGCATGGACGCGCTCTCGCATTATTTCCTGGTCATGGACCACGACACGCTGCAGGTGAGGCTGATGGATCCAAGCGATGCTGGCGTCGATGCCTATCGCCGATGGCCGTCCGAGATACTCACTCCCTATCAGGCGCGTGACATGGACGTCACCTTCTGGTGGATGCACGCCAAATTCGGTGGCGAGACGGTCACCGCGCTTTTGGACATGGGGTCCGGCATCACCATGCTGAATTGGGAAGCGGCCGAACGTCTGGGGATTCGCCGTGCGAATTTCCTCAAGGACAAGGTGCCCGAAGATTTGCGCGATGCGCTGGGGACGCTCGAGCCGGTGGTGGTGATCAAGGGCCTCTCCATCGCCGTGGACGATCACTCATTCCCCAATCAATCAGTGATCGTTGCGAACGCCAAAGTGTTCCAATATTTCGGACTTGAGAACCGGCCCGCCGCTATCATCGGTCCCGCCTTGCTACGCTCCAATTCTCTGGCGATCGATTTCAGCAAGCGGCGAATCTATATCGGGCCGGCCATCAAACCGGCGCCGGCCCACTCCTAGCGCGATAACGGCGCCAACGCGGCGGCGATGGCGGGCGTCGATTCCAACGAGGGTATAAAAGTGGGTGGCTTGCGCGCCTGGGCGGCGTGTTCGAACGCGGCCCCGATCGCCAGCAGCTTTGCTTCCGACCAGGCCGTCCCCATGAAGGAAATCCCCACAGGCAGGCCCTGGACCATGCCCATGGGAACTGTGAGATGCGGATAGCCTGCAGTTGCGGGCAGGAAGGAATCGCTGCCGCTTTCGCTGTCGCCTTTGACCTCATCCACCCGAAAGGCAGGATCGTCGGTGGCACGAATCAGCGCGTCGAGATGGTTCTGGGTGAGGGTCGTATCCAGCAGGGCGCGCGTACTGGCGCGCAGGTCTTGATGTGCCTGGACGTAGGCGGGATCAGTGAGATCGCCCTTGGCCTCGGCCATATCGAAATTGTCCTGATCGAACAGCGTCAGCTCGCGTGGCGTGGCGCTGTCGAACGCGATCAGATCTGACAGGGTCTTGGGAGCTGTGCCAGGCAGACTTTGTAGGTACTGGGCCATGTCGTGCTTCAACTCGTATTTCAGCACCGCGTCCTCTTGGTCCGAGGCATTGGCTGGTGGCTTGAAATCGTGAATCTCGACGATCTGCGCTCCTTCGGCCTGGAGGAGGTCCACCGCATGTTGAAGCAGGATGTCGGTGTTCGAGGGAGAATGATCCGGCGGCGGGAGGATCAAGCCCAGCCGCACGCCCTTGAGCGATGCGCCCCGCAGTGAAGCGGCATAATCGGCGCGATGCGCATCGGCCTCGGCGGTGACGGCATCGTCGGGATCACTGCCCGCCATTGCCGACAACAGCAGTGCTGCATCGGCCACGCTGCGGGTCATCGGACCCGCCGTGTCCTGGGTATGCGAGATGGGCACGATGTGGGTGCGCGAAACCAGGCCGACCGTAGGCTTGAGTGAGACGATGCCGTTGAAAGAGCCGGGGCAAACGAGCGAGCCATCCGTCTCGGTGCCCAGCGCCGCGGCGGCCAGGCTGGCGGCTACTGCCGCACCGCTGCCCGCCGAAGAACCGCAAGTGTTGCGGTCGAGCACATATGGATTATGCGCCAGGCCGCCGATGGCCGACCAGCCGCTGATCGAATGGGTGGATCGGATGTTGGCCCATTCGCTTAAGTTGGCTTTGCCCAGCACGATCACGCCCGCCGCGCGCAGCCGCGCGATCACCGGCGCATCGCGATGGGTGATGTTGTCCTTGAGCGCCAGCGAACCCGCCGTGGTGGCGACCGGATCGAGCGTCTCGATATTGTCTTTCACCAGGATGGGAATGCCGTGCAACGGGCTCCGCACCTGACCGGACCGGCGCTCCTGGTCCAGCGCGCGGGCCTGATTTTCAGCATCAGGATTGAGCGCGATCACGCTATGTAGTTGGGGATCAAGCTTGGCGATGCGCGCCTCGTAGGCTTGCACCAATTCCAGCGCGGTGACCCGTCCGACCGCCATGTCCGACTGCAGCGTGGCGATGTCTTTTTCCACCACGTCATAGCCTGCGCCCCAGGCCGGCGCGCTGACCAAAAGCGCCAGAGACGCCGCCGATATTGCTGCCCGCATCGCCATTCCTCTTTCCCGTGGCGAGGGGATGATAGCGCGTCGACCGCTGCTTACCATAGTCCGGGGATGAGCCGGTACGGCACCTTGCCGGCATAAACGGCCCAATCAGAGTGCTGTGACAGCATCCGATCCTCGGCATAAATGCGATAAACCAAGGATCCCCACCCCGCGGCTACGATGAGCAAAGTTCCCACATTCCATTCCTGGAGGTTGTATCCAATGTCGGCAATGAAATAGGCCAGATACATTGGATGGCGGACAAACCTATATGGACCGATTGTTGTAAGCCCGCGCAATGCGGGTCGTACGCCGAACAGCCTCCCGATCGAATAGAGCGCGGCGAGACTTAGAAATGCGGATAGAGATACAAGAGCCGTACCAACAGCCGGCCACTCAATATGACCTGCCATCGAGTGAAGACTAATGATTTGGGCATAGGGATAGCTGTATGCGATGGCAACCGCGAGCGAAGCGGGCCAGGACTGATCCTGAGCCACTGGCTGACGGCGCGTCAGAGAAATTCCCAAGACCAGAAGGTGCTCGGAGAGATAGATCCAGTCCACCAGCGTGAAGGTGGGAATTAAGTGAAGGAGAAAGATCAGTTCGACCAGAGTGACGGCGAAGAGGAAGTAATTTGCATTCCGTCCGCTGATCATTTGTGAGATCGACATCACACTCCTTCAGCATTCAGTCGCCCCGAAGCGTGGGCGATGTCTTTATCAGCCACGTCGTACGTCGCGCCCCAGGCTGGGCCGGTAATCAAGAGTGCCGCACACGCCGCCGACATTTTCGCCCGCATTACCCGTTCCCTTCTCATCTCGCACCGGATGATAGCGCGGTTAGAGGGATTTTTGCAGAAAGACCAGTGTGAGCCAGCGGCCGAACTTGCGTCCCACCTGTGGAAGCCGTCCTGTCTCTTCGAAACCGAACACTTTGTGCAGCGCGATGCTCAATTCATTGTCGGCATCGACGCCCCCGACCAGGACGTGCAGCCCTTGGGCCCGGGCGCTCTCGATCAGGGCCGCGAGCAGGGCTTTGCCGATCCCCTTCCCCCGCTGGTCCTCGCGCACATAGATGGAATGTTCGGCGCTTGACCTATAGCCCGACTGCGCCCGGAAGGGCCCATAGCTGGCATAACCCAGCAGCCCCGAGGCATCGCGCGCGGCCAACACCACATAGTCCTTCGTGCGGGCGGCGAACCACTCCGTCATCTCCGCGTCCGTCTTGGGATATTCGTGCCAGGTGGCGGTGGTATTTGCCGCGGCGTGATTGAGGATCGCAGTGATGGCGGGAAGATCGTTTTCGCGCGCATTCTCGATC